>JANLPB010000156.1:0-11154 GCA_031366885.1 Ilumatobacteraceae bacterium
CCGGCCGGAGAGCACCCAGGTGACGATCTCCATGTCGCGGTGGCCGTGGGTGCCGAACCCCTGACCGGCGGCGACCACGTCGTCGTTGTTCACGAGCAGGAGCCCGTGGCCCTCGTGTGCCGGTGAGTAGTGCGGGCCGAAATTGAACGAGTGTCGCGAATGCAGCCAACCTGCGTCGGTCAGGAAGCGATCAGCGGCCCGCTGAATGGTGAGGGTCGTCATGCTCGCTACAACATAGTTGCGCCCGCAACTATTCCGCGTTCAATGCGCCGTCCAGCCGTTCAGTTCAGCCGTTCGGCACGATGATGCCACGCGGGCGGGCGAGGTCGATCACGGCAGCCCATTCGGCCGGCGTGTCGTACCCGAGCGCCCAAAAGACCACGCCGCCGATGTGTTGCTCGCGGGCCACATCCACCCTCGCACGTACTCCGGCAGCGTCGACGAAGTGGACCTCGCGAGTCTGTGTGCAGGCGTTGACACCGTCGTTGCTCTCGCGTTGATAGCTGAACATCGACTCCTCGGTGGCAGCGCTGCGGAGCGCCGTGGCGCCGTACTGGGTGATCAGTTCGGCGACCTCACGCATGTTGGGGTCGACCTTGCCGGGCGTGTCGCCAGGGCATGTGCCGGTGGTGCCGGTCACCCAATTGCGGCCGTAGAGCGGAACCCCGAGGATCAACTTGCTGTCGTCGGCAACGGCTTTCTTGGCCGCCTTGACCGACGTGCGCACCCAATCCACGGGTGCCAGTGGGCCCGGTCGGTCGGTGGAGTAGTCGTATGCCATGATGCGAATGCGGTCGACGTGGTCGCCCATGGCCGCATAGTCGTACACCCAGTAGCCGCTGTCGGCCGTGCGGTCCGAGTCATAAATGGGTGGCACGCTCACGGTGAGCAATCGGCCCGCAACGTGCAGCGCCGTCGACAGTTCATCGAGGAACGCGACCCAATTGGGGCGCGTTGCGGCCCACGTCGCACGACCATCCGCGAACGCGAACTGCTCGTAGTCGATGTCGATGCCGTCGAAGTTGTTCCGTTGGGCGAGTGCCGCAATGGCCCTCACATGTTCTGCCCGCGTCGTCGGGTTGGCGAGCACGGCGGCCATGCCGCCCGCCGGCATTCCGTCGGTGATTGCAGGAATCACCTTGGCTCCCTGCTGTCGAATGGTGGTCACCAATGCGGCGATCTGATCATCGCCACCAGGGAAGTTGATGTCTGCTGCACCGGTTGCCGAGTAGCCGAATGGTGACACTTCATGCAGCTTGGCGCCATAGGTGCCGACAGTGGCAGTGGCCTCGGGCAGTACCCAGTACGGGGCCCAACCGCTGAATGGAACGTCGTCGAGCGGGGGAGCGGCGGTGTCGCTTCGCGTCGCGATAGCGACGCCGGCGCCGAGAGCGACGACCATCAACAACCCGAGGAGCGGGAACAGTCGGGACCTGCGACGCCGGGCGTTGGTTGCGCGTGCGCCAATGCCCAACTCGCTGCCGTCCAGTTCCTGCAATGAGCGAACGACCGTGTAGCCGCGACCATCGGGGATGTCGATCACGTTGGGGACGGCGAACGTTCGGCACCCAGCGGCGACTGCGCTGCGAATACCAGTCGGCGAATCCTCGATCGCCACGCAGTCCTTGGCCAAGACGCCCAATCGATCGGCGGCGGCGAGGTACGGCTCCGGGTGGGGTTTGCCGTGCACAACCTCGTCGCCGGTGACGACGACGTCGAACGTGCCTGGCGGCAGGGCACGCACGACAGCGTCCGCGAACCTCGACCAGCTCATGGTGACCAGCGCGCATGGAATGCCCGCCTTGCGGAGCGCTGTCAGTGTGTCGCGAGCGCCGGGCCTCCACGGCACGCGATGTTCTATCCGGCTGATCACACCGTCCAGGAGTCGGTTGACGATGTCGTCGATGGGCAGGTCGACGCCGCCCTGATCGCGCAAGATGGCAGCGGAGACGCGCAGGTCGTTGCCGACCATCGAGTGCGCCTTTTCCTGATCCCATTGCCCACCGAACTCGGCGACCAGCTCGTATTCACACTCAATCCAGTACGGCTCGGTGTCGACGATGGTGCCGTCCATGTCCCACAGCACGGCAGCCGGGCGCGCCACGGCGCGGGGTTTCATCGTGGCGGTACTCATCTCGTTGACGACCTTACTTCGCGGCCTGTGAAAGGAGTGGGCAGCGATTGGCTACAAAGCAAGCGCGGCTCGGCGCGCTTCCAGGATTGCCTCGTGAATGGTGCGCGGTGCGATGCAATCGCCCGCCTGCGCCACGGCCTGCACGATGGGTTCGGTCGGAAGGCGAAAGCCGCAGTCGACAAGTGCCGCACATGGCAGCACGCGTCGCTCACCGCTGAAGCGGTCCTCCAGCTCGACTTCCCCCGCACGAACCCTGCGCAGCAGGCTGCGGCGCTCGATGATCGCACCCTGCTGCTGCAACCGCACGTTGGCGGGTGCCAAGTCACCGGTGCGAGAGAGCTCGTTTCCCGCAATCTGGTCCTGCGTGATCAGTACTGCACGTGTCCCCAGAGTCTCCGCAAGTGCGACGGCAATTGGGCCGCCGATGGGGTCGAACAGCGCGATCTGGCCATCGGGAAGCGGGGTGCCACGGTGCACGTCGAGAACGTCGATGACGACTGCGTCGTGGTCGATCTCGTAGTTGCGGGTGCCGGCAGTGGCGCCGGTGCACTGCACGACGACTTCTCCCGGCGCGACAACGAGATCGACGGCGACCAACTCGACTGCCACGCCAGCGGCCGTGCACGAATCGATCAGCCATTGCACGAGCCCGGCGCCCGGCCCGGCGAGGGCGGCTACGCCGCCGAGTTGATCGGCTCGCTCGACAAGGCGCACACGGTGGCCGCGGACCGCGGCAACGCGGGCGGTCTCCAACCCGGCGACGCCGCCGCCCACCACCACGACGTCACGGGGCCGTGCCGTGCGGCTGTACCAATCCGGATCCTGCGTCTCGCGCCCACTGGTGGGCTCGGCCACGCAGGTGACGATGGGGTTGCGGGCGTCGCGCACCTGGCACGTCTGGTTGCAGCGAATGCAGGGACGTACCGTTGCCGTCGCGCCGGCGGTCACTTTCGCCACCAGATCTGGGTCGGCCAGCTGCGCACGCGTCATCTCCACGCCGTCGCAGACGCCGTCACCAACGGCCCATTCCGCCTGGCCCCATTCCACGACCGAGCCCTGGAGGAACACGGCAGTGTCGCCAACGGCGGCGCGCACGTCGCGGCACACGCCGATGTTGAAGCCGGTGGGTTCGTGAAAATCGGGTCGGGTTTTTTCGGCCGAATAGATCGAGCCGCGCACAACAACGAAGTAGTCGAGGCTCTCGCTGAGCGCGGCGGCGATGTTGACTGCAGCATCGGGTGTGATGCCCGCCCATGGCGCCAACTCATCGCATGACAGACGCAAACCAACGATCTTTCCGCCGGCAGCAGCGCGCACAGCGCTGATGACTTCGCGAGTGAACAAAAGCCGGTCATGGCCCCACACATCGTCGCGCTGGTTGGTGAGGCCGGACATGAACTGACGAACGAGGCTGTGCTGGCCGGCGTTGATCTCCACGCCATCACAGCCGGCTGCGATTGCCGTGGCCGTTGCCTCGCCGAACCCGGCGACCACCGCAGCGATGTCCGCGGCCTCCATCGACTTGGGAACTTCGCGCGAGTTGACCTCCGGAACACGCGAGGGCGCCCACATCTCACGCTGGTGGTACGCGCTGCTGCCCTGCCCGCCCGCGTGGTCGAGTGCGGCGATGACCAACGAACCGTGAGCGTGGCAGGCGGTGGCGATTGCAGCCCAGCCCGCTGCGCATGATGCCGCCAGGGGGGCGCGCTCGTAGGGCCAATCGCTCTCGTGCACGCTGGCACCCTCAGTGACGATCACCCCGCACCCGCCCACGGCGCGCCGCAGGTAGTAGGCGGTGTGGCGGGGAGTGAACGCGCGATGCTCGTCGCCGAGATTGGTGACATGCGGACCGAACATCACTCGGTTACGGGCGGTCGCGGCGCCGAGCGTGATCGGCTGCAGAAGCTGCATGATCAGTTGCGGATCAGCCGTAGGACCGGGGTAGTGCGCACGATGACACCCTGATTGAAGTCGTTCATGTCGGTCATCTGGACGACGCTACCTGGCGCTCATTCGTGATGAGATGCCGACAATTCGCTTCCGCCGAGCAATCGTTTGATGTTGTCAAGGTGACGCATCAGCACGAGCGCGCCGAGTGCCACCGCTGCCGCGACCTCCCACCCGGGGCCGCCCATCAAGGCGACGCCGAGCGGGAAGCCGACGGTGAGCATCAGTGACGCCAGTGACGCTTTGCCGGTTGCCTGACGAATCGCCACCCAGCCAACGGTCAAGACGGCGAAGAGCAACGGCTGCAACACGAGAGTGGCCCCGCCGATCGTGGCGACGCCCTTGCCGCCCTTGAAGTGCCGAGTGACCGGGTACATGTGGCCGACAACGGCCGCAGCCACCAGTGCGTAGGCCAATGGGGACGGCCGATGGGTGACGAGCAACGCCACGGCCGCCGGGATGGCACCTTTGAGGCCGTCGAGTACGAAGACGACGACGCCCCACTTCGTGCCCATCGTGCGAGCAACGTTTGACGCCCCCGGGTTCCCCGAGCCGACCTCGTGAATGTCGATGCCCTTGCTACGCGCCACCATCACCGCACTGGGGAAGGTGCCGACTAGGTACGCGGGAACGATCAACAACCAGATCATTAGAGCTGTGCGTGCAGCCAGGTGATGATGTCGGCGGTGACCTCGTCGCGGTTGATTTCGTTGAGCAGTTCGTGCCGAGCGCCCTCATAGACCTTGCAGTCCGCGGGGACGCCATGGGTCGTCAGTGCAGCGGCGAGGGTGGTCGCATAGGCACCCATGGAGGCGGCTGGGTCTTGGTCGCCGGCGATCACGAACACCGGGCACGAGATGGCCTTGAGCTGTTCGGCGGCGGGGCCAACCACATCGAACAGGTCGATGAGGTACCCGAAGGTGAGCGGATTGTTGTCGCCGCAATACGGATCGGCCACGTACAGATCGACCTCGTCGTCGTCGCGGCTGAGCCAGTCGAAGGGTGTGCGCGGCGGGTCGTACGCGGCGTTGTTGGCGGCCAGCAGGTCACCCGCTGAGAGGTCGCGCATGCCCGCATCGGCGAACCCTTGCAACAAGGCCCCGGTACCGGCAGCCTCGTTGACGTCGGCCGCCATGCCGCACAGCACTCCACCGGCGAGCCCGTGAGAGTGCTGGGTGAGATACGCGAGCCCGATGAGCGACCCCATCGAGTGGCCGAAGAGGAACACCGGCGTTGCGTCGACGACCTTCGCCACTGCGTCGGCGCGCAGTTGATGGAGGTCGTCGATCACTGCCTGACCGCCACCAGGGCCCATCAGACCTGGGCCGGTTGCGGCCCCTGTGCGTCCGTGGCCGCGATGGTCGATCGCGACCGCAGCGAAGCCGGCTGCATTGAGTGCCTTTGCAAAGCGGTCGTATCGTCCGGAATGCTCCGAGGCGCCGTGGGCGATGACCACCAGTCCAGCAGGAGAGTCGATCGGCCATGAACGGCTGAACACCTCGATTCCATGCGAATCAACCATCGTTTGCTCGTCCATGTGACACCCTCCTGTTGGCCACACGCTAGGCACTTCCGGGGCAACGGATGAAACCGCTCGATATTGTACAATGGTGTACGGCTCTGTACAATTACTTCATGTCGACAGTGTCGGTGAGCGAAGCGAGGGCCACTCTTCCGGACCTGCTGGACCGCGTGCTGGCGGGTGAGGAGGTCACGGTCACCCGTCACGGGCAGGCGGTGGCGGTGATCGTGCGCCCCGACGCGCTGCGCACCAGGCGGGCTGAGGGAATCCTGGCGGTAGCGACGCGGCTGCAGGATGTGATCGACCACGGCGGTTCGATGCCACTCTCCACGCTCCCCACCATCGCTCTGACCCGCGCGGAGGCGCTTCTTGCCGACGTCAGCGCGTCGCGGTCGGCCCGCTAGGTCTCCTCTGTGTTGGACGCATTCGATGCAGACGTGTTGGTCTACGCCGCCGTAGTGGACCACCCGCTCGGGCAACGGGTCCGGGCGCTGTTTGAGCAGGCGGCCGCTCGCGGTTCGCTGGCCGGTGTGGGGTCGGTGCTGCTGATTCCCGAGCTCCTCGCGAAGTCGATGCGCGACGGGGCGGATGACGAACTTCAAGCACTCGGCGCCTTGCTCGCGCGGCTGGACCTGCGCCCGACAGATGCACATACGGCTCGCCTTGCGGCGGCGCTCGCGGCGTCGTATCGGCTCCGCGCCGCCGACGCAGTTCACCTGGCTACGGCGGTGAACGCCGGCGCCACTCGGTTTCTCACGAACAACTCGAAGGACTTTCCGGTGTCCATCAGCGAGATCGACGTCGTGTACCCCGCCGACCTGCCGCACTAGCCAAGAACGGGGATTCGAGGCGGCTTGGTGTGGTCCATGGCCGGGCGCGGCTTCATCGAGACGGCCACTGGTTGGGCGGCCAAATCGGCCAACGCGGCCTCGCCTTCGCCACTGACGCACTCCGGGTCTGGGCCATCGAGCGGCAGACCGGTGAAGAACTTGGCCGCCATGCAGCCGCCCTGGCAGGCATCGAACGCCCCGCAGCTGGCGCATGCGCCCGCCGACTGTGGCTCGCGCAATGACGTGAACAGATCGCTCCGCTTCCAAACCTTGGCGAAGCCACCCTCATCGCGCACGTTGCCGGCGCGGAACTCGTCGTGGATGACGAACGGGCAGGCATACACATCGCCGATGGGGTCGATGAGGCACACCACGCGCCCTGCACCACACATGTTCAGTCCGGGTAGCGCCGGCCCTAGCGCGTTGAGGTGGAAGAACGAGTCGCCGGTCAGCACGTTCTCGCCGTTGGCCATCAGCCAGTTGTAGATCTCGCGTTGCTGCGCGTTGGTGGGGTGCAGGTGGTCCCAGCTGTCCACGCCGCGACCACTGGGGCGTAAACGGGTCACGCGCAACTGAGCGCCGTAGCTGTCGGCCAGCGCCTTGAACTCGTCGAGCTGCGGCACGTTCTGTCGGGTCACGACGACGCTGATCTTGAACGGGCCGAAGTTGGCCGCCGCCAGGTTGTCCATCGCTCGGCGAGCCATGTCGTAGCTGCCCGCTCCGCGGACCGCGTCGTTGGTGACCGCGTCGACACCGTCGAGGCTGATCTGGATGTCCAGGTAGTCCATCGCCGCCAGACGGCGGGCTTTTTGGGAATCGATGAACGCGCCATTCGTCGAGAACTTGACGCCGATACCGTTAGCTACCGAATACTCGACCAGCTCGAAGAAGTCGCGCCGAACCATCGGCTCGCCGCCGCCGATGTTGATGTAGAAGACCTGCAGATCGCGCAGCTCGTCCAACACGCGCTTCGCTTCATCGGTGGAGAGTTCGCGGTCGTCGCGTTGACCGGATGACGAGAGGCAGTGCACGCATTGCAAGTTGCAGGCGTACGTCAGCTCCCATGTCAGGCAGATGGGCGCATCGAGCCCGGTCTTCAGTTGCGATACCAGTGATGCGACGCTCACGAGTGTCCTGCTTCCTCGGAGTCGCGAACCATCACAACCTGAGATTCGCGCAGCGACTCGAAGGCAGCGACGAACGATGGCCAACGTGCTTCGTCGACGCCGCACGAACGCAGTGCGTCGGCGAACGTGTCGTGCTGGCCCAGCGCCCGCGCGACGGCGACCATGTCGACGTGTTTGAGAAAGACCAACCGCCGATTGCCGTAGTGGTACGCCAACGCACCGAACGGCTCGGGGCGCAACGCCACCTGAGGGTGCAGCGACAGCGCGGACCCCAGCAGCGGGTGGGTAATCAGGTCAGTAGACACCGCACATGCCGTCGATGGAAATTTCTTCCACCAGCAGTTCCTCGATCAGATCGGCCGGGGCTTCGGGGGCCTCGGTGGCGGTGGCGATGTCGTCGTTCTCCATGCCGGGAGCGTATCGCACGTCCTCGTCGGGGCGCGGCTCGGGTGGGGAGAGCCCCACCTATACTTTCGACGATGGCGGCGGCCCACCCCTCCCTCCGTGGGATCCCGCGCTGGAGTTCCTGGCGCATCCCACTCACCGCCTGGCTCCTGTCGCGCGCGCTCGGCTTTCTGGCGCTCGTCGTCACACCCACACCGGATGGGCGGTGGGTCAACGCATTCGGACTCACCGCGATGGACGGCCAGTGGTATCGCATCATCATCACCCAGGGCTACCCCAACTGGACTGCGCCGGGCGTTGCGACGGCGTGGCCGTTCTTCCCGCTGTACCCGTGGATGGCCGACCTTCCCACCCGGGTCGGTGCACCCATCGGGCCGTCGATGATTGTCGTGTCATGGCTGGCCGCCCTGGTGGCACTCGGTGGTGTGTGGCAGTTGGTCGTACGTCGCTTCGAAGAGCGGGTGGCGGTCCTGGCGGTCTGGTTGGTTGCGTTGTTGCCTGGCTCTATCGGGCTGGTGCTCAGCTATAGCGACAGCCTGTTTCTTGCGGGACAAGTGTGGGCGCTCGTCGTCATCGACAACATTGCGCGGTCGCGTGCCGCTGGCCACGCCGTCAGTCGCTGGGCGTGGTGGCAGGTCGGGGCGCTCATTGCTGTGGCGACGGCCAGTCGTCCGAACGGCTTTCTCTTGGTGGTGGTCGCGTGGGTAGCGGTGTGGTGCATCGACCGGCGGTGGCGAGCTGTAGCTGCCGCGGCTCTGCCCTCGGCGGCCTTCCTCGCCGGATGGATGATCTATTGCCAGGTGAAGGTTGGGGAGCCGTTTGTTTTCCTGTCCGCCAAGGACGCCTGGATCGAGTCGCCACTCTGGAAGTTCCTGGCCCATCCGTTTGCCCGGGAAGCCGTGCCGGTGCATGTCGCCATCGCGGTTGCTGTCGTCGCCCTCGCGTCCCCATCGTTGAAAAAGCTGCCCGTGTGGTGGCTGTGGGCGGCGGTCCTCTTGGTCGGCCCCTCGCTCTTTCTGGGTCTCGAGGGCCTTGCTCGCTATGTGACGCTGGCGGTGACGCTACCGATCGGATGTGCGCTGACGCTGTCTCGACGACCGGTGTGGATACAGAGACTCGTGCTCGTGGCTGCCGCCATCGGTCTGGTGCTGCTCGGGGCATGGGTGGTGCGATACTCGTGGGTGCCATGACTGCGCTTGACCGCTACCGAGACTCGGTGTGTGTGGTCACGGGTGGCCTGGGTTTCATCGGCTCCAACTTGAGCGTGGCGCTGCATCGCGCCGGTGCCCGCGTGCGGGTGCTCGATGCCCTTGTGCCTCAGCACGGGGGCAACCTTCGCAATGTCGCCGCCTTCGCCACGATTGATCGCACGTCACTCGAGATTCAAATCGGCAACATTGCCGATGAGTCAGTCACGCGGCCGCTCCTGGATGGTGCCGACTTCGTGTTCAACATCGCGGGGCAAGTCAGCCATCACGAATCGATGGTCGACCCATTGCGCGACCTCGACATCAACGTCCACGCGCAACTGGTCTTTCTGGAAACGGTGCGCCGCGTGCAGCCCAGTGCGGTGGTGGTTCACACCAGCACCCGGCAGGTGTACGGGCGGCCGCGTTACCTGCCGGTCGACGAAGCCCACCCGACCGTGCCGCGCGACATCAACGGCGTCAACAAACTGGCCGGCGAGCAGTACCACCGTCTCTACGGGCAGGTGCACGACATCCGGACGATCTCGTTGCGCCTCACCAATGTCTATGGCCCGCGACAGGACCTACAAAAGTCCGGGCTCGGGTTTCTGCCGGTGTTCGTCAGCAGGGTCTTGCGCGGCCAATCGTTGAGCGTTTTCGGCGATGGCCAACAGCAACGGGATTGCCTGCATGTGGACGACGTTGTCGAGGCGCTGGCGCTGGCCGGACTGGGCGTCAAGGTTGGCGACATCGCAGCCGGAGAAGTCTTCAACATTGGAGGGGCCGAATCGCACACGCTGCTGGAGATTGCGCAGCTGATGACTGCCGCGGGAGGCGCTGGCGCAGACGTGACGCTGTTGCCGTGGCCCGACGAGCTCAGCCGAATCGACATTGGCGGCTTCGAGACTGATTCGAGCGCCGCAGCCGCAGCGCTCGGTTGGTCGCCTACGATCCCCCTTGTGGGCGGAATCGAAGCGACACTCAACTTTTACAGAGAGCACCCGTGGTACCTGTTGTCGACCTGAGCCGCCGGATGGCGCTCCATCGCGAAGCATTCCTCCAATCCGTGGGCCGCGTGTTGGACAGCGGGGCGTTGTTGCTCGGCTCGGAGCTGGATACGTTCGAGCGCGCCTTCGCCCGGTTCGCGGGCGCCGCAGAATCCGTCGGTGTTGCCAGCGGGGCCGCAGCGCTACAGCTCGCGCTCGTCGCGTTGGGTGTTGGGCCCGGTGACGAGGTGATCGTTCCGGCCATGACGGCGGTGCCAACAGCTGCAGCCGTCTGCGCCGTGGGCGCTACCCCGGTGTTCGTTGACGTCGAGATGGCGACTGCGGGGATCGATTCGGCCCGTGCGGCGGCGGCGGTGACGTTGCGTACTCGTGCGGTGATTGGCGTGCATCTGTATGGCCGGCCATTCGATGTCGGCTCGCTCGCCAGCGCGGTTTCTGTCCCGATCGTCGAGGACTGTGCCCAGGCCCACGGGGCGATGAAGTGCGTCGAGGGAGCTGTTGCCGCGTACTCGTTCTACCCCACGAAAAATCTCGGCGGCATCGGAGATGGTGGCGCGGTTGTGACCAACGATGTCCAGACTGCCCAGCGGATTCGTCGCCTGCGAGTGCATGGCGCGGAGGCCCAGTACGTGCACACCGAGATCAGCCAGAACTTTCGCATGAGCGAGGTCGAAGCCGCATGGCTGAATCTGACGCTGCCCTTCCTGATGTCGACCACTCAACGGCGCCGCGAGATTGCGGCCGCGTATCGCGCAGCGGCCCCTCACCTCGCCTGGCAGGCGGCGCACGACGACCACGTGTACCACCTTGCTGTCGTATGCAGCGGCGACCGCGACGCGTTCCGTGCGCACCTCGCAGCGCACGAGGTTGCCAGTGCGGTGCACTATCCGCTCGCGCTCACACAACAACCCGCGTATTGGCAGTTCACCACGGCGGCCTGCCCTGTTGCCGAGGCTTGGGCGGCCGGTTGCGTGAGTGTGCCGATGTTTGCGGAG
>JANLPB010000164.1:0-23482 GCA_031366885.1 Ilumatobacteraceae bacterium
CAGCCGACGGCCACGGCCAACGCGGCACAGACCTCGCGCATCCGATCGTCGCTGAGCCGACCCATTCGATCGACGAGCAGGCTGAGGGCGAGGGACTGCGTGGAATCGAGCTGCAGCACACAGCGCTGACGAACCGGATCATCGGGTGCCTCCAGCACCACTTCTGTCTCCAAACCACGCTCGTTCCGCGTTGCATAGGCGACCATGACTCGCCGCAGGCGTGGAATCGCCTGGTCACGAGTCAGCACCACGCACGGGCGTCTTCCAGCGTCAGGCGTCTCGCACCACCACAATTCGCCCCGCGCGGGCGTCATTCGAGGCCGTCGTACGGATCATGAAACCCTGCGGCTTGATTGGCTCGGTCGACGGATTGCATGAACGACTCGAGATCGCCCCATTCATCCGGTGTGTTCAGTGGGATGCGGTCGTACGCCTCGTAGGAGCGGTCGATCGCCGCCCGTCGATGTGCGGCAACGAGCGCTGCGAGAGCGGCATCGATGGTGGCAGCGTCATTGCCGAGCCCTAGGCCGCGGGCGGCGGTCAGGGTTGCCTCGTCGACCGTGGTGCTGATTCGAACTCGGCTCATGCCATGAGTGTGGCATGTCTCTGCTACACCGGTCAACGAGCGCCCATCACTCGCTGCAGGTCGGTGCTGCGTGCGATGCAGTCGCTGCCGGCGGCGTCGAAGGCTTGGTTGAGCTTGCCCAGCGCCGTGCGGAACGACGTGTTCCAATCGCTCTCGAACTGGTCGCGGGCGGGGCCAACCCAAGTGGTACCGCTGAGTGCGGACGAGACGGTGCTCATCACACCTTCGATGCTGGTGATCTGCTGCTTCAGCGAGCGGCCGAGGGAGGCGAGCTGCTCGGGGTTTGCGCCGTACATGGACATGGTGATGGTTCCTTTCGCCGGCCCGCCCAGTGCAGTGCCGTCACCTGTACTGGGCACGGTGAGATCACCAAAACGGCAAAAGCCGTGCCAACAGCAGCGCTACGTTGTCGGGCACGAAGCGCTCGGTCGCCATCAGCGCCGTCAGCTCGTCGACGTTCACCCAGCGGACTTCGGAGATTTCGCCATCGGTAAAGGTGAACGGCCCGTCATGAATGACCAGGTAGCCACGGCCAAGAAGGGCCACCGACTCGTCGACGAAACGACCTTCGCCCAGATGGTGGAGGTCAGCCACCTCGATGCCCAGCTCCTCGGCCAGCTCGCGACGGGCGGCGACCTCGTACGACTCGCCGGCGGCGACGACGCCACCGGCCGCCATGTCCCACATGCCCGGCCACACGTCCTTGTCGTCGGCGCGCCGGTGCGCCAGTAGTCGACGGTCGCTTCCCATCACGGCGATGCTGACGGCGCGGTGCTGCAGCCGACCGGCACGCATCTCTGCGCGGGTAACGGTTGCGATCACGCGATCGTGGTCGTCGACGATGTCGACCAGTTCCGTTTCGCCTTCCATACCGACTTGCCTAGCATGCGGCTATGGAACTCGACACGCTGATCGCCGAAGCCCGCGACCTCCACGACGAAACGGTTGCGCTCCGACGCACGTTGCACCGCTGGCCCGAGCTGGGCAACGACTTGCCCGTGACGCGCGAACATGTGCTTGCCGCGCTGGAGGGTTTGCCGCTGTCGCTGACACTGCACGAGACCACCAGCGGCATCGCGGCGGTCCTCGATGGCGGCAAGCCGGGGCCGACGGTCTTGCTGCGTGGCGACATGGACGCACTACCGCTGCACGAGGACACTGACCTGCCGTTCGAAAGCGCCGACGAGGGCAAGATGCATGCCTGCGGCCACGACACGCACACCGCGATGTTGGTGGGCGCAGCCAAGTTGTTGAGCGCCCGCCGCGACGAGATTCCTGGCCGCGTTCTGTTCATGTTCCAGCCCGGCGAGGAGGGAGCCGGCGGCGCCGGCTTCATGCTCGACGAAGGGTTACTCGACCTGCCGCCCGCCGCTGACGGCAGCGAGTCACCCGTGACCGGTGCGTACGCGCTGCACATCACCAGCAACCTTCCCACCGGCTGGATCGCCAGCAGGGGCGGCAGCATCATGGCCAGCGCCGACGTGATGCAGATCACCGTCAAGGGTCGCGGCGGGCACGCCAGTCAGCCGCACGCTGCGCTCGACCCAATTCCGATTGCGTGCGAAATCGTGCAGGCGCTGCAGATGATGGTCACCCGCACCATCGACGTGTTCGACCCGACGGTTGTAACCGTCGGACGCATCTCGGCTGGCACGACGAACAACATCATCCCGGAGACTGCGTTCATCGAGGGCACCATTCGTGCAATCAGTGAGCGCACGCGGGCCAAGGTGCGCGACGGCATTCGTCGCGTGGCGGAAGGCGTCAGCGCGGCGCACGACGCGCAGGTCATCGTCGAGTTCCACGACGGCTACCCGGTGACGGTCAACAACCCCGGCTCGGCCGACTTCGCGCTCGCTGTTGCGGGTGAGGTGATCGGCACCGCATCCACCATTCGCCTGCCCAACCCGATCATGGGCGCCGAGGACTTCAGCTATGTGCTCAACCGGGTGCCCGGTGCAATGGTTTTCCTCGGTGGCACCGGACCGGAACGAAACCCTGCGACGGCCGCGCCCAACCACTCCAATCTCGTCATGTTCGACGAAGACGCGATGATCAACGGCGTCGCCGTATACAGCGCCATGGCGCTACGCCACCTCGCCGGCGACCCGGCCTAACAACCCGCGACCGGTTCGTCCGGCGTCGGTTGTACGGAGTACTTGTGCGCTACGTAGGTCTGGGAGCTACCCACTACACAACTTGCCATCAACGGCATGGCGGATGAACAAGCGGTTCAGCTGAACCGCCTAGCTCGGCCGACCTGGCGCGTTCGCTACACGGCGACTTTCGCGTACTTCCGTTGTGCTGCGTGCTTCGAGACGCCCAACAGGATCGTCAACATGTATGACAAGTCAATTGGGAGGCACGGCCACTGGTTCGAAGGCGCTGTCTGGGAAGCGCATGGCTCCTGGTGTGGGCCATAGCGGGCCGATGAGGACTCGACCATCGGCTTTCACGTTTTGTAACCATCTCCACACACCATCGGGGTCGGCGTGTTGCGGCGGGCAAGGGCCCGTCGCGAAGTGCAGCGGCGAGACGGCGAGGTGGCCGACGAAGGTTGCGCCGTCGCCGACGTGGAACGCGCAGTGGCCCGGGTTGTGCATTCCGGTCCAATCGGCACGCAGGCCGGGCACGATCTCGTCGCCGTCGGCGAACGTGTCGATCATGTCCGCGTCGAACAGCGCAGTGAACGCGGCGCCGATCTCGCCGGGAGGTGTCTGTGCGTCGAAGTCCTGCTTGGCCGTGTCGCAGATGAGCACCCGCGCATTCGGGAAGAACGAAGTCCAACTGTCCCCGTCTCGGACCGCTGTCAGCCCGATCGATTCGATGTGGGAAAGCAGCACGATGTCTACCCCGTCGACGGGAATGCCGGCAGCTGCAAACGCAGCGCGGTACGCCTTCTGGTGGTGCCTGGTCGAGCCGGGGTCGTGGATGATGTCGTCGACATTGCCGCTGGGGTCGATCACCACATTGCGGCCGCCTGCGCTGACCACCCACGCGCAGCTGGCCAGGCGCAAGTTGCCGTCGTCGGCCCACGTGGGTTCTCCCCAGGTGACAGAACGCACCTCGTCAGGAGTCAGCCCACCGGCATCGGGGTCGATGGCCGCTTCGAGATAGAGCACGCGGGTCAGAGTGACGTCGCCGAGCGTGATGGTGGTCATCGCTGCGCCTCCAGCCATGCAATGAGGGCCACACTGTCGGACTGCATCCCGGCCTGGCGCGACGTCAGGTTGTCGTAGCCCAGCCAGTCGACGTCGGCGCCGTTCACCACAAGGAGCTGCACGGCCGCGAGCTGGCCACCACGACACGCATGCCAGCAGGCGTTGGTGACCTCCGCTGCGCCGTGCTCGCCGCTCTCGATGAGGCGGTGCAGCTCTTCGATCTCGCCAAGTGCGGCGGCCTGCCAGAGGGCCATCGCGGCCCCTCGCTCAACGAGGCGGCGAGCAGCATTCCACTGCGCGAACACGACTGCATCGGCCAGTGGAGTGCCGCCAGTGAGCACCGCGCCATCGGCCTCGAGGTCAGCGCCCGCCTCCAGCAACGCGTCAATCGCCGCAACGTCGTCCGAGCTGGCAGCCCAGTGCAACGGCGTCTCGGTGTGCGGCCCGGCGAAACGTCCGTCGACCGGCGCACCCGCGGCGACCAGCGCAGCGATTGTCTCCGCCACCCGTGGGAAGTTCCCCGGCCAGTCGGTGGCGATGTGGAGCGCCGTGTGCGATAGCTGGGCATCGCCGTGACGATCGGTGGCCAGCTCTGGATACTGGCGCAGCAGCACGTCGGCTGCCTCCACATCGCCAGCATGCACCGCCTGAGTCAGCGAGAGAACTCGCGGGTCGTCGCTCGGCAACATGACGTCAAACTAGCCAGCGCTCAGGTGCGTAGGCGCAGGGTTATCAGCTGGAAGGGATGCATGGTGAGATTGACGAAACCGTCGGCGACGTCGAGTGCCTGTTCCGGTTCTTCCAGCAGGTTGCAGGTGGTGGCTTCCATGACACGCGCGGGGGTGCGCACTGCCACCTGGCATCGCGCGCCGCAGGCCTCGTAGAGGCGGACGATCAGGTCGCCGCTGGCGTCGTCGGCTCGCTTCACCGCACTGGCCTGAACACCAGGGTGCTCGACGCTGACGATCGGTGTCGGCACCTCAGCGGCTGCACCAGGCGCGACCAGCCGCAGCGGCGTGTTGAGCGCTTCGGCCTCGTGCAGCACCTCGTGCAACCCCGCGCCGTGCGGCAGCACGCTGATGGTGACGCGGTGTTGGCCGTGGTCCTGCATCGGGTCGGGGTACTTCGCGGCCCGCAACAGCGAGACGCGAATGCCACCATCCTGCACGCCGTGGCCGTATCGTCCGTCGTTGAGCACGGCTACGCCGAACGTTGGCTCGCTGAGGTCGACGTAGCGGTGCGCGCACACCTCGAATTTCGCAGCATCCCACGAATTGCTGGCGTGCGTGGGGCGCATCACGTGACCGAACTGGATGTCGCACGCAGCCTCTCGGGCGTGGATGTCCAGCGGCACCAGCACTGACAGCAGCTTCTCGTCCTCCTGCCAATCGACATCGAACGTGAAGTCCAGTCGTGCACTGCCGGCGCGCATCGTCAGCTGCTGAATCATCGAGCTCTGGCCGAACTGGCGCCGCACTTCGAGGGTCGCCACAAGCGGGCCGGCGTCGACGATCGTCACTGACTGCACGCCGCCGAGCGGGGCACCAAGCCCGCGAGTCCATTCCTCTACGTCCCACGCGTCGTACTCGATGGGATGATCGGGAGCGAGTTCGACGGACACTTTTGTGCGGGGCGACAGCAACTGACGGGCGGCCTTGACGTCGATGATGGAGGTGACGTTGCCCTCAAGATCCCAACTGACACCAAGGTGAGCGTTGGTGAACGAGTGCTCCGTGACGGCGATTCGGTCGGCGATCGGCTGCGCCACGTGGGCTGCCAATCCGAAGCCGGGCACCTCCACGAATGCTGCCGTCAACCCGTCGTGTAGCAGTTGTTTCGGCCCGTCACCGGCCGGTGTTGTTGCAGTTGCAACGACCTCCGCCCGCATCCGGTCGCCGGCGTTTGCTATCGATGGCTCGGCTGGTGCAAGTCGGGCCAGTGCGTCGGCGATGAGTTCTTCCAGTCGCGCAGCCACCTTCGCGTGAGCGGCCTCACTGTCCTCGTACACCCACGTGATGGAGCTGCCGGGGATGATGTCATGGAACTGCTGCAGCAGGACTTCCTTCCACAGCATCTCCAACTCGGCGACCACCTCGCTGGGCACGTCTCCGCCGGCCGCCCACCACAGCTCCGCCTCACGCAACAATGTCTCGCAGCGGCGGTTGCCGACCTTCGTCTTGGCTTGGCTGGTCAGCGTGCCGCGGTGCATTTCGAAGTAGAGCTCGCCGTTCCACACCGGTACCGGCGCGCCCGCGGCAATCTCCGCTTCTACATGAGCAAAGAATTCGTCGGTGGTGCCGGGCGTGACGCGAGGCGCGCCGTCGAGGTCGGCAAAGCGACGGGCACGTTCGATCATCTCGCGCGTCGGCCCTCCGCCACCATTGCCGTGGCCGTACGGCATCAGCGACCAATCGCTCCAACCGTGATCCTTGAAGTTCTTCTCGCTGAACACCAGCTCTTCACCGATGACAACGGCGTTGTAGGTGTCGACCGGCGGGAAGTGCGTCAGCACCTGCGAGCCGTCCAGGCCTTGCCATTGGAAGGTGCTGTGCGGGAATCGGTTCTGCTTGTTCCAGCTGAGCTTCTGGGTGATGAACCGGTCGCAGCCGCCGGCCTTGAAGATCTGCGGCAGTGACGCCGGGTAGCCGAACACATCGGGAATCCAGACCTCGTCGCAGCGCTTGCCGAACCGGCTCTCGAAGTAGCGCTGCCCGTACACCAGCTGACGAACAAGGCTTTCACCACTGGGCAAGTTCATGTCGGCTTCCACCCACATCGCCCCCACCGGCTGCCACTGGCCAGTGGCGACTCGTTCACGGATGCGCTCGAACACGCTCGGGTACTCGCGCTCCATCCAGTCGTACTGCACGGCCTGTGAGCAGACGAAGCGGTACTCGGGGTAGGTGTCCATCATGCGTGTGGCGCTGGCGAACGTGCGGGCGCATTTGCGGACGGTCTCGCGGATGGGCCACAGCCACGCGCTGTCGATGTGCGCGTGGCCGACGGCGACGACCTGGTGCGCTCCGTCGCGAGCGTGCAGCGCGAGCGCGGGCCGAAGCAATTTGCGCGCCGCGGCCGCGGTGCTGGCGATGTCGTAGAGATCGAGCGCGTTGAACGCATCTTCCATCTCGCGCAACAGTCGTTGGCGTCGCTTGTCGGTGGCGGCGAGCGCACTGAACAGGCCGAGCAGCACCTCCACGTCCAGCAGCAAATGGAACACGTCATCGTTGCGCAGGACCAACGACGCCTGGCGAAGGTTGTAGAGCGGCCTGTCGCCTGCTGTCTTCAACGAACCGAGATGGCCGAAGCGAGTGCCGACCATCGGGAACGCAGGGTTCGACGCGGCCTCGACCACGATCTCCAGCGGCCCGGCCGGCGCCTCGGGCAACGGTAAACCGGTGCGCCGCGGATGGATGCCCTGCACCGGCGCGCCGCGCCCGTCGGCGCCGGGAGCCCACACCAAGCCTTCGCTCTGGAAGCCCGCCGAGTCGGGGTGAAAGCCGAGATCGATGACCGCCTCCAACGAGGCGCCAGCCCAGCTGGTCGACACCTCGGCGGTGAAGCGGAACCAGGTGGTGCCCCATGGGCGGCTCCACTTGTCGCCGATGGTGAACGGCCGCCCGTCCGCGGCCAGCCCAGCCATCGCTTCGGGGTACGGCACCGGCTCGCCCGGCGCGTCCCATGCCGTCACCTGCATCGGCACGCTGGCCGAGTACATCGCCGGCATCACCCGTTCGCTCAGCTCGCGCCGAATGCGTCGCTCCACCAAACTCGCGTCGTCATGCATGCAGGCGAGGTTATGCGAGGGCGCAGGTGATGCAGCGGGTTGCCGAGGGCAGCGCAAGCAGGCGTTCGACGCCGATGAAACCGCGGCAGTACTCGCACACGCCGTAGCTCGGTTGCTCCACGTGGTCGCGGGCAATGAGTAGTGCCTCGCGATCTACCTTTGCCTGCCGCAGCAGTGCGGCGACCTGCTGGCGTTCGAACGCGATCGTGGTGCCCTCCGGGTCGTGCTCGTCGTCGACGTTCGACTGTTCAGCCGCGGCGACGATGTCGTCGAAGCTGCGCGTCAGCGCCACGATCTGCGCGTCGACCTCGATCAGTCCGTTGAGCACCTGGGTGCGCAGCGCGCGGCGGTCGCGGCCGGTGAGCGCGGGAAGGTCTGCCACGGCAACAGCATGCCTCACCAACTGTCGTAGCGTTCAGCGCATGGGCCCGGCTGATCGACCATCGTCACCTGATCTCTGGGATCGACTGCGATCGATCTGCGACGAGCTGCCCGACACCAGCAGCAAGCTCAGCCACGGCGAGCTGGCCTTCTCGGTCGGTCCGGGTAAGAAAACCCGGCAGTTCGCGACCACGTGGGATCACCATCACGACGACCGCAATGGCGTGCTGTTCGCAGCACCGCCTGGTGCGCAGGATCAGGTGATTGCCGCCTCGCCCGATCGCTACTTTCGACCCCCGTACTATGGCGGTCGCGGGTGGGTGGGCATGTACCTCGACGTCGCTGATGTCGACTGGGACATGGTCGAGCTGCACCTCGGCGACGCCCACGCGTACACGCGCGGTTAGCGTCGCCGACGATGAACGAACGTCCGCTGTCCGGAGTCCGAGTGCTCGATCTCACACGCGTCTTGGCCGGTCCACATGCCGCTCGCATGCTGCTGGACATGGGTGCGGAGGTCATCAAGGTCGAACCGCCTGAGGGCGACATCACCCGCACCACCTGGCCGCGGGTCAACAGCATCTCCAGCTACTTCGCGCAGCAGAACGCGGGCAAGCGCTGCGTCAGCATCGACCTCGGCGTCGCAGCCGGTCGCGAGCTGCTGCTGTCACTTGCCGACAAGTGCGACGTCGTGCTGGAGAACTTTCGCCCGGGCGTGATGGACCGACTGGGTATCGGCTACGACGTGCTGCGTGCTCGCAATCCGCAGGTGATCTTCGCCAGCGCCAGCGGCTACGGGCAGACCGGGCCGTGGGTGCATCGCCGCGCGTACGCGCCCGTGGTCGGCGCCGAGTCGGGCTTCACCAAGTCGCAGGGCGACGCGCGCGGCGGCGACTACGCCAACGACCCGCACAGCCATGCCGACGTGTACACCGCGCTCGAACTGGCCGCTGCGGTATTGGCGGCGCTGTTCCAGCGCGAACGCACTGGGCGCGGCGACCGCATCGACGTGTCGATGGCCCAGACGATGCTCTACGTCAACGAGCACGCGCACGACGCGCTGTGGAACGACCCAGTGCCTGACGGCGTGGTGCGCAGCTTCCGCCCGATGGACTACCCGGTGATCACCGCGGCCAATGGCGAATCCGTGGTGATCAGCGGACACCCGGCGGAGAACAAGACCTTCGACTTCTACATGGAGTCGATCGGTCGCTCGGACCTCTGCGCCGACCCGCGCTTCGTCGACACCACTGGGCGCCTGCAGCATCTGGACGACATCCACGACGTGTTGCGCGAGTGGGCCGCGACGATGCCGAGCGCCGACGCGATCGAGGATGCGATGTCGCGCAACAAGCTGGCCGTCGGACGACTGCGGTCTGTGCGAGACGTGTGCGACACCGACTGGGCGCGCGAGCGCGAGGTGGTCGCCGAAGTGTCAGACCGCGGTGACGGCACGATTCGCATTCCCAACGCACCATGGCGCTTCGAGGGCAGCGATGTGCGGGCCAGCGGCGTGCCGCAGTACCGCGGCGAAGCGAACCGAGCCGTGCTGACGGAGTTGCTCGGCATATCAGCTGAAGCCGTTGACGCGCTGGAGGCTGACGGCGTGCTCACCAGCCGAATCCCGAAACGCTGAAGCCCCGGTGGCACTGCACTTTCCCGTCGGGCCGATGAAGGCGGCACTCGGTGACATGCCGCCCGACGCGCACGACGACGAGTGGGCGTACGAGATCAAGTGGGACGGCTATCGCACGCTCGCATTT
The DNA here is from genome assembly GCA_031366885.1 of Ilumatobacteraceae bacterium. Lineage (GTDB taxonomy): Bacteria > Actinomycetota > Acidimicrobiia > Acidimicrobiales > Ilumatobacteraceae > UBA668. The sequence continues at coordinate 9,679 of JANLPB010000164.1, forward strand.
GTGGATGACGGCAGGGTTCGGTTGCAGAGCAGCAACGGACTGGATGTGACGGTGAAGTACCCCGAGCTCGCCGTCTTCGGCGAGTCCGTCAACGCACCATCAGCAATCATCGACGGCGAGCTGTTGGTGCTCGATTCGAACGGTCACCCAAACTTCGGCCTGCTGCAGCAACACAGCGCGCAGGTGGTCTTCTACCCCTTCGACGTGCTGCAGATTGCGGGTACCGACACGGTGTCGTTGCCCTACGAGCAGCGGCGAGCACTGCTGGAGTCGCTGGTCGAGCCGGGCAGCAACTGGATGGTGCCCGCATTCCGCATCGGCGATGGCGCAGCACTGTACGAGGTCACTGCTGCCCAGGGAATGGAAGGCATCATGGCGAAACGGTTGGGGTCGCCATACCTGCCCGGCAAGCGTTCGCCGAACTGGCGCAAAGTGAAGCATCGGGTGCAGGTGGAAGTCGTCGTTGGCGGCTTCAACCAGGGCACGGGCAATCGATCGAGCACATTCGGCGCCCTGCTGGTGGGCGTGCCCGACGACGATGGCTCGCTGCGCTTCGCCGGTGGCGTCGGCACGGGATTCGACCAGAAGTTGCTGGAATCCCTCAGCAAGACGTTGAAGTCGTTGGTCACGAAGGAGTGTCCGTTCAACAAGCTGCCGCCGAAGTCCTACCTCGCGGGTGCGACCTGGGTGCGGCCCGAGCTGCGGGCGTTGGTGGAGATCGCCGAGTTCACCAACGAAGGCCACGTCCGCCACGCCAGCTTCATCCGCCTCCTGTAGTCCCCCGCCCCCAAGCCCGCCGGTGCGAGTGGCACGCCGCCAGTGCGAGTGGCAGAGCTCCATGCGAGTGTGCACTCGCACCCCGGGGTGCGAGTACTCACTCGGATGGGTTGGTCGACAGGTCGTAGAGTTCCCGCCGTGATCAGTCGTGACGATGCACTTGCCTTGGACGCCGCCGACCCGTTGGCACACTTTCGTGATCGGTTCCACATCCCCGATCCGTCGGTGATCTACCTCGACGGCAACTCGTTGGGCATGCCGCCGAAGCGCACGCTCGAGCGGCTGACCGAGGTCTACAACGACGACTGGGCGACCGGCCTGATCCGCAGTTGGGATCACTGGGTCGATATGCCACAGCGCGTCGGCGACGTGCTGGCACCGCTGATTGGTGCAGCACCCGGCGAGGTTGCACTGCACGACAACACCACCCTCAACGTGTACCAGGCGGTGCACGCCGCGCTCGGACTGTCCGCCGATCGTGGTCACTCGCGCACCGTCATCGCGATCAGTGAAGACGACTTCCCCACCGACCGCTACGTCGTCGACGGCATCGCCGAGTCACTCGGCCTCACGGTACGCCACGGCTTCGACCAGCTCGACGACGTCGCGGTTGCCGTACGTTCTGTCATCGACTATCGGACCGCCGAGCTGCTCGACGTCGCGGCCGAAACAGCACGCGCGACCGCGGCCGGCGTCGTGTCGGTGTGGGACCTCTCCCACGCCGCAGGCGCAATCGCCATCGACCTGCATGCGTGCGGCGTCGAGCTGGCGATCGGGTGCAGTTACAAGTTCCTCAACGGTGGTCCGGGCGCGCCTGCGTGGACCTACGTCGACCGAGCGCTGCACGCGACGGTCCGTCAGCCGATCTGGGGCTGGTTCGCCAACGAGGACATGTTCGCCATGGGTCCCTCGTTCAACCCGCGGCCGGACATCGCCCGCATGATGCTGGGCACGCCGTCGATCCTCGCGTTGACCGCGGCAGAGGTGGGCATCTCACTGTCGGCCGAGGCGGGCATGGCCGCTCTCCACGCCAAGGGTTCAGCACTCACCGGCCTCGCCATCGACCTATGCGATCAGGTCGGCCTCGCCACACCGACGCCACGCGACCCAGTCCGCCGTGGCAACCACGTCGCCATCCAACACCCGAACGCGAAAGCCTTGGTCAAGGAACTCACCGCCCGCAACGTGATTTTCGACTTCCGCGAGCCGAACATCATCCGCGCCGGCTGCAGCCCGCTGACCACGAGATTCACCGACGTGTACGACGGCGTGGCTGCTATCTCCGATCTGACCGCTGACTAGCTACGTCTTCCCAAGTCCCGGGAGCCGCAGGATCTGGCAGCCTTCAGCCTCGACGACTGCCAGTAGCACCGGATCGGCCGTGGCGACCGTCATCTCGCCCAGCACGGCGGTGGCAGCGCAGAAGGAGTCGGCCAACGACAACGTGCGGCCAGTTGGACGGTAGTGACGAGCCCGCAAACGACCCGCTTGAGCCCCAACGGGATAGTCAGCGGAAATGACTTCGATACCGAGCGCCGATACGGCGACCTCGATCTCGTCGGACTCGACGCCATGCACGCGCTCCATTCGATCGACAACCTCTGCGAGTTGCACGCAGGACATGGCCAACTCACCGTCCCAGAGAAGACGCTGCACCATCGGCGCCGCCGGCTCATCGCGCAGGTAGGCGATCAGCGCATACGCATCCAGGAGCACCGTCACTTCGCGACCCTGCGTGCCTTTGCACGTTCGGCCCTTGCGTCGGCGGCGGCCTCCATCTCGCGGAGCTCATCAGTGTTCGGCCCGGGCCCTGCGAACCGTCCGCGAAAGTAGGCGACCGGGTCGTCAGGAACCGCGCGAACGACAGCAAGGTCACCACGGTCGATCACTGCCACGCGACCGACTCCCCAACGACGGCGAATCGACGCCGGCAACGAAATAGAGCCGTTGGAGGTAACTCTGACCACCGAGGCCTCGTATCCGATGCTGTGAGCCTCCGTATGATGATGCATGACGTCATCATATCCGGGATTCCATTTTCCGCTGAGATCGGGATCGGCGGCTACACGTACACTCCGGCTCGGGGGTGGGTCAGGTGGCTGACGTAGAAAACGAACAGTTCGATGCGGTGATCATTGGGGCTGGGTTTGCGGGCCTGTACATGCTGTATGCGCTGCGCGAACAGGGCTTCACCGCTCGTGTCTTCGAAGTTGCCGATGACGTGGGTGGTACCTGGTACTGGAATCGTTACCCCGGCGCACGCTGCGTTGTGGAGAGCCTGGAGTACAGCTACTCGTTCAGCCCAGAGCTGGAGCAGGAATGGGAATGGAGCGAGCGGTACGCCGGCCAGCCCGAGATTCTGCGCTACGCACAACACGTGGCCGACAGGTTCGAACTGCGCCGCGACATCGAGTTCCGGACTCGTGTGCTCGCCGCCGACTTCGACGATGCGAACATCGGCTGGACCATCCTCACTCGGTCACACGACGGGACCGAGCGCACTACACGCGCGCGGTTCATGATCACCGCTGTCGGCTGCCTCAGCAGCACCAACCTTCCGCAGTTCCCCGGCCGCGACACGTTCGCCGGCCCTAGCTATCACACGGGAACTTGGCCGCACGAGGGTGTCGACTTCACCGGCAAGCGCGTCGCGATGATCGGCACCGGTTCGTCCGCGGTGCAGTCGATCCCGGTGATCGCACAGCAGGCCGCACACCTCATCATCTTTCAGCGGACCGCGTCGTACACCGTGCCTGCACACAACCGCCGCCTGACCCCCGAAGAGATTGCCGAAGTGAAGGCCGACTACGCCAGCCTGCGAGCGGCAAACCGACAGATGGCCGGCGGCTTCGGCGCCCGCTCCCCGCGCGGGGAGATCGGCGCCCTCGAGGTCCCGCCGGCTGAGCGCGCCGCCGAGTACCAGCAGCGATGGGAGGTCGGTGGGCTCAGCTTCCTCGGCGGCTACAACGACATCATCCTCAACCCGGATTCCAACGAGACAGCCGCCGAGTTCGTTCGCGCCAAGATTGCTGAGACGGTCACCGACCCTGCCGTCGCCGCGCTACTGACCCCAACGCACGTCATCGGCTGCAAGCGGCTGTGCATCGACACCGGCTTCTACGAGACGTTCAACCGTGACAACGTGGTCCTGGTCGATGTCAGCACGCAACCGATCGAGGAGATCACCGCGAGCGGCGTGCGGGTTGGGAGCGTCGACTACGAGGTCGATGCGATCGTCTACGCCACCGGCTTCGACGCGATGACCGGCAGCCTGCTGAAAATCAACGCCCGTGGGCCCGAGACCTCACTGCACGAGGCGTGGGCCGCAGGTCCGCGAACGTACCTGGGCCTGGCGGTGCACGGCTTGCCCAACATGTTCACCATCAGCGGTCCAGGCAGCCCTTCAGTGTTGACCAACATGATCACGTCGATCGAGCAGCACGTGGAGTGGATCCGCGACTGCCTGGTCTCGATGAGAGCGAATGGTATGAGTCGCATTGAAGCCGCCGAGGGTGCTCAGGACGGTTGGGTCGACTACGTCAACGCGGTCGCCGACATGACGCTGTTCCCGAAGTGCAACTCGTGGTACCTCGGCGCCAACGTGCCAGGTAAGACGCGTGTGTTCATGCCGCTGCCCGGCTTCCCCCCGTACGCCGAGCAAAGCGCCGCCGTCGCCGCCAACAAGTATGAAGGCTTCACGCTCGCGTGAGGTCGTGGTCAGATGGCGAGTTCGGGGCGGGACTTGTACTGGCTCAGCGATTCGGGGTTGGCCAGGGCTTCGGTGTTTCGTACCTCACGACCGTTGACGACATCGGCAACGGCGAGCTCGCTGATCTTGTTGCTTCGCGTCCGCGGCACGTCGGTGACCTGCAGGATGCGCGCCGGCACATGCCGCGGTGACGCGTGAGCGCGTAGTCGCGCCCGAATTTCCGACTGCAAGGCGTCGTTCAAGCGCACGCCATCGGCGAGGCGGACGAACAGCACGATGCGCGTATCGTCGTCCCACTCCTGCCCGACGGCGATGGCTTCGACGACACCCGGCATCTGCTCGACCTGCGCGTAGATCTCGGCCGTGCCAATCCGCACGCCGCCCGCGTTCAAGGTCGCGTCGCTGCGACCGTGTATCACCATGCCACCGTGGTCGGTCCAGGATGCGAAGTCGCCGTGCGCCCACACGCCAGGGAAACGTTGAAAGTAGGCGGCGTCGAACTTCGAGCCGGCGGCGTCGTCGCCCCAGAAGCCGACGGGCACGCTGGGGAACGGCAGCGAGCACACCAACTCACCCTTCTCGCCGGGCGAGGTGACCGCCACTCCGTCAGCCGAGAACACGTGCACCGCCATGCCCAAACCGGGGCCTTGAATTTCGCCGGCGAACACAGGCCGGGTGGGGTCGCCACCGACGAAACATGCGCACAGGTCGGTACCGCCGCTGATGCTGGCGAGGTGCACGTCGGACTTCATGTCCTCGTACACCCAATGGAAACCTTCCTCGCTCAACGGCGAACCCGTGCTGCACACTGTGCGCAGCGCCGACAGGTCGTGCGAATGGACCGGACGTACCTCCGCCTTGTGCACACTGTCGATGTACTTCGCCGAGACACCCAACAGTGTGAGCCGTTCGTCGGCGGCGATGTCGAACAGGCGAGCTGCGGCCGGGAAGGCCGGGTTGCCGTCGTACAGCACCGTTGTGGCGCCGCTTGCCAGCACGCTGACCAACCAGTTCCACATCATCCAACCGCAGGTGGTGAAGTACAGAACCCGGTCGCCAGGGCGGACGTCGCAGTGCAGCTGGTGTTCCTTGAGGTGCATCAGCAGCACGCCCAGTGCACGGTGTGTGATGCACTTCGGTTTCCCAGTCGTACCGCTGGAATACAGGATGTAGACGGGGTGATCGCCGGGCATACGTGTGAAGCGCAGTGGCGCGTTCACATGCGGCGCGAGGTAGTCGCTCCAGCGCACGCCGCCAGCAATGGCAGATATGTCGGGCAAACCGGCAAGTACACCGACCACCACCGTGCGACGAACCGACGGCAACCGCTCCACGATTGTCGCGATGCGGTCGAGGCAGCCGAACTCCTTGCCTGCGTAGCGGTATCCGTCTGCCGCAATCAGCACCGTCGGCTGCGTCTGACCAAAGCGGTCGACCACGCCGTCGACGCCGAAGTCGCTGGAGGTGGACGTGAAGGTCGCGCCGATCGCGTTGGCCGCCAGAAAGGCGATGATCGTCTCGGCGACGTGCGGCATGTAGGCCGCGACGCGGTCGCCCGGCTGTACGCCCTCGGCCACTAACGCAGCCGCGAGCGCTGCAACCGAGGCCCGCAACTGTGGCCATGTGAGGCTGCGGCGACCCCCATCCTCGCTGATGGCGACAATGGCCTCTGCCCCCGCTCCGGTGCGCTGCGCCAGTGCGTTCTCGGCGTAGGACACCGACGAACCGGGAAAGAAACGAGCGCTGCGAATCGACCCCTCGCCAGGGTCGAACGCGACGGCGCCCGGCTCACCGAGCACGTCGCCGAAGGCCCAGACCCGCCCCCAAAACTCGCCCGGCTGGGCCACCGACCAAGCGTGCAAGGCCACCGTGTCGACGACGTCCGGATGGTCGACAGCGACCAATTGGCGGAACGCCTCCATGCGTGTGGCAGCAACACGTTCGACTGTTGGCGTCCACAACGGTTGCATCGGTGGCATCCTACTTTTCATGGAACTCGCACTACACGGTCGACGGGCATTGGTAACTGGCGCATCCAGCGGGCTCGGGTTGGGGTGTGCACAGGCACTCGCCGCCGAGGGCGCCCAGGTCACGTTGCTGGCGCGCACGGCGGACCGGCTCGCCGCTGCGGCCGCGACGATTCCGACACCCACGCATTCGTTGGTCGGCGACCTGTCCGAGCTGGCATCCATCCCCGGTCTCGTTGCCGCAGCCGAGAAACTGATGGGCGGGATCGACATCGTCATCGTCAACGCTGGTGGGCCACCGGCGGGCAACTTCGCCACGATCGAGTTCGAGCAGTACGAGGCAGCGCTGCGCCTGAACCTGCTGTCCGGTGTCGCGCTGTGCCAGGCGGCGCTACCCGGTATGCGCGAGCGCGGGTGGGGTCGCATCGTCGCCATCACCTCCACCTCGGTTCGCGAGCCGATCGGCAACCTGATGCTGTCCAACACGGCACGCGCCGGGTTCACCGCCTTCCTCAAAACGGTGGCCACTGAAGTCGCGCCTGACGGTGTCACCGTCAACACGCTGCAGCCCGGACTGCATGAGACCGATCGCATCACCTCGCTGTACGGCGACACCAGCAACCTGGCCGCAGGCGTGCCCACCCGCACCTTGGGAGACGCGGGCGACTTCGGCCGAATTGCCGCGTTCCTGTGCAGCGACTCCGCCCGTTACGTCACAGGTGTGTCGATTCCGGTCGACGGCGGCGCGCTGCGCGGCCTGCAGTAGCCGCCCGCCCCGATTCGGCTAGGCCCGGCGCGAACGCGGGCCGACGTGCGCAACGCGGCTAGGAACGGGGTGTCCGACGAGCCGCTCGACCAGCAGCGCAGCTTCGATCAGCGCCTCGATACCGATGCCCGTATGGATGCCGAGGTCGTCGCACAGCGCTACGGCTTCCTCAGTGGCCACGTTGCCAGCAGCGCCCGCCGCGAACGGCGAGCCCCCGAGCCCGCCGACACCCGTGTCGAAGCGAACGACACCCGCCTGCAGCCCCGCGTAGAGGTTGAGTAAGCCCGTCCCCCGAGTGTCATGCAAGTGCAGTCCAACGTTGGAACCGGTGGCGGCGAGCACATCGTCGATGCGCCGCGGTGTGGCCATTCCTGTGGTGTCGGCCAGCGTGATCGCGGCAGCGCCGGACGCCCGCAACCGCTCGGCGAGGAGAGCCACGTCGGCCGGACGCGAGTCGCCCTCGTACGGCGAGCCGAACGAACACGAGACCACGGCGTCGACGGGCACCGCGCCCGCTAACGAGCAGATCGACTCGATCGCTGCGACCGACTCGTCCACCGACATCTGCACGTTGCGCTGGTTGTAGGTGGCCGAGGCCGAGATGGTGACCGTCAGCTCATCGATCCCGGCTGCCAACGCCAGTTCGGCTCCGCGCACGTTGGGTACCAGCGCAGCGCGCACGACACCGTCCAATGGCCCCAGCGCGGCAACGACCTGCGCCGCCCCCGCCATCGCCGGAACCGCCTTCGGGCTGACGAACGCGGCAATCTCGATGTGCGTGACACCAGCGATGAGCAGCGCGTCGATCAGCTCCAAGCGATCGTCGACGCTGATCGGTGCCTCGGACTGCAAGCCGTCGCGAGCACCCACTTCGCGGATGGTGATTCGCTGCGGCAGGTTCATCGGGATGCTCCTTCGTTTCCGATGACGTGCAGCGCGGCCAGCGCCATGTCGCGCAACATCGGTGACAGGGTGCGCCGTTGCAGCGTGCCGGAGTGGGGGGTGGAGTTGATCAACCCGATGGCCGCCTGCACCGCGGCGGTTGCACGCGCACGGGCAATGCGCGGGTAGCGCCGGCGCAGCACCGCCACCCACACGTCCACGTATTGGCGCTGCAGCGCGCGGACGTTATGAGCCTGTGCGTCGTCCAACTGGCGCAGCTCGCGGCTGTGCACCACGATCAGGTCGGGTTGGCCGAGAGCGAAGCGCACCTGCATGTCGACCAGCGCCGACAGCGCCGATTCCGCGTCGGCGGCCGCTGCGACACAATCGGTACCGCCCGCCAACAATTGCTCGCTGACATCGGTGAGCATTGTCGCCAACAGCGCCTGCTTGCCAGGAAAGTGCCAGTAGATGGCGGGACCACTGACACCGGCGGCGACCCCGATGTCGTCGATGCTGGTGGCGCCGTAACCGCGTGTCGCGAACAGGTGCGCGGCGGCGTGCACGATCCTTTCCGAGCGGGTCGCGGTCACCAGCTACCGGAGCTTCCGCCGCCACCGCCGCCACCGGAGAAGCCGCTGGAGAACCCCCCGCCAGAACCGCCGCTGCCACCCGAGGGTGCTGGCGCCGTACGAGCGGCAGACCAGTCACCGCCATGGCTGTACATCAGGAGCGGAGCTGTCTGCATCAGACGATCGTTGGGCGGCACCGTGCTGTTGGCCACTGCGCGCCCCCACGCCTGCGCAGCTCCCAAGGCAACTGCCCATGCCGAATACTCACGAAGGAGGCCGTGCTTCCACGCCCACTCGACATGTTGACCTTCGCTGGCCTCGAGAAAGCGACGGAACGACTCTGTGCGTAGCGCCAGCGCGCTGCCCGCAGCGCTGCGCTGAGGTAGCAGTGGTCGGTAGGCCACGCCGGCGACCACCGCCGGTATCGCCAACCCGGCCAACAGCGCAACCGGCCAACTGAACAGCAGACCCTTCCACGCACAGAAACCCACGACGGCTGCGGCCACCGCGGTGACTGCGCCCAGTGCCGCGGGAAACTTCGGTGCGGTGCCAGGCGCGAACTTGATCCACCAGCCCGTGGCCGCCGCGACTTGCTTCTGTTCCGCCGTCACCGTCGACCAGAGGGTGGCGAGCTCAGGCTGGTACTTGCCCAGCTCCAGTTGTCCGTCGGTGCCCAGGAGCGTGGAGATTCGCTCTTGCGTGATTGGTTCGGCCGTCGCCAAAGCGGGGCCAGCGGAGAGAACCTGGGGGCTCTCTCCGGTCAGTTCGACGACGCCGACCGCAATCTGATCGGAGAACCACGCCGACACTGACGCGTTGTCCACCGTCTCGTTCAACAGCAAGGCGCCCTGCCACGGCCGAATACCGGCCGGGGGCACGAACTCGGTGGTCACCATCGAGTCCAATTCTTTGTCGGTCACCAAGCGGGTGGGGCCACCCAAAGAGCCGTACGCCGCGTCGGCGGCACCCCCACCACCTACCTCGTTGCGGCCCTGGCGGCGCGCGATGCGATAGCCACCGAGCCCAGCCGCGGCGCCGAGTGCGCCGACCCCTGCAGCCAGCGGCAACGGATTGCTATTGCGAGGATCGATCGGAGCCGGGAGGGGCACGTCGACCGGCGTCGACGCGCTCACGATCCGGCCGCCGATCGTGATCCCGTCGCCAGCTTTCAGCGGCTCGAACATCACCCGGTAGACGTCGCCGTCGCGAACCAACTCGCAGCCGCCGACGGCATTGAAGGTGCCAACGTTGCAGTCGGGGTTCTCCAGTTCGAAGCCAGAGAGCACCACCTCGAAACGACCGGTCTCGAAGTCCTCGCCGGGGGAGATTATGTCGAGCGCCAGCTGCCCCGACGTGATCTGCGCATCGGGCAGCGTGTAGGACAGTTCATAGCGATGCTGCCCATCGATGGTGGTGTCAGGATCACCGATGCGGATGCGGGTTTGGTAGCCCTGATCCTCCACGCTCACTTGATCCGGGGCCGTTTCCGAGAAGGCGACCACATTGGTGGCCGCACCAAAGTCGTTGGGAATGATTCGCTCGTATCCATGACGGTTGTTCGTACCGAAGTCCTGATCGACGGTCTCGCGAATGCGCACACCATCCGTGCCGTCGGGACTGACGACCACCTGCTTCGCGTCGAACCGTTCCTCGTGCGTGCCACCGCCCATCAACCCGGCAAGCACCAGGAACGGCCCCACCAGCAGGGAGCCACCAACGGCGACGTGACGGAGCGAACCAACCGGATTGAGCACACTGGCACGGTACCCGCTGATGATCGGTCGGGGCGCCTGGTCTGCCTGCATTGGTCCTCTGATAGCTTGAACGAGCGTTCAAGCGAGGAGCACCGAGTTGTACGAATTCACCGCCGAACAGACAGCGTTTCAAACCGTCGTCCGCGACTTTGCGCGACGAGAACTGGCACCTCACGTCGATGAATGGGAAGCCGTCGGCGAACTGCCGCTCGGCGCCGTCGCCGCCATGGCCGAACTCGGCCTGTTCGGCATCGTGTTCCCCGAGAAGTGGGGCGGCAGCGACGGCGACTTCACGTCGCTGTGCATCGCCATCGAGGAGATCGGGCGGGTCAGCCAGAGTCTGGGGATCACCCTGTCCGCTGCGGTCGGGTTGGGCGCCAACCCCATCCACTCGTTCGGCAACGACGAGCAACGGGCCGAGTGGCTGCCGGCTCTCGTAGCGGGCACTGCTCTCGGCGCTTTCGGGCTCACCGAGCCTGACGCCGGAAGCGATGCGGGCGGCACCCGCACCCGCGCCGTCTACGACGCGGGTACTGACGAATGGGTGCTGAACGGCAGCAAGGCATTTATCACCAACTCAGGCACTGCCATTACGTCGATCGTGACCGTGACGGCCCTGACCGGTTCGGCGTCGGATCGGCCGGAGATCTCATCGTTCATCGTTCCTGCCGACACACCTGGCATGACGATCGAGCCGCCCTATCGCAAGCTCGGCTGGCACGCCAGCGACACGCACGGCATCACCCTCACCGACTGCCGCGTGCCGGCCGCCAACATGCTCGGCGCGCAGGGCACCGGCCTGAAGAACTTCCTCGCCATCCTCGACGATGGCCGCATCGCTATCAGTGCTCTTGCTGTTGGGTGCGCGCAGGCATGCCTCGACCTTGCCGTCGACTACGCCAAGGAACGCCAGGCATTTGGAGGCGCCATCGGCCGCTTCCAAGGTTTGGCATTCCAACTGTCGGATCTCGCGGTCGCAGTGGAGAACAGCCGCAACCTGACTTACGGGGCCGCTCGCCTCAAGGAGCGCGGCAAGCCGTTCCGACAGGCAGCCGCGATGGCCAAGCTGTACAGCACCGAAACCGCTGTCACCGCCACGCGCGTTGCAACCCAGGTGTTCGGCGGCATGGGCTTCATGGAGGAATCTGCAGTGGCACGTTTCTACCGTGACGCAAAGATCCTTGAGATCGGCGAAGGCACCAGCGAGATTCAACGCCTGGTGATTGCGCGAGGCTTGGGTCTCCCGGTCGGCTGAAGGACGCTTCGAATGAACGAACACGAGGACCTCCTTGCCCGCACTGAGAGGGCGCTGACGGGCAACCTGCACAAGGAGGGCGAGAAGCTCGCTCGCCAGAACAAGCTGTTCGTGCGCGACCGGCTGGCGCTGCTGTTCGACGAGGGCACGTTCGTGGAGGATGGGCTGCTGGCCAACACGCTGGCCACCGACCTGCCCGCCGACGGTGTCGTCACCGGCCAAGGTCGCGTCGACGGTCGCCCCGCGCTGGTCGTGGCCAACGACCCGACGGTGAAGGCCGGCTCGTGGGGTGCGCGCACCGTCGAGAAGATCGTGCGCATCACCGAATACGCCCTGCGTCACGAGCTGCCCATCTTCTGGTTCTTCGACTCGGCGGGCGCGCGCATCACCGACCAGGTCGAGCTGTTCCCCGGCCGCCGCGGTGCCGGCCGCATCTTCAGTAATCAGGTGAAGCTCAGCGGCAAGGTGCCGCAGATCTGCTGCCTGTTCGGGCCGTCGGCCGCCGGTGGTGCGTACATTCCAGCGTTCTGCGACGTGGTGATCATGGTGGAGGGCAACGCCAGCATGTACCTCGGCTCGCCGCGGATGGCGCAAGAGGTCATCGGCGAGATCGTGACGCTCGAGGAAATGGGCGGCGCTCGCATGCACGCAACCGTTAGCGGCTGCGGCGACAATCTCGCAGTCGACGACGCCGATGCGATCGACCAAGCGCGCCACCTGTTCAGCTATCTGCCAGACCGCTGGCGCGAGCGTCCGCTGGCCGCGGACCCAGACGAACCTGTGCGTGAGCTGACCCGCAACGAACTACCCGCATTGGAAGCCGCCGGGTACGACATGCACCGCGTCATCGAGTGCCTGGTCGACGCCGACACGTTCTTCGAGCTGAAGCCATTGTTCGCACCGGAGTTGACCACCGGTTTCGGCCGGCTGGACGGGCATGTGATTGGCGTTGTCGCCAATAACCCGATGCACAAGGGCGGCGTGTTATTCGGCGACTCGGCCGACAAGGCTGCGCGATTCGTCTGGATGTGCGACGCCTACAACATCCCACTCGTGTTCTTCGCAGACGTGCCCGGATTCATGATCGGCACTCAGGTCGAGCGCGCCGGCATCATCCGCCATGGGGCGAAGATGATCGTGGCGATCACTGAAGCCACCGTGCCAAAGATCAGCGTGATCGTGCGCAAGGCCTACGGCGCCGGGCTTTATGCGATGTGTGGGCCCGCGTTCGACCCGCTCGCCACGCTCGCCCTTCCCACGGCGAAGATCGCGGTGATGGGCCCGGAGGCTGCGGTCAACGCGGTGTATGCCAACAAGATCGAAGCCATCGCCGATCTCGATGAACGAGCCGCATACGTGGCCGAACGGCGAGCCGAGTACGAGGAGGATGTCGACCTTTACCGGCTTGCCAGCGAGCTGGTCATCGACGCGGTCGTACCGTTCGAGACACTGCGCCACGAGCTGATCGCCCGCTTCGCCACCGCCGACCCCGTCGACCGCGAAGCAGTAGCAAAACGCCACAGCATCTACATGGGCTGAGTCGGTCGTTGGGTCTACGGCCGAATTGCGAGAGCGACCCAACCCAGCTCGTCGCCGAGCAGCTTGATGTCGATGAAGCCGGTATCGCGCAGGGCCGTGACGAACTGATCGCGATGCCACCAGCGCACGCGGATCTTGCGGATCTCGGTGCCCAGTAGACGGCCATCGGGGTCGTAGGACTCCACTCGGTTGTAGGTGAGCAAGGTCTGCGGCGCCACGTCGTCACCCACCGCCTCGTCCACCACGAACGTCTTGCCGCTGGCTCGGTCGGTGCCGGTGCGACGCAACCGCCAGCCGAAATGCGTGGTGTCGTTGGGGCCAGCCGTGGACAGCGTGATCGAGAGCCGCCCACCCGGCTCGAGGTGCTCGAAGTAGCTGGCGAGCGCTTCGAGCGCGGCGTCCTCATCAATGATCAGTCCGAAGCTGCCGGCCGGGCAGACGATCGCGTGGAAGCGCCGGTCGAGTGTGAGTGGCGCCATGTCGCCTTCGTGCAGTACCACGTCCAGTCCACGTTCGGTCGCATGACGCCGGCAGATCTCCAACATCGCAGGACTGTTGTCGATGCCCTGCACATCGAGCCCCG
>JANLPB010000175.1:0-5566 GCA_031366885.1 Ilumatobacteraceae bacterium
CCGTTGGTTCACCCTGGCCACGCTGTGCCTCAGCCTGCTGATCATCGTGATGGACAACACCATTCTCAATGTGGCCATCCCGTCGCTGGTGAAAGAGCTCGGCGCTACCAACAGCGAACTGCAGTGGATTGTGGACGGCTACACGCTTGTCTTCGCCGGTTTGCTGCTCACTACCGGCAGTCTCGGTGACCGGTTCGGCCGCAAGCGAGCGCTGCGAGTCGGCATCGTGATCTTCGCCTTCGGGTCGATGCTGTCCGCCCTCGCCACTTCGCCGGCCAACCTCATCGCCACGCGTGCGCTGATGGGTGTCGGCGGCGCGCTGATCATGCCGTCCACGCTGTCCATCCTCACCAACGTTTTTCGTGACCCCAAGGAACGTGGTCGTGCGATCGCCATCTGGGCCGGCTTCTCCGGTCTCGGTGTAGCGCTCGGGCCGGTCATCGGCGGCCTTTTGCTCACACACTTCTCGTGGAGCTCGGTGTTCTGGGTGAACCTGCCGATCGGGGCCATGGCGCTCATCCTCGGCTTCTATTTCGTGCCCGAGTCGAAGGATCCTTCCGCCCCCCGGCTGGATCCGCTCGGAGCCGTGCTCTCCATCGTGGGCCTCGGCTCGCTGCTGTTCGGCATCATCGAGGGTCCGGGCAAGGGGTGGACGAGCCCGGAGGTCATGCTGGCCTTCGGTACGGGCGTCGTCGCCCTGACCGCGTTCATCCTGTGGGAGCGCTTCACCGATCACCCGATGCTCGACATGAGTTTCTTCAACAACCCCCGCTTCACAGCGGCCAACACGGCCGTCACTTTGACGTTCTTTGCACTCTTCGGCTCGCTGTTCCTGATGACGCAGTACTGGCAGCTGGTACACGGTTACAGCCCGCTGCAGGCGGGTGTGCGCCTCATCCCGTATGCGACGACCATGATGATCACGGCGCCGTTGTCGGCTCGCTTGGTGGAACGTCTGGGCACCAAGCGCGTGGTCACGATGGGGCTCTCGATCATCTCCGTGGCGATGGTCGTGTTGTCGACCATTCAGACTGACTCCAGCTACGCCCGCGTCATAATCAACATGTGCTTCATGGCCTTTGGCATGGCACTGACCATGGCCCCCGCCACCGAGAGCGTGATGGGTTCGCTGCCCCGCTCGAAGGCAGGGGTTGGCTCTGCTGTCAACGACACCACCCGCCAGATGGGCGGCGCCTTGGGCGTCGCCATCATCGGCAGCCTCGTGGCCAGTGTGTACGCCAGCGGCATCGACGATGTCGCCCGAGGGTTCGAACTGAGCGGTTCCTTGCTGGACGAGGCACGCAGCAGCCTCGGTGCAGCGCTCAAGGCGTCTGGCGCCCTCGGCACGACAGGCGGCGAGTTTGCTCGTGCCGCCAAGGACTCGTTCGTCGACGGTTTGTCGCAGGGCCTCCTTTTGGGCGCCGGAGTCGTGGCAATCGCAGCGTTCGTGGCCTACCGGTTCCTGCCCGCCGCAGCGCACGATGAACTTGTTGTTTCGGAAAATGCGTTCACTGACCTGGTTCCGGTGGCAGGATCCTGAGTATGAATTCGCAAATCCGCCGCGGTCGGCCACGCAATGAGGCGTGCACCGGTGAGATTCTGGAGGCCGCGCTGCACCTCGTTGCCGAGGTCGGCATCGCCGGGCTCACCATGGACGCGGTTGCGCGGCGTGCCGGCGTCGGGAAGGCGACGATCTATCGTCGCTGGACGTCCAAGGAAGCACTGATGCTCGACGCGTGGATGTCGTGCGTGCGCAAGCCGGCCGCCCCCGATACCGGCACGCTGCAGGGCGATTTGGAAGCGCTGCTCGGTGGTATCGATTCACCATTGTCGGACCGTGAACTGCAACGGGTTTTCCCGCAGATGATCGCGGCCGCCAAGGTCAACCCGGACGTGGCAGACGCCTACCGGGCCTTCGTCGAGCAGCGCCGGGCACCAATGCGCGCGGTGCTGC
This sequence comes from Ilumatobacteraceae bacterium, assembly GCA_031366885.1. GTDB lineage: Bacteria > Actinomycetota > Acidimicrobiia > Acidimicrobiales > Ilumatobacteraceae > UBA668. Next base: position 1,955 of record JANLPB010000175.1, read on the forward strand.
TGAGAGGTGTGGAACGAGGAGAGATCGACCCTGCATTAGACCTTGAGGTCGTTCAAGATTTGGTGATCGCGCCGCTGATGTACCGCTGGATTGTGACCGACGCTCCCATCGATGAACCGATGATTCGCCAGGTCATCGCCACCGTCACCGCCGGTGTCTCAGTCCGGGCAAGCGTGTAGGTCGCCGCTAGGGCAGCGGTTCTAGGCGGGACAGAATCAGTCGGTCGAGTCGCAGCTCTTGCGCCTTGTCCTGTGCTGGCTGGTCGTGCACCGATGCCCATCCACTGGTCTCGAACGGCTTGCTCGCGGCCGCGTCGATTGCGGCGGCGAGATAGGTCGCGGCCTTCGGACTGCTCAGGCGAACGTTGACACCATCGGCGTAGCGGCCAGCGACGATGGCAAGCTCGACGGAGTTGACGCCAACGATGATCGGCATCGGCTCGATCGTGCGCAGGACCGCAATCTGGTCGACCACGGCTTGGTGCCTCGCGGACATTTCCATTCGTAGCGGGATGCCGCGGTCGTGGTGCTCCTTCGCCCATGGCGAAGCGGGTGGTGCGCCGGCACCGAGACCCATGCGCAGCCGGCCGCCGCTGATTCGTTGTGCGCTGCTGGCTGCGGCGGCGGCGACTGCGGGGTGGCGATTGGCGACGTTGACGACCAGCGCGCCGAGGTTGATGGTGGTGGTCGCCACGGCCAATGCGCCGAGCAGAGTGAAGCACTCGAGCAGGTCGCGGTCGCCGCCGAGCACCGCCCCATCGAAATGGTCCAGCACCCACGTGGTGTCGAAGCCGTCAGCTTCGGCCTGCAGCACCCCATCGCGCAGCACCGCCCAATTGTTATGAGCCGAACTCAACTGCACATCAACCAACATCAGCCTGAGCCTACGTTCGCCCCGCCGCCCACCAACCGCCGCCCGCCAACCTGTCCGACGCCGAGCGGGCACAACTACCGGCAGCGGCGGCGGCTGTCCTGGCGGATGGGGCTGCGTTTTGGACAGCGTCAGGGTTGTCAGTGGAAGAGTCGGACCACGCTTTGTGGAAGGCCGAGTGGTTTAACAGGAACGCAGGGCTCTGCTTACGAGCGACATGAGCGTGTGGCCGAGGAGAACTCGAGTCGGTGGGCTTCCGGACCGAGCAAAGGATGATCAACGAGGTCGGTAGACATCACGGCGATGTTGGACCCTTAGGACGACGACAGTCTCGACGTCCTCGTCAATCTCATACACGACTCGGAAGTCACCACGCCGTGCAGACCACAGGCCTTCCAGTTCTCCGACAAGTGGCTTTCCGGCTCGCCGCGGGGATTCAGACAGATTCCCCAACATCAACGCGGTCGCCACTTCTCGGACCTTGTCCGGTAGTCGGTTGAGATGTCGTCGGGCCTCGGGGGTGAGTTCGAGCCCGTATGGCATGAACGTCTACTCGGCCACAATGTCGGCGAGCGGTGTTCGTTTCCCGGCCTTCGACTGACTACGGGACCGGGCAATCGATGCCATCAGCGCGGAATCGCGACTGATCTCAAGCGTCTCTTCGAGTGACTCGAGATCATCCGGGCTGATCAACACAAACGAAGGGCGTCCGTTGCGGGTGACCAGGATTCGATCGTGCTCGGTCTCGACCCGCTCTGCGAGTTCGGAAAGGTGAGCCTTTGCGTCACTAAAAGCCATGATCTCAGTCATTGGTCAACATTCTGACTCATATGTGTTCGAAGAGCAACCAACTTCGGTGCGGGCGGAGGGACTTGAACCCACACTCCTTGCGGAACGGGCTTCTAAGGCCCGCGCGTCTGCCTGTTTCGCCACGCCCGCGGCGATGGGCCACAGCTTACTGGCCTCCGACACGTCGGCCCGAGGACTTCTCAGGCACTAGCAAGACAGTGGTGGCGTCAGTTCGAGATAGGTGGATTGCGCGGTTCGGCGTCCACTCTCGGTGCTTTGTTTGGTGGAGCACTTCGCTGCCAGCTCGACATTCGATGCGGCCTTTGACGAACTCGCTGACTCTCAGGGTGATGCCGTTGGCGGTGTGGGCTGCCCACGCAATCGGCGGCGCTATCTCGATCGGCGTCACCGCGGTTGGCCAGGTCTGCAGGGTGAGCCAATCCATGACGTGGGCGGCTGCGGCGCGACCGTCGAGTGCGCAGACATCGGCGGTTTCGGCGGGGTGGGTGAGGTTCCCGATGGCGAAAACGCCTGCTCGCGGGGTGTGCCAGCCGCTGTCGACGATCGGGCTCTTGGCGGTTGCGAGCATCGGCAGGCCCGCCGAGCGAGCAAGTTCGTGGTCCGGAATCCAGTCGCCCGTGAAGACGACCGTGTCGCATTCAATGCGCCTGCCATCGGAGAGCACGACTGCTTCCACTCGGGTGCGGCCGACAATCTCGGCGACCTCGACGCCGGTATGGATCGGCACTCGGTGACGAGTCGCGGTCGCGATCCGAAGCGGTTCGTTCGTCTGATGACGGGGGAGCGGTGTCACCATCGCGGCCACCTCGCAACCGGCATGGGCGAGCGTGAGGATGGCCGAGAAGCTGACGTGTTCAGCGCCGACGATGACGGCGCGGTTCCCCACTCGCTGACGGTGGATTGCAGTGAACTGTTGCAGCGCACCGGTCGTGAATACGCTGGCGGGCCGGTCGCCCGGTACCAGTCGTGCGGCGCGCGGACGTTCGCGCACCCCGGTGGCGAGAATCACGGCGCCTGCAGCGACCGACGCCGGACCGCCCGCACCGTGGGTCGTCACCAATCGATCCTCGAAGGAGTGGACGGCTCGGCTCACCTCGATCTCGACGCCTGCGTGCTCGGCGGCGCGTATAAGTCGGGCCGCGTACTTCGGGCCGGTCGTCACTCGATGGAGGTCGCGTAGCCCGTAGCCGAGATGATTGGTGTGACGCGGCACGCCGCCCGCCTGCAACTCGCGTTCGTACACAATCACGCGACCAGCACCACGTTGGCGCAGCGCAATAGCCGCGCTGAGGCCGGCCGGGCCGGCGCCGATGATCACGACGGCGGCCTCGCTCACGGCAAGCCCATCCACTCGCTCATGGGCCTGTCCGACGCGGCGGCGGCAACGAAGCACACTTCGGCTGCGCAGTAGAAACCTTGGCATCGGCCGGCGAGCGCCCGAGTACGCCGGCGCAGGCCGTCCAGATCACGTGCAGGCACGGCGCTGGTGACGGCGGCATTGATCTCCGCGAGAGTCACCCGCTCGCAATGACAGACGATCGTGCCGCCGCGCTGGTACGGACGCTCGTCGATCTCGCCGAGTGGTGTGAGCAGGATGGACGTGCGAGCGTCGGGCGTCCTTGGGGCCGTGAGGCCGATTGATGCCAGCAGCGCCACCGCCTCCTCGCCAAGCGCCATCGAAGCGGTGAGGCCAGTGGAGCGGATGCCACCGAGGCAGATGTAGCGGGCGCCCTCGTCGCTGGTCAGCTGGTAGTCGCTGTGTTCGGTTGCGGCCCGCAGCCCGGCGTAGACGGCGGTGACTTCCTCGTCGAGTAGGGCCGGAAGGATTCGATGCCCCTTCTGCAGCAGCGCGTCCAAACCAGTGCGGGTGCTGCCCGTCGCGGCCCTGTCGTCGATGTCGTCGGCGGTCGGCCCGAGCATGATGTTGCCGAA
>JANLPB010000194.1:0-2455 GCA_031366885.1 Ilumatobacteraceae bacterium
ATCGGTGGCGGCAACAGCCTGGACAACACGCTGCGAGTGGTGCACCTGGTGCCCACCGAGTGGGTGCTGCTGGACATTCGCGTGCACGCCGTCGGCCGCGGCTTCGGGCACGGGCTGGTGCATATGTTTGCGGAAGATGGCACGTTGATGGCGACGGCCAGCCAGAGCTGCATCGTTCGGTTCTGGAAAGATGCCTCGTTCACAGAACGGAAGGGGTAACGCACATCATGACCATGCCAATCCGACCCGGAATGACCGTGCCGTTGCCCGGCCCGCTGCACAGCCACCGTGAGAAGCTCGGCGAGCTGGCCGACATGGGCTACACCGACATTTGGTCGGCCGAGAGCGACGGCGCCGACGGTTTCACTCCGCTGGCAATGGCCGCCGCATGGGAGCCCCGGTTGCGTCTGGGCACCGCCATCATCCCCGCGTATACGCGCTCGCCGGCCTGCTTCGCGCAGAGCGTCGCTTCGCTGGCCGACGCCGCACCCGGTCGGTTCGCTATCGGTATCGGCAGCAGCAGCAACGTGATCGTGGAGCGCTGGAACGGCGTGCCATTCGTCGAGCCGTACAAGAAGGTGCGCGATGTGGTGCGCTTCCTGCGCGACGCGCTCAGCGGCGAGAAGGTGTCGAAAAGTTACGACACCTTCGAGGTCAACGGCTTTCGTCTCGGCGTGCGCCCCGAGCAGACCCCGCCGATCCTGGTGGCCGGGCTGCGCGAGGGCATGCTGCGCCTGGCGGCGCGTGAGGGCGACGGTGCCATCATTAACTGGCTCGGCGCCGACGACGTGCCGCAGGTGGTGAAGGTGATCAACGACGCGGCTGACGGCGTGGAGAAGGAAGTGGTGGCTCGTATCTTCGTGTGCCCCAGCGACAACGCCGACGTGGTGCGTGCGGGCGCCCGATTCGCCATCGCCGCCTACATGAATGTGCCCGTGTACGCCACCTTTCAAGAGTGGCTGGGCCGTGGTCCGCAGTTGCAAGGAATGTGGGATGCATGGAAGGCCGGCGACCGCAAGGCAGCCTTGGCCGCGATTCCCGACGAGGTGGTGGACCAGCTCATCGTCCACGGCTCGCCGGAACACTGCCGAGCCACGATCCAGCGCTACTTCGACAACGGCGTGACGACCACCTCGCTGGCGATTTTGCCGCTGGACCCAGACCTGAAGCACTGGGATGCAGTGGCGGCGCTGGCGCCGACCGCCGGGGCCTAAGCAGCTCGGCGAGCAGGCGCAGGCGTGGCGTCGGCCTGGCGGGCGGCGGCCCGCTCTGCGAGCTGTGCCTTGATGGCGGCGATGTGGGCGAGCCCGCTCTGGCGGGTACGCGAATCGAGACGGAACCGAAGTGGAAGGTCGTGGGATGGAGTGTCGCCCGGCGAGAGCAGCGCCAACTGCTGGGGGGCCTGGGTGGTGTCGGTGCTTGGGGCCATACGAGCATCATCGCGAAAGGGTGTGACAGAGTACTTTGCGGTGAAAGACTTGGCGGATGAGTCGTACGTTCATCTCGCAGGGCAGCGCTTTCGAGGAGCAGATTGGGTACTCGCGGGCGGTGGTTGACGGGCGATGGGTGTTCGTTGCGGGCACGACGGGCTACGACTACTCGAACATGACCATCAGCGACAACGTGGTCGAGCAAGCCCGGCAGACGCTCGCCAACATCGACGCGGCGTTACTGCGTGCAGGCTCCTGTGCGGCCGACGTGGTCCGGGTGCACTACCTCCTGCCCAACGCCGACGACTTCGAACCGTGCTGGGCGGTGCTTCGTGCGTACTTCGCCGACGCCCGCCCTGCAGCCACGATGATGGTGGTCGGCCTGGCCAACCCAGCGATGAAGATCGAAATCGAAGTGACCGCGCTGAAACCACAACGGCAACCCGATGAGGTCCGCGCGTGACGGCTGGACACAGCCATCATCATGGGCACGGCGAGCCGTCGTGGGCGCCGCCGGCACGGATCGAGCGTTCACTGTGGATTGCGGTCGCGACCTGGGCGCTGCTCACTGTTGTCGGCCTTGCCGTTGTGTGGCCGTCCGGTTCTCACAGCGAAAGCAACGCAGCCGACCCGACGGTCAAGGGGTACGTGGTCGCCGCGGCGGTTCAGCCGTGTACGGGCACCGCCGTCAGTGATCTGGTCGAATGCCGAGTGCTGACAGTGCAGCTGGTTGGAGGTCGGGCCGATGGTGAACGAACGAATCTTGAGTTCGGCATCACGACCGGTAAGGGAAAGCAACCCGAGGTGGGTGACGACCTGGTGCTCATGGCGACCCGACTGTCGGATGGAACCACCATCTACAATTTCGCCGACTATGAGCGCACGAGTGCGCTGTGGGTTCTGGCAGTTCTGTTCGCGATCGTGGTCGTCGCCTTCGGGCGCTGGCGGGGTGTTGGTGCCTTGGCCGGCTTGGCAGTCAGCGTCGCTGTCCTCGTCGGTTTCGTGTTGCCGGCGCTGCTGGCGGG
>JANLPB010000195.1:0-4936 GCA_031366885.1 Ilumatobacteraceae bacterium
CTCCATCCGGCCCGCGGCCACGGGATCCAGGACGGTCAGTTGGACGTGCAGCGCCGCACAACCCTCCTGCGCCACCCGTGCCTCCAGGGCCGCCCGCACGTCTGGCCATCGCCCCGGAATCTCCATCGGGTCGGTGAGCGCGCGAAGGTACAAACCGGTGCCTGCCACCAGCACTGGGCGACCGCCGCGCTGCGCGATCTCAGCCAATGCAACGCCGGCAGCACACTCGAAGTCGGTGACCGCGAAATTGTCGCTGGGCTCGGCGAGGTCGATGCAGTGATGGCGCACCGACAGTTGGTCCGTGGCAGATGGCTTGGCAGTGCCGATGTCCATCCGTCGATACACCTGCATGGAATCGACCGCAAGAATCTCGACGTCGCGATGAAGGGCGGCGTAGGCCATCGCGACATCGCTCTTGCCGGACGCGGTCGGGCCGAGGATGACGAGCGGTTGACGCTGCGTACTGCTCACCCTGCCGTCACGGCGATGCGGCGCTTGTGGGCGGGCTCGGCCACCAGCTCGACGAAGCGGCCCATGAGGTGATGCGGCGCAGCCGAAGTGATCTCCACATGAGCATACGAGCCGGTACGCAGCGGCTGAGTGGGAGTGAAGTGAACGAGCTTGTTCTGGCGAGTGCGGCCCGACAACACCGATGCGTCCTTCTTGCTCGGCCCCTCGACGACCACCTCCTCAAGTCGCCCAATTCGGGCCTGGTGTTTGATCAGCGCACTGTGCTCGACAACAACGCGAAGACGCTGGAAGCGCTCGGCAACGAGGCCTGGATCGATGAACTGGTCGACCATCTCTGCCGCCTCGGTGCCGTCGCGTGGAGAGAAGACGAACGTATAGGCGTAGTCATACTCAGCTGCAGCAGCCACCTCGAGCGTGCGTTGGAGGTCGGCCTCGGTCTCGCCGGGGAAGCCCACGATGATGTCAGTGCTGACCGCAAGATCGGGAATGGCATGGCGCGCCTGTGCCAGCCGCTCGAGGTAGCGCTCGGCGGTGTAGCCACGATGCATCAGGGCCAACACGCGATCGCTGCCCGACTGCAGTGGATAGTGCAGGTGCTCACACATTGTTGCGCTGCCAGCCATCGCTGCGAATGTGTCGGGCCGCATGTCTTTGGGGTGGGGGCTGGTGAAACGCATGCGACGCAGACCGGGGACCGAACCCACGGCGGTGAGCAGGTCGGCGAACAGCGGCCGGAGCCGCGCCTCGGCGTCGCCGCCCTGGCGCGCCGCCAGCTGCAGGTCGCGGCCGTAGCTGTTGACGTTCTGGCCCAGCAGCGTCACTTCAGTGACGCCGTCGGCCACGAGCGCCCCTACCTCGGCGACGATCTCGTCGAACGGGCGGCTGATCTCCACCCCGCGAACTGCTGGAACGATGCAAAACGCACAGTTGTTGTCGCAGCCGATCTGGATGGTGACCCAGGCGTTGTACCCGGTGTCGCGCCGTGCGGGTAACGCGCTGGGGAACATCGCACGATCGTCGAGTACCGCTGCGTCGAGGATTTCGGTGATCTGACCGAACTCTTGCGACTGCTGCACCAACTCGGCAGCGCGATGCACGTTGTGTGTACCCATCACCACGTCGACCCACGGCGCCTTGCTGGCAACCACGTCGCGATCCTTTTGAGCGAGGCAGCCCGAGACCACGATCTGGCGGCCCTCACGTTCGTTCTTCCAGGTACGCAGCCAGCCCAACGTGCCGTACAGCTTGTTGTCGGCATTCTCACGAATGCAGCAGGTGTTCAGCACCACCACATCCGCATCATCTTGATCGGTGACCGCGGTGAGGCCATCGGCGTCGAGCAATCCAGAAATACGCTCTGAGTCGTGTTCATTCATCTGGCACCCGAAAGTGTGCACGACGTAGCTACGGCTCATACGACGAAGGCTAGCTGGGGTGCGGCGCGGCCCACTCGGGTGACATGGGGTTGAACGCAAGCTCCCACAGGTGGCCGTCGGGGTCTGACACATAGCCGGAGTACCCACCCCAGAACACCGAGTGAGGGTGCTTCACCACCGTGCCGCCCACGGCAGCCCACGAGACAACGGCAGCGTCGACCAGTTCGGGAGTTGCCATGTTGATGGCTAACGAGACACCACGAAAGCCGCTTCCCTCGGCGGGCACGGTGGCGTCGAGTGCAAGAGCGTCGCGCCCGAACAACCCGAGGACCACCGCGCCCACCTGAAAGAAACTGATCTCGCCCTGCGAACCGCCGAGCCTTTGCCAGCCCAGCGATTCGTAGAACGACGTAGCGGCAGCAACATCGCGCACCCCCAGCGTGACAAGGCTGAGGTGTGCCGGGACTGTCACGCTGGAGGCCTACAGCTCAATGGGCTGCTCGTCGGCTGCGGAGAAGGTTGCCTCCGCTGCCGCATTGGCATCGACACCGATGCCTGCCTGCACACGCACCTTCTCGGACACTTCCACCATGATCTCGGGGTTGGCCGACAGGAAGTTCTTCGCGTTCTCGCGGCCTTGGCCGAGCTGCTCACCTTCGTACGTGAACCATGCACCCGACTTCTTGATGATGGCCATGTCGACTGCCATGTCGAGCAGCGAACCCTCACGACTGATGCCCTTGCCATACATGATGTCGAACTCGGCCTGCCGGAACGGCGGTGCCACCTTGTTCTTGACGACCTTCACACGGGTGCGGTTACCCACGATCTCGGTGCCGTCCTTGATGCTCTCGATACGGCGGATGTCGAGCCGAACCGAGGCGTAGAACTTCAGGGCACGACCGCCAGGGGTGGTCTCGGGCGAACCGAACATGACGCCGATCTTCTCGCGCAGCTGGTTGATGAAGATCATGATGGTGTTGGTCTTGTTCAGGTTGCCGGTGAGCTTGCGGAGTGCCTGGCTCATCAAGCGAGCCTGCAGACCGACGTGCGTGTCGCCCATCTCGCCTTCGATTTCGGCACGCGGGGTGAGGGCTGCAACCGAGTCGATCACCACCACATCGATCGCACCCGAGCGCACCAGCATGTCGGCGATTTCCAACGCCTGCTCGCCCGTGTCGGGCTGGCTGATGAGCAACTGATCGATGTCGACGCCAATGGCGCGTGCGTAGATGGGGTCCATTGCGTGCTCTGCGTCGATGTAGGCACAGATGCCACCGTTGCGCTGCGCTTCGGCCACGACGTGCATGGCCAGCGTGGACTTACCCGAAGACTCTGGGCCGAAGATCTCAACCACGCGGCCACGCGGCAGACCACCGACACCCAACGCCACATCGAGGGCCAGCGCCCCCGTTTGGATGGCCTCGATGCCCATGGTGGTCTTCTCGCCCATCCGCATGATGGACCCCTTACCGAACTGCTTGTCGATGGCCGCCAGGGCTACTTCAAGTGCCTTGTCTCGATCGTTGCTCACAACTGTCTCCGTTTCCTGCCATACCCGAATGGGTGTCGTGTAGTGAGGGCCGTTACCGACCCCGATGAGTACCGCAGCGACACGTTGTGGGGCGTTGCGGTGGTGAGAGACACCGTACGAAAAGGGTATGACAGAGTTCCCGAAGGAGGAGCTGCGGCCCGGTTGTTTCCCGTACGAGTGATACTCAAGTGATGGTACGTGTGTTCGAACAACAGGAGTGTAACTACGAACAGTCGTTCGATCAAGCACCCTTGGCAAGAAATCCTGGCGAGGCAACGGCAGCAGCAGCCTCAGCGAGTTCCCGCTCGTCGGGCCTGCGCGCGAGCAGGTCGACGGCCATCCACAATGTATTGGTGAACGGGAAGGCCAGGACCGGAATCACGATCGCTCCGACAACGAACCCAGCAGTCAGCGCTCCGACGGGAAAGTCCGGCGCGGTTGCGATGAATGCAGCCACCATGCCGACCGCCAGCGCACCGAACGTGATGACGATATTGAGCGCAATGGGACCCAACTCGAAGCCATGTTCACGTTGCCACTTGATTCCACACGTGCGACAGCGGTCGTACCGAAGCATCCATCGACGAATGAACGTGCGGCGACTTCCACAATGGGGACACTGCAGGACCATTGCCCGCCGAAACATCTTGCCAGCGGACGGCAACGCAGTATTCATACCCCCTATGGTATAGAAGTCGTGTCTGGAATCCGAAATACTCTGCCGGTGCGAAGAACCCTTGCCGGGCTGCTGTTCGGTCTTGCCTATGCCTGTGCAAGCTTGTCGATCGCTGGCTTTCTTCTTCAGCAAACGGCGTTCGATCCCGATCGTGCGGCAGATTCCGCCGACGTGGTGCTGGGCGACAAAGAACTGAAGAACGAACTCGTCACGTTCATTGCCGACAACGCAATTGCCCAACTGGGCGACACGGTCGATCCGGCAACTATTCGATCCAACGTGACTGCCGTGGCTGACCTTCCAGAGGGCCAGGCACTCTTGGCGGGGATCATCCACGACGCGCATGCCCACATGATCGGGGACCAGAAGGGTCCGGTTGAGATCACGGGAGCACAGCTGGTGGCAATCGTGCGCGACGAGCGGGCTGCAGCAATGCCGACGCTGACGCTGCCGGTGCCGAAGATCACCCCTCTCGCGATCGCCAATCACACCCTGGACTGGTTGCTCCCGATAGCGATCATTGCAACGCTTGCGTTTGCCTTCCTTGGCTTCACCGCTCACCCAGAGCGAAGTGCACTCTTGCGTAGCCTGGCGTTCGGCCTTTTGCTGTTGGCATTACTTGCACTCGTTCTCGGGTACCTGGTCCCCAAGTTCCTGGTGCCCGCACTGAGCGACAGCGTGTGGGCTCACATTCCCGCCCGCCTCGCCGACGACTCGTTGCCACTACTGCTGGGTCTCGAGCTACTACTCGTCGGCAGCGCCCTGGCGCTGTTGGCCGGCACCGGGATGATGCAACGCCGTCGTCGTTGGAGCACCCCGGTCAGCACCTACCGTTACAACGAGGAACGGCGCTGGAGCTGACCGCGCCGACCTGAACTG
>JANLPB010000197.1:0-3299 GCA_031366885.1 Ilumatobacteraceae bacterium
GCCGCCAGCACCAGCGGCAAGGTCGAGATCGAGTCGCTCGAAGAGGGCCGTGAGGGCGTCATCCTCGAGAATCTGGTCAAGGCATCGGTCCTCACGGTGTTCAAGGAGGTGGTCTCGCTCGACCAGGTTCGTGATGTGGTCGCCGCGTTCGAGGAGGGCATCGTTGCTCACACCGGTGAGGACATCCCGTCGTCGGAATTGGCTGCGCTGCTCGGCGAGGTGCCGGCCATGCGCGCAGCAGTGCTGTCGCTCACCGGTGGGGACGAATCGCCGGCCGCAGTTGCCGCCGCAGTCGAGTTCGTGTTGGAGGGCCTCCACCTCTCCAAGCGTCTCAATAAGGACGGCGCCTCTAGCGGCTCGGGCGCCACCTACCGCGGCCGCGGCTGACCGAAGCTCCAGAGGCTCAGCCGTCGAGGAAGGCCTGGCCGCTGTCTTTCAACTCGCGCCGCTCGGTTGCGATACCCGGGCGATCTGGCTGGTCCGCCGACTCGGTGAACGGCGTGATGGTCACAGAGGCGATCTCCAGCTCACTGGCGCAACGGCGCACGTCGCGCCACATCGCTGTGATCGCTTGCGCCCGCTTACCGTCACTGTCGCCGATCGGTCGGAACGTGACAGCCATCGGACGTTCTGGGCCCTGTTCACCCGCACGATGAAGCCCAGCTTCCACGTCGCCGCGGATGGCGAGACCGACAACGCTGCAGGCACCGTCGAGGTCGGCCAACTGCTTGTCTGCCCGACCCGGGATGCGCACGACGCCGTCACGCAAACCCTCCAGCCACAAACCCCAGCGCAACTGATCGCGACGGTGCGCTTCCTGGATGGCTTCTTCGCTGGCGTTGGCCGGGCGCTCGGTCGCAACGTCGATCGCGGTTGCAACGGGTGGGCCAACGCGCAAAATTCTCCACGCGTCCCGCCACGCGACGGTGAGCGTGTTCATCAGTTCGCCATGCCGGCGGGGGTCGTTGGGGATCAGACGGTGAGAGAGCGCGTACGGAGCTTCGAACGGGACCCAACCCGCCGCAACTTCGCCCAGCTGCTCGGCCACCAGTTCCACCCACCGCGGCCACCAATGCCCGGCGGTGCGTTCGTCGGTGAACCCGCCGTCATTGTCGAACCAGTTCGGAATAGCCGGCTGCAGAAGGCGGAACCACGGCTGCAGTCCCAGCCCCCGGGCCAACGTCGCTGCCGCGTGAGCCTGTTCGAAGACATCGCCGTCGACGGCACCCGGACGGGGCTGCGCGGCCACCCATGGAATGTCAAGGCGCACCTCATCGATTCCGAGTTCGGCGGCGAATGCAAGATCGTCGGCCAAGCGACTGCCGAACGACGTGAGCGTCGCACCCCGCCGTGGCGACGGGGGAGGGTCGGTCACGCCTGAAATGGGCTGCGAGTCCACAGTTCGCCGGTGTCGGTGCTTGCAGCCAACTTCGGCTGGCCGCTGAGCTCGACGACGCTGATCGGGCCGGGAAAGCCCCGCAACTCGAGATCGCCATGCGTGGTGGCGATGATGCCTTCCGGCAGCCGCTCGATCTGCATCGTGGGGAGCAGCACTTCAAACGGACCGGCGGCGTCGCACAAACGAGAGGCCATGTTGACGGCGGACCCGATGTAGTCGTCGCCCTCGAAGAGCAGCGCGTGCCCAGTGGCAATGCCGACGCGCAGCGCAAGGGGAGCGCACACTTCCGCCGAGCGATGTTCCAGTTCCAGCGCAAAGGCGATGCAGGCTGCCTGCTCGACCGCAACGATCATGCACCCGTCGCCCAACCACTTCGCAATTCGGACACCGCGTTCGCTGGCGACCTCGCGAGTGATGGTTCGAAACGCACCCAGCAATCGACCGGCCGCATCGTCGCCAAAGGCGGCGGTGTAGTTCGTGAACCCGGAAAGGTCGACGAAGGCGAAGGTACGCGGAACTCGCATTGCGAGTACCTTACCTGATCGCGCCGACTTTGTGAAGCCTTTCACAAAGTCACGAGTTGGTTTGTGTCAAGATCCGAACTCACCGGTGCGGGCCACAGCCCGACAGTGTTGGCCTACGGCGCAGTAGGGTTCGGCAATGGCCAGTCGGTTTACGTACTCGCGTTGGGACGGCACGCAGAAGGGTTTCGACCTGGACGCGGAGGGGCTCTTCGATGAGCTGACCGACGACCTGCTCTACCACGGCGATGTGAACGCGGCCCTGCGGCGGATGATGCAAGAGGGCATGCGCGATCGCAATGGAGACCGCGTGCAGGGCCTGCGCGAACTGATGGAGAAGCTCCGTCAGCAGCGCCAGGAGAAGCTGGACCAGTTCGACCTTGGCGGCGTGTACGACGAGATAGCGAGCGAGCTCAACGACATCGTCGATGAGGAGCGCCACTCCATCGAGCAAGCCACCGAGGCAGCCGAGCGCAGCGGCGACGAGCGCCGCGCCAGCACCGCACGTGACGCAGCCTCCGAGCGCAACTTCCGACTCGACATGTTGCCCAACGATCTCGCCGGCAAGGTTCGTGAGCTCAGCGCGTACGACTTCGAAAGCGGTGAGGCGCAACAGCGCTTCGAGCAGCTGATGGAGAAGCTCAAGCAAGAGCTGATGCAACAGATGGTCGACAAGATGTCGTCGGGCATGCAGAACATGAGCCCCGAAGACATGGCCCGCATGAAGGACATGATGGCCGGGCTCAACGAGCTGATCGAGCAGCGCCAAGCCGGCGCCCACCCCGACGACGAGCAGGCGGCCTTCGAACAATTCATGGAGAAGTTCGGCGACTTCTTCCCGGAGAACCCGCAGAACCTGGACGAGTTGCTGCAGCAGATGGCGCAGCGCATGGCCGCGATGCAGGCGATGATGAACTCGATGACGCCCGAGCAGCGGGCGCAGTTGCGGCAGCTCAGTGACCAGCTGATGGACGACATGGATCTGCGCTGGCAAATGGACCAGTTGGGCCGCAACCTGCAGGGAATGTTCCCGCAGGAGGGGTGGGGCCAGAGCTACGAGTTCCAGGGCGATGAAGGCATGGGCATGGGCCAGGCGATGCAGACCATGCAAGAGCTGGGCGACATGGACCAGCTGGAGAACTTGCTGCGCAATGCCACCAACCCGGGCGCGCTGGCTGAGGCCGACATGAATCGCGTGCGCGAACTGATGGGCGACGACGCCGCCAAGTCACTGGAGAAGCTGGCGCAGCTGACCAAGATGCTGGAAGATTCCGGGCTGATCCAGCAAAAGGAAGGCAAGCTCGAGCTGACGCCCAAGGGTCTGCGCAAGATCGGTAACAACGCCCTTCGGGACCTCTTCAGCAAACTGGCCAAGGACA
>JANLPB010000300.1:0-2565 GCA_031366885.1 Ilumatobacteraceae bacterium
GGCTCCTTGGGCAGGCCGAGGGCGCGCTCGCCGATGATGTTGCGTTGCACCTGGTCGGTGCCGCCGTAGATCGGCGGGCCTTGCGCGAATAACGCCATCTCGGTGACGAAGGCCAGCATCGGATTGCCGGTGGCGTCGTCGAGCGCTTTGCGATCGGCAGAGGTGTAGGCGTGCAGCATGCCGCCAGCACCGGCGAGGCGAAGGCCAAGGTCGCGGCTCTGGCGCATGATCTCGCTCATCGACAGCTTGGCGATGTTCGGTGCGCCGGCGATGTCGCGACCCGCGGCCTTCTCCGCCTTGAGACGCAGGGCCAACATCCGGCCGACCTCGTGCAGCGTGTGCAGCTTGATCATCGCTTGGCGCACGGTCGGGTCGTTCTGCACGTCGGCGGCAGTCGCCATGTGCTTGAACATCGTCATCGCCCCGGCGGCCATTGCACCACCACCGCCACCGCCACCCGAGGTCCCGGCCGGGCGAACGAAGTCGCCAACGCGCTTGGGTAGATCGCCCATGACGGTGCCGGCGCCGGCCGACGCCGCGGCGCTATGGCCGCCGGCACCGAGGCCTGAACGCTCGAACATCAGCGTCGTGTTCGCAACGGCCCAGCCGTTGTTGAGGCCACCGATGGTGGCGTCGTCGGGCACGCGGGCGTCGCTGAGGAAGACCTCGTTGAAGAGCGCCCGACCAGTCATCTCCTTGAGCGGGCGAATGTCGACACCCTCCTGGTGCATGTCGCAGGCGAACCATGTGATGCCCTGGTGCTTGGGTGAGTCGGGGTTGGTGCGGGCGATGAGCATGCCCATGTCGGCCACCTGGCCGCCGCTGGTCCACACCTTCTGACCGTTGACGATCCACTCGTCGCCGTCCTTGATGGCCTTGCAGCCAAGGCCGGCGAGGTCGCTGCCCGCGCCGGGCTCGCTGAACAGCTGGCACCACGCCTGTTGCCCGGTGACGATCGGCAACACGTACCGGTCGATCTGCTCCTGCGACCCGTGCACTGCAATCGTCGGCGCGGCCAGCAACATGCCCAGCCCGCCGGGGGCAGCGACCGCGCCGTACGCGACGATTCTGTTGCCGACGGCGATCGCGTCGTTGCGTGCGAGACCTTTGCCGTAGGCGTTGGTCGGCAGCGCGGGCGCCGCCCAACCGGACGACCCGAGGCGCTGCCACCACTCGGCCACCGTCAGGTCCGGGTCCCAGTTCTCCGCCAACCACGCATCCAGCTCTTCGAGGATCTCGCTCATGTGTGACAGCATTCCGCGCTGCGAGTCGGGCCGACGATTCGGAGGGCTTTGAACTGATTGCTCGTGACGTCGGCTCGGTCTGCGCTTCACCAGGTCGGCTCCGGAGCTGCACCCTTCGAACCAGTTCTCCTCTTTCAGATCTGGTATCGGGGCAGACGCGTAACTACCGCGGCTGGGCCGCGGTGGTTACATGTGTTGGGTTGTATCGCTGCGCTCTGAGTGGTCAGTCGGGCCCATGTGTGGGTGGTGCGCCGCGTGGGGTGGAGCTGGAGCGCTTGCCGTCGAAGGTAGTGAAGAATGCTTCGCCGTTGGGCATCAGATCGATGGTGATCTTTTGTTGGTGCACGTGGTGGTGGTGTCTGGAGCACAGGAGCACAAGGTTGTCGTAGTCGGTTTTGCCGCCGCGTCGCCAGTAGTGGATGTGGTGCGCGTCGGTCCATCTGACGGGTCGGTTGCAGCCGGGGTAGCGGCAGCAGCCGTCGCGGGCGGCGACTTGCTTGAACAGCCGTGACGGCACGATGCGTGCGCTGCGACCAAAGCCGAGCGGCGCACCATCGGCGTCACGCAAGATGACGTGGATGCGGCAGTCGCACAGGTAGGTGTCAGTACAGGCGGGTGACATGGGTCGTTGGGTGTCGACGTTGACCCCTTCGGGACGTTCGGTGACCACGGTGGAGATGTCTGCCGACAGCGTCACATTCGGAAGGTTGCGCGGGCGTTCGTTGCCGTGGTGGTTCTTGTTGAAGAACGCAGCGATGTCGAACAAGGCGTCACCCTGGCGCTCGGCGGTGGTGCGGGTCTCTTCTTTGCCGGTATGGGTGATCGCGGTCTGGATGGCTTTGTCGAACTCGGTGCCAGCGGCTTCGTTGAGACGGAAGGTGCCGTGGGTGACGTCGTCCATCGTGGTGCCGTAGGTGAGCTCGGTGGGCTGTTCCAACGGAGGTGCCTTCTCGTCGAGGAGTGCGTCAGCGCGGTGGATCCAGTGAGCGACAGCGCGCACCGTTTGGTGGATGTCGAGCTCCTTCAATGTTTCGACGAGCCCGTCTTGAGTTGCGCGCCTGATCTCGGTGTACTTCGACTTGCCGGTGCATCGCGCAACGGCGATCTGCGACGCGGACAGCGAACCGTCGATGACTGCTTCAGCGAAGACGGGACAGTTGTTGAGGAACCTGCCGGTTGCCAGCAGTTCACCGGCTCGTTGGGGTGTCATACGCAGGTGGTTGCGCATCCAGGCGTTCAACGAGACAGTGCCATCGAGCCCGAACGCACCAGTGGCCTCGAGATGGGCGGCGTTGATCGCAAGGAGGGCTCCCTGTCGTTC
>JANLPB010000301.1:0-6394 GCA_031366885.1 Ilumatobacteraceae bacterium
CTACAGATGATGGCTGGCGCGGGCGCCGTTGCCCTCCTCGCTGCCTGTGGCTCGGACTCAAGTGTCGCCAAGACGACCGCCGACACGACCGCCAGCACGACCGGCAGCACTGCCGCAGGAGTGGACACGACCGCTGCGGCGACGACGGTGGCGTCCACCGACACCACCGCTGCCGGAACCGCTACGTGCACCACCCAGGTCCCTGAGGAGACGGCTGGCCCCTACCCCGGCGACGGATCCAACGGCCCCGACATTCTCACCGAGCCCGACGTGGTGCGCAGCGACATCGCCACCAGCATCGGGTCGTTCAGCGGTACCGCCGAGGGCGTCCCGGCGTCGATCAGTCTCACCGTGCTGGACGCTTCCAGCGGGTGCGCACCGCTCAAGGGCGGCGCCGTCTACCTGTGGCACGCCGACAAGGACGGCCACTACTCGATGTACACCGCGCCCGATGCCAGCTACCTCCGTGGCGTGCAAGAAGCCGACGCCAACGGCAACGTCACCTTCCAGAGCGTCTGGCCCGGCTGCTACGACGGCCGCTGGCCGCACATTCACTTCGAGGTCTACCCGACCCTGGCCGATGCACTGGAGGCCAGCAACCGCATCACGACCTCGCAGATCGCCCTCCCCCAGGCCGAGTGCGAACTGGTCTACGTGGCCGACGGCTACGACTCCAGCCCGGGCAATCTCAAGAAGGTCTCGCTCTCCACGGACAACGTCTTCAGTGACGGCTGGGACCAGGAACTGGCAACCGCCACCGGCAGCAACGACGCCGGCTGGAAGATCGCTCTCACCATCACCGTCTGAGGGTGGAGAGCGGCGGCCGCTCCGCAAGGTTCAGCGGCACATCAGATCCATCTGCCCGACGAAGCTGATGGTCGCTACCGGCGAGCAACGCACCACCGGGCACGCGGCCCAACATCGTCGCCATCACCTCCGCGGCCTGCACCGACAATGCGTGCAGGCTGCGGTGACGGTGCTCACGCACACCGAGGTCGACCTGTGCGATGGCCTCGGCGCCGTAGCGCTCGGCGATGTCGATGAGCAGCGCGATTTCTACACCCCAGCCCTGGACGAACGGCAGCTGTTCCAAAACCTCGCGACGCCCGGCGTACTCTCCCGCCAGCGGCTGGTGCAGGCCAGTCAGCTGCGGGAAGTACAGCGACATCAGTGGTCGGGTCACCAGCTCGGTCGTTCGTCCACCGCCTCCCATCTGCGTAGGGCGGTGAAAGATTGCTTTGACGAGCGCAACCGAGTCGTCGTCGATCATCGGCGCCAACAGCTTAGCAATCCAGTTCGGTTCGAAACTGGTGACGTCGCCGTCCAGCCACACCACGAAATCGCCCTTGCTGGCGGCGAGGCTGGCCCACAGCACGTTGCCCTTGCCGTGGCCCACGCCATGCAGCAGGTGCAGTTCTTCGATCGGAATCACCGTTGCGCCGGCGCTCGCCGCAACCTGCGCGGTGTCGTCGGTGCTGCGGTCATCCAGCACGATCAGTTCGTCGACTAACGGCATGCGGCGCATCAGTGTGTGACGCACCATGTTGACCAGCGGCCCGATGGTGGCCGCCTCGTCGCGACAGGGAATGCAGACCGAGACGGTGCGGCCCTGCTTGGCCTCAATCAGCTGATCGAGGGCACACTCGTCGACTTCGAATGTCCGAACACGACTCATCGCAGCGACCCCACCGGCTCGTAGCATCCAGCCACATGTTCCTGTACGGAGTGGTCAACGCAAGCCCCGACTCGCTGAATGCCGACTCGATTGTCGGCACCGTCGAGCAAGCTCTCGCCCGCGCTCGTCAGTTGCTGGCCGACGGTGCCGACGGCCTCGATCTCGGCGGCCAAGGCAGTACCGACGCTGCCACCGTGGTGCCGTGGGAGGCCGAATGGGACCGCCTGCGCGAGCTGGTGCCGGCGCTTGCTGCGTTGGGCGTGCCGATGAGTGTGGACAGCTGGCGACCCGAGGTGCTGCGCCGTTCGTTGCAGGCAGGTGCCACCGTGATCAACGCCGCCGACGGAATGCAGAGCGACGAGATGTGGCAGGTCGCGGCCGACTTCGACGTGCCGATCGTGGTGCCGTTCCTGAGCGGCCCGAACCCCCGGGCAATGGAGATGGTCGACCGCGACCCGGTGGCGGCGATCATCGAATTCTTCGATGCGCGCCTGCGTGACGCTGACCGTTACGGCCTGCGCAGCAGGTGCGTACTCGACCCGGGCACTGGCTTCGCCCCCAGCAACTGGCCGTGGGCCGAGCGCTACGTCTACCAGAAGCGGGTGTACAGCAACCTGGATGCCATGCGCGTGTTCGACCTGCCCCTCTACATCGCACTGCCCTGGAAGGAGACTGCCCAGCACGACGAGCTGCTGGAGATCGTCATCCGCAACGCCCCCGAGTACGGGCGCGTGCACTACCCGGCAAAAGTGCGCTCGTTCGAGCGCCGCATTGCTGGTGAATAGGGTCGGGCGCATCTAGAGGGCAAGCGGTCCGCGTGCGTGAATCTCGCTGGGCGGCAGGGTCGTTTCCCAGCCGACCGGGCACAGCTCGGGCGCCACTTCGCTCAACGGTGCCAGCACGAACCGACGCTCGAAGATGCGCGGGTGTGGCACCGTCAGCGCCTCGCTGATGATGTTGATGTCGTCGTAGAACAACAGGTCGACGTCGAGCGTGCGCGGGCCCCAATGCACAATCCGCTGACGAAGGGCGTTGGCCTCGATGCGCTGGCAGCGCCGAATGAGTGCGTAGGGGTCGAGCGGCGTCTCGATCTGCACGACCATGTTCAGATACGCGCCCTGATCGTCGGGGCCGCCCACAGGCGCCGTCTCGAACACTTGCGACATGGCGACAACGTTGCTGAGCTCGCTGACCGCAAAGCGCAGGTACCGCTCGCGGTCACCCAGGTTGCTACCCAATGCGATGTACGCGTTGTGCGCCACCAGCGGCGGCGCTGCGGCCTCGGCGCGCGTGCGCACGATCCTGACGGCGGTGCTTTGCACACTGTCCGGAATTGGTGGGCGCAGTTTGGTGAGCGTGACTTCCACCTCGTCGACGAGGTCGAACTCGAGCACGACGTCGGCCACCTTCGCCGCCAGTCGCTCGAGCAGGATGTCTTTGCTGTCGCGGGCGAGCTCGGTGACACGCTCGCACACCAAGCCGTAGTGAACGGTGGCGGCGAGGTCGTCGCTGCGGCCTGCCTCGTGAAGGTCGACACCGATTGACAGGTCGATTCGGATTGGTTGCGCCATCTCACGCTCGTGCGGCAACGCACCGATCACCGTGACGACACGTAGGTCGTCGATCAAGATTCGGTCCATGGTGTGGGACCTCCCTTCGAAGTGCGCGTCACGCTATCCGCGGCGATTCACGTTGTCGCTTCGTGCGACGTGTGGCTCACCCGTCGTTGAACGCGCCATCCTCGCCAAGTACCGCGCATGCGGCCTCTAGGCGATGGCGCATCGGGATCTGGTCATCCAGCGGAATCGGCATTGCAAACGAACGCTCGTCACCATCGCCGAGGTCGAGCGTCGCCTGGAACAGGTACGGCTGACTTGTCTCTGACATCGCGTGCGCATCGCATCGGCCCTCGACAAAGCGTATTGGCACGCTCACCGTCGACTCGCCGACGGGCAGCACGGCGACGGGGCCGTCGGCCGCATCCGGGGCAACGAACGTGAACAGGATGTTGTTGCTGATCAGCAACACCGTCACCTCGCCGGTGCCTTCCAGGCGAGTGAGCCGCAAGAACCCCTCGGTGACCGCGCGTCCGTCGCGCACTGTCTCGTGCATGTCGACCCACTCGATCGCGGCCTGCTTGGCGATGAACTGCCGCTCGCAGTCCTCGAGGTACAGGCGACGAGCGAAGTGCTTGACGTCGAACACCGGCGCGAGAACCTCCCCGCCGCCGGCCAACAGCACGCGAACAACCGCTTTTTGCGGATCTGGCATTTCATCGACAGTGCCATCGCCGACACACGTGGCCGCTGCGAGCGTGACCGGATAGTCCAGTCGATCACCTGCGATCAACGGGTTCTGGCGCTCTGAGACCGGGGTGGTGAGTCCGTCCCACAGCAACTGCACACCAACGATGTCGAACCGCTGATCTGTGCCGTTGTAGAGCTTGACCTGGAAGATGCCCTGCGCCACGTCGAGCCGATTCTGGAACGGCATCGCTGCCAGGATGCCCGGCGGGATGACGATCTCGGGTTCGATCGTCGTCGTGACAGATTCTGTCGTCGTGACAGATTCTGTTGTCGTGACAGATTCTGTTGTCGTGGCAGATTCTGTTGTCGTAGCAGATTCTGTCGTCGTGGCATTGGCACAGCCCGAGAGAGCCAGCACGAGCGCGAGAACAAGACGACAACGAGTGCGCATATCGCGGCGAAGGTAGCGCGTTCGGCGAGGAAACGCACGAAGCCCTTCCCGTGTGGGAAGGGCTTCGAACAGCCGGGTGGAGGTGCGGGGAATTGAACCCCGGGCCTCAGCAGTGCGATTGCTGCGCTCTGCCAACTGAGCTACACCCCCGGTTGGAGACCCGAGTGTAGCGGTGTCAGGCGGCGTTGAACCAGGTCTGATCGCCGTAGCTACGGTCCATTTCGTAGTTGCGCAACTGCACCAATTTGTAGCAGTAGCCGCACAGCGAGACGAACGAAAGAGCGAAGGCGTAGACCATCACGTTGGCATGAGTGGTGGCGGCGAGGAAGCCGGTGATGCCCACAGTGACGACGAGAATGAACAGTACGTTGGCGCGCCGGCGGCGTAACACCTCGCGCTGGCTGACCTTGTGCAGGTGCATCTGACGATGGCCGGCAGTGTTGTCGACGATGCTGCCGCCGTGGCTGCGCTGCGGAACGCCGCTGAGCGACGCTGAGCTCATTGCGGGCGACCGGCGAACCTGGCCGGGCTGACCGTGGGCCAAGTGGCGTTGCTGCGGCGCCTGCGCCAGCGGCCGCGCCATGCTGCGCATCGGCACCATGGTTCGGGTTGGCACAGCACGCTGCAGCGTGGAGAGCTGCCGACGAAAGTCGGTGACCGATGAGTTGGGCCGGTTCTCAACCCGTGACCGCAGCAGCGGCGGGATGATGACGGCGGCCCATACAGCGGCGACGGCGAGGAGCACGATGGGCTGCATCAGAGTGCGCCCTTGCTGTGCTGCAGGAGGTGTGAGGCAAGTGTTGAGGACATGGTGTTCACAAGAGTTTTCATTACGGTTCTACTACTTTCGTAACAGTGGATGCAATGTTAGCGGGTCGGCGATACGTACCGGACCGCCCGCCGGTTTTCTCCCAGAGCGCGATTTCGCCGATCACCATCGCCCGATCTGCCGATTTGCACATGTCGTAAATGGTGAGGCCGGCGACTGCACAGGCATGTAACGCCTCCATCTCCACGCCCGTCCGGTCGACGGTGTCAACCTGCACTTCGATCTCGATGAAGTCGTCGCCGATCTCGAAGTTGACGCTCACCGAGCCCACCAGCAGCGGATGGCACAAAGGAATCATGTCGCTGGTGCGTTTTGCGGCCTGAATGGCGGCCACTCGCGCGACGGCCAGCACGTCGCCCTTCTTCACTTCACGGTTGACGACGGCAGCGGTCGTCTCGGGTTGCATGAACACTCGACCACGGGCGACGGCCCGACGATGCGTCGGATCCTTCGGCGTCACGTCGACCATGCGGGCCCGACCCATTGGGTCAAGGTGTGTGAAAGTCAAGTCACTCATCCGTCACGGAACTGTAGTACGTCACGCGGCTACGAGGTGATCACCGGTCCGGTATCGACCGCCTCGAAGGCCGAGCCGGGGATGCTCTTCAGTTGATTCAGGTCCGCATCGACCCAGCCGCTGCTGGGCGCGCCCTGGAAGAACCAGTTGCTGCCGTTGTCGGCGACGATCACTCCGTAGGTCTGCATCGCAACCGCGATGACACGTGCTTGACCCGACAACCCATTCACGTCGAAGCTGGCTTTGAGACGCAGCCGTTGGCCCATCGCCGGAGCGTTGGCGTCGGTGACCGACGATGCGAAGTGGGTGGCCGGAAGGATGTAGCCGCGGCGCGTGACGTCGAAGGTGATGCGCAGAGCGTGGTCGATGTGGCCGGCAGCGACCTCCTCGTAGCGCACCAGGCCGGGCAGAATCGGCAGACCGGCAGCGTCGGTGCTGGTCCACCCGAGCGGACGGAGCGCGTTGCTGGTCATGTCGAACCTGGCGCCGCCCGCGGCCAGCCAGCCGGCGCCGCTACGGCGGGCGACACCGAGCTCAAAAAGTGTGCAACTGCTTTGCTGCAGGACCAACACGTGTCGGTCACTTCCACTTTCCACGGGCGCGTTGAGCGGGATCGGAAACGGGCCCGGATCGCTCTCGTCCTCGTAGGCGTCGTAGGTGATCGGCACCAGCGGTT
>JANLPB010000312.1:0-3647 GCA_031366885.1 Ilumatobacteraceae bacterium
TCCTTCGTCTTGGGCAGGTGAATCGTGAGGAAGTCGGCCTCGGCCACCGCCTGGTCGAGGGTCAGCAGCTCGTCACCCATCTGACGGTCACGGTCGTCGTACTCGATCGGGTCGTTCGCCACCAGACGCATTCCGTTGGCACGGGCGGGGTCCGCCACCAGCTTGCCGATGCGACCGAGACCGATGACCGCCAGCGTCTTGTCGGCCAGCTCGACACCCTCCCACCGGCTGCGCTCCCACCGGCCAGCGATCAGCGCCGCGTGTGCCTGAGGCACGTTGCGAGCCTGCGCCAGCAGCAGGGCCATCGTGTGCTCGGCGGCGGAGATGATGTTGCTCTGCGGTGCATTGACCACCATCACCCCACGCTTGGTCGCCTCGGGAACATCGACATTGTCGAGGCCGATACCGGCGCGACCCACCACGACGAGCGAGCTGCCGGCCTCCAACACTTCCGCGGTCACCTGTGTGGCGCTGCGGATGATGAGGGCGTGCGCACCCTTCACCGCGGTCAACAAACGGGAGAGATCGAGTTGCACATCGACCTCATGCCCGGCCGCGCGCAGCCGATCAAGGCCACCTTCGGCGATTTCTTCGGTGACGAGGATGCGTGCCATACGCCCATCGTTACCTGACCACACCCCCGATGGGAACCGGATTGAACGTTCTGTCAACCGAGGCAGTAGTTCGGGCACCTCCGAAACACTGCCCAGCGCGCCTCACATTTCGGCGCCGACAGCGACTAAGTTGCCGCCGTCACGTTCAGCCGTTTGAAAGGCCACCCCACCATGTCCCACCAATTCCTTTCCGACGAGTGGATGGCCGCCGCCGCCGCCATCCGCGAGAAGTACGCCGACCAGGCAACGAAGGTCACCAGCAGCATCCGGATGAACCAGGTCATCACCGACGTCCCGTTCGGTGACGGCTCTGTCAACCTGTTCCTCGACACCTCCTCGGGCGATGTCGTGATGGAGAAGGGCGCGCTCGACACGCCCGACCTCACACTGACCACCGACTGGGAGACCGCCCGCAAGATCTTCGTCGACCAGGATCAGGCAGCAGGCATGCAGGCATTCATGTCCGGCAAGGTGAAAGTGCAAGGCGACATGATGAAGATGATGGCCATGCAGACCTCGATGCCCAACGACGACATCGCCAAGCAGATCGCCGAAGAAATCAAGGGCATCACCAGCTGAAGTAACGCGCTGAGCAGATACTGCTGTTAGCGCGGAGTACTGCGTGCGAAGGTGGCCGCCAGGCATCCGCCGGCGGCCACCACCGCGCCCACGATGAATGCTGTGTGGAACGGCGTCAAGTTGGTCGAGGTGGCGGTGACGCTGATCGTGGCCAGCACGGCAGAGCCCAACACCTGGCCCATCTGCGTCATCAGCTGCTGCATTGCGCCCGCCACCCCCAGGTCGGCGTCGGCCACCGACCCGGCCATCAGCGAGGTGAGTGCGGGCGAGGCGATGCCCAGACCGATGCCGGAGAACGCCGTGGCCGCGACGATGAAGATGTACGACGAGTCCAGCCCCACGGTGCTCCACAACACCATCGAGATCACCACACCGATGGCGCCAACCACGCCGGCAACACGCTCACCGACACGGATCGTCACAATGGCCGCAAGCGGAGCAACGAGCGAGAACGCCAGCGGGCGCGAGATGACCAGGTAACCCTTGGTCGCTTCACCGAGGCCAAGGCCACGAGTGCCCAACACCTGTGGGATCAGGAAGAACCCGCCCATGTAGGCGAAGTTGGTCAGTGCCTGACTGAGCACGGGAAACGCAAAGTTGCGGGTGCGAAACCAGGCGAGCACAACCAACGGCGCTTCCGCCCGTCGCTCGACCCTGACGAACGCGACTATCGCCGACACCGACAGCACCAAGCAGCCGATCGTCGCCCTGCTCGCCCAGCCCCATGCGCGCCCTTGGCTGATGGCAACGAGCAGCGAGGTGGCGCCGATGCCGAGTGTCACCGAACCGAGGACGTCGAACTTGACGCCCTTCAGCCGATCGGTGCCGGGCAGCAGCCACAGCGCGACCACGAACCCGACGAAACACAGCGGCGCCTGCACCGCAAAGATCGCGCGCCAACCCACGGCCTCCACCAACGGGCCGCCCACCACTACACCGATCACCGGCGCACCGGCCGTGACGAAACTCCAGTAGCTCAGCGGTTTGACCCGCTCGCCGGGCTCGAACATGCGGTTGATGTACGCCATCGCTGACGGGCCGCACGCGGAGCCGGCAGTGGCCGACAGTGTGCGAAACAAAATGAGCGTGCCCGCGCTCCACGCAAGAGCCGACGCGGCCGCGAACACACCGGCAAAGAAGAGGCCGCTGACGAAAATCCGCTTGTGGCCCCACAGATCGCCGGCCTTTCCGAAGACTGGACCGACGACACCAAACGCGAGCATCGGACCGGTGATGGCCCACGTCAGCACCGTTGTCGTGGTGTTCAGCTCGCCGGCAATGCGGTCCAGCGAGACCACGAGCAGGGTGATGGTGAACCCGACCGTGAACAGGCCACTGAGCACGACCCACAGGACTGCCCAGCGGTGATCGATGCCGACTTTGCGGGCGATTCGGCGGCGCAGCAGTATCGGCCACGGGATGACCCCGAGCTCGTCGACGCCACCGCTATCGATCGACAGCGTGCTGTCGGAGTTGTTCCGTACGTTCTCGCGATGCGGCGGGAGCAGCTTCACGAACGGGCGAGTGGCGCCAACGCCTCAGCGAGTTCGTTCACCGTCCACTTCGAGTCTCGCTCAACACCGGCACCACGCTGCCAACTCTCCACCATGGTGACCGAGCCACCCTGGACCAGGAAGGTCTCGCCGGTAAAAACGCAGTCGCTCGTCGCGAGGTAGGCGACCAGTGGCGAGATGTTGGCGGGATCCCACGGATCGAAGGCGTTCTCCTTGGGCTTCATGATCTCGCCGAGACCCGGCGTGGCCAGCGTCAGGCGGGTGCGAGCACCGGGGGCGATGGTGTTGCTCTTCACGCCATAGCGAACGAGTTCCTTCGCCGCGATCTGGCTGAGTGTGGCGATACCGGTCTTGGCCGCGCCGTAGTTCGCCTGGCCGGGATTGGAGAAGAGGCCCGACGTACTGGACGTGTGCACCAGGTTGCGCGGCTTGACGATGCCGGCCTTGTGCTGCTCGCGCCAGTACGTCGCCGCCCAACGTGTAGGAGCGAAGTGACCCTTCAGGTGCACGGCGATGACGGAATCCCACTCGTCCTCGGTCATGTTCACCAGCACCCGATCGCGCAGAATGCCCGCGTTGTTGACCAAGATGTCGAGGTCGCCGAACGTCTCGATGGCCTGGTTGATCATCCGCTGGGCGCCCTCCCAATCGGCCACGTTGTCGCCGTTGACCACTGCCTCGCCACCCAACGCCTTGATCTCCTCCACCACCTGCTGCGCCGGCGTGAGATCGGTGCCGGTGCCGTCGTTGGCGCCGCCAAGGTCGTTGACGACCACCTTGGCGCCCTCGGCTGCGAAGTAGAGCGCATGCTCGCGCCCGATTCCGCGACCTGCACCGGTGATGATTGCGACGCGTCCGTCCAGAGAACCCATGACGTGTACCTCCTGAGCCCGCACGTTAGTGAGCAAGCCCCCTGCGAAGAGAACCCGACGGGAAGTGC
>JANLPB010000367.1:0-13942 GCA_031366885.1 Ilumatobacteraceae bacterium
GAATCATGGCGGGCAGCAACTCGGCTCTGCGCTGGTTGGGCTACGCGGCGCTCAGAGCGGCATCATCATGTTTGGGATGATGGGACGGTTCTTGCCGGCGGGTGCCGCGGCGCTGATGATGTCGAACCCCGTTACGGTTGGGATCGGCGCCGTCTTCGCCGGGATGCAACTCGCCGACGCCCATAAGCGGAAAATCGCAATGCGTCGGCAGCAGGCGCGCTCGAACGTTCGCCAGTTTCTCGACGACGTTCAGTTTGCGATCACCAACGAACTGAGCGAGGTGATGCGCGACGTGCAGCGCGCGATACGTGACGAGTTCACCGAACGAATCGCGGAACTGGGCAGGACGTACACCGACACTGCGCAGCGTGCACAACAAGCAGCACAACAGGGCCAAGAGCACTCCGCGGCCAGAATCCTGATTGTCTCAACGACTCTGGAGCGGGTCGCGTCCGCCCGCTCCGCGCTCCACAGAGCAACGAGTACATGAGTACCACGCCCGAGGTCGTTGAACGCGTTCGCACGGTCTGTTCTCTCGCTGCCGACCTCGTTGCGGGGACGCGCTTCTCGCAACCGGTCGACGAGGTGATCGCGCGACTCGATGGTCCGCTGCGCATTGCGATCGCAGGCCGCGTGAAGGCAGGGAAATCGACGCTTCTGAACGCCCTCGTCGGGGAACGACTGGCACCCACTGACGCCGGTGAGTGCACCAAGGTGGTGACCTGGTACCAGCACGGTGCAGCGTATGACGTCACGGCCATCGGCTACGACGGCGAATCGACGCCAGTCCCCTTTCGGCGCATCGATGGCGCCTTGGCGTTCGATATGGATGGCGCGCAGCTGGCCTCGACGGAGCGACTGGTTGTGTCATGGCCGACGGCGGCGCTGAGCACGATGACACTCATCGACACGCCCGGCTTGGCGTCGCTCTCAGCGGAGAACTCTGTGCGCACCACCGAGTTCCTCGCGCTCGGGAATGCGGTACCCAGCGAGGCCGACGCGGTGATCTACCTCATGCGGCACCTTCACCGCCGCGACGCCGAGTTCCTGGGGTCGTTCATGGATCGCAGTGTGGCGGGTTCATCACCGGTCAATGCTGTTGCGGTCTTGTCTCGTGCTGACGAGATCGGCGCTGGTCGGCTTGACGCGATGGAATCGGCTCGACGAATCAGCAAGCGCTACGAGGGTGATGATGCTGTCCGCACGCTGTGCACCGCGGTCGTACCAGTCGCCGGCCTGATCGCCGAAACAGGGCTCACCCTGCGCGAGGACGAATCGTGGGCCCTTCGACAGCTGGCGCACACTCCGGCTTCCACCCTTGCACGAATGCTGCGCGGCGCAGACGCGTTCTGCGAGCCCGAGGCCAGCGAGCTGACAGTAGAGCTTCGGCGCAGCCTCCTCGACCGCCTCGGCGTGTTCGGCGTTCGGTTTTGTCTGGCTCACCTGGAAACGAATGAATCAACGACCGCCAAGGATCTCTCGCGTCTGCTTGTTGCTGAGTCCGGCCTCGACGGCCTGCGCTCATTGATCACGGAGTTGTTCCTGCCCAGAGCACACGTACTCAAGGCACGAGCCGCACTTGCAGGGCTGAGGTCGATCGCTCAGCAGTTGGCCGAGTCCGACCCGGCCGGTGGGCGACAGCTGGCCGCCGAGGTCGAGCGCTGCGAGGCCTCCACACCCGACTTCGCCGAACTTCGCCTCAGCCACCTGGTGATGTCAGGCCTTGCTGGCTTCGATGCTGCGCAGCGAGCTGAGTTCGCGACCATCGTCTCACCGGGGGGTGACGCGGCGTCGCGCCTGGGACTAGAACAGGGAGCGAGCGACGACGCGCTGCGACAAGCGGCGCTGACGGGAGTCGAACGCTGGCGTACTCATGCTGCGGCTCCGATGGCCGATGTCGCCATGCGCGAAGCATGCGAAACGATGGCCCACACGTACGAGAGCATGTTCGTAGCCCTTCACGAGCCGCGCCCCGCACAGTCAGGACGCTGACGCATCGTCGTCAACGAGGGAAAATCGTGCCCATGTTCATGATCCCGTTGGGGTCGAACACGCGCTTGAGTGCCTCCAACATGGGGTACGACGACCCGTACTCCTCCTTCACCCACGGAGTGCGCGCCTTGCCGATGCCGTGGTGGTGCACAATCGAGCCGCCCCGCCGGAGTGTCTCCTCACAGATGATGGAGATGATCGGCAGGTAGTACTTGTCGTTCTCGTCCTGCGGCTCGCAGTCGATCAAGTCGTAGAAGTAGTTGAAGTACATGTTGGTGCCATTGATGTAGCTGTGCGACGAGTGGCCACCCAGCAGGGTGATGCCGTTGATTTCCCTGCGGATACGCGGCAGCACCGCCTCGTAGATGTCGTTGACAGTGCTCCAGTCAGCGGAGATCTCGGTGGTGCGGTTCACGTTGCGCGTCGTTCGAATTCGTTCGTCCTCACGTGTCACCTTGCCGGCATCCCACACCAAGTCATCGAACCAGTCAGACACCAGCTGGCTGTCCACAGGTGTGCACTGCGGGTACCGGCTGACAATCTCGGCAATGCCCTCGGCAGTCGCCTTGCTGATGCCAGCGTTGCCCTCCGTCATGAACAGCACGATGCAGTCATCCGGCGCAGCAAAGTGAGAGAAGTGCAGTTGGCCGTCCTCAGGGTCGTACAGACGGGCGACGCTTGGCTTGAAACCGGCGACCATCACTTCGCGCAGCACCTCGAACCCTGTCTGCATGTTCTTCAACGTCCACCCGAGGAAGATGTTGTTCTCCGGCATGTACGGAAACAGCTTCACCGTGACCTCGGTGATGAAGCACAGGGCACCCTCGTTCCCAATCACGATGTGGCGAATGTCGGGCCCTGCCGCTCGACGGGGCACGTTCTTGATTCGCGATACCTGACCGCCCGGGAACACCACCTCGCAACCAACCACCATGTCCTCGATGCCGCCGTAGAGCGTGGAGAACTGGCCGATGCTGCGTGTTGCAACCAACCCGCCCATGCTCGCGATGGGCTTCGATTGTGGCGAGTGGCCCGTGGTCAGCCCGACGGCGCGGACCGCATCCTCCAGTGCCTGCAACGGCACACCGCACTGCGCGGTGGCCTGCATGTTGTACGGGTCGATGGAGATGATCTTGTTCATCAAGCCGCCATCGACGACGATCGAGTTCTCCACCGGCGTCTCGAGTCCGCCTTCGGTCGCGGTGCCGCCGGTTCGGGCAACAACGTTCACACCATGCTCGTCGGCGAATGTCAGAACGCGCGCAACCTCCTCAGTGCTGGCCACCATTGCCACCGCTGCCGGCGGCGGCAATGTGTACACGCCGAAGATGCTCTGCAGTTTGCGGAAGTTGTCGATGCTGCGCTGCTGCAAAAGGTGCTCGTCGGTGAGCACCTGGTCATTGCCGAGGAGTTCCTGAAGGTGCTCGACGATGGCTTCGCGGGAGAGGGACATTGCGATGATCCTTTGGGGTGCTCAGTGAAAGATCGGGTAAGCGCGCTCGAACAGCGCATCAGTGTGTTGACGGATGTCGTGGTACACGGTGTCGGCCATTTGCGTGTACACCGCGCCATTCGTGGCGTCGGGGCCGAACGACTCACGGGCCTTGGCCATCGAGAAAGCCGCCGTCTCGATGTCGGGATACACGCCGGCGGCCGCAGCTGCACACATCGCTGCCCCCAGGCTTGCGCCGCCGCCGTCAACACATCGTGAGGTAGTGATTCCAAACACGTCGGCGAAGATGCTCATGAACAGCGGACTATTTGCCCCTCCACCCGAGACAACAATCTCGTCGAGGACAACCCCCAGCTCGACGCACATCGCGTCGGTGTGGTGCTTCATCGTGAGCGCGATTGCTTCCATGATGGAGCGGTAGACATGACCTCGGGAATGGCGGGCGTCGAAGCCCAGCATCATCCCTTTGCGGAAGGGCTTGTCGGTGGTCGCGAGCCAGTCCAAGACGGTCATCAGACCATCGCTGCCCGCTGGCACCAGCGCCGCCTCGCGTTCGAGATACGCCTCTCTGCTGAGTCCCAGAGACCCCGCACGCTCCGCAACCTCCTCGCCAAGGAGATCGAGGAACCACGTGAGCGTCCACATCCCGCGGCGCACACCATTGCTTTCGTAGAGGTAGCGGTGCGGCATGCTGGCAAAGTTCGTCCAGAAGGTCGTGGGCTCCTCGTGATTCATGCTGCCGTGCACCATCGCCGCGATGTACGTTCCGAGCGAGACCAGTGCAGTCGACTCACCCAGTGAGCCGGAGCCGAGCATTTCCACTGCCTTGTCATTTGCGGTGGCGACAACTGGAAGACCGACGGGGAGGCCGGTGGCTTCGGCAGCCTGGCTGTTGACGAAACCGATGATGTCGCCCGGCATCTGTAAATCGAACAGCATCGATGGCGTGACACCGACTCGCGCATAGCGCTCGGCGTCAGTGCTCCACTGCCAGGTGTCGGTGTCGATCGGCCACTGCAATTCGATGTTATTGGCGGCGGTGTCGCGCAGCTCACCTGTGAGTCGGTGCCCGAGGTAACCCGACGAGGTGGTCGCGTAGACCGCGCTTGAGTCCGTTGGCCGATACGGCTGGTACGCGCGGTCGTCCATCCAGCTGATGATCGGCTCGGCAAGCGAGCCATCGGCGCGCAGAAAGGCCTTGCAGCAGCGAATCGTGCACAGGCCGATGCCCACAATCTCGCCGAGGTCCCCGGCGAACGAGGCCATTGTCTGACGACTGGCTGCAGCAATCGAATCCCACAGGTCGTCCTCCGGGTGGACCGCAACTCCGTGGCGCGGTCGGTCCATCGGCCGCAATGCCTGGCGGCCACGCGCGACTGCGTTGCCGAGCGCGTCGTACACAACGACCTTTGCACTCTGCGTTCCGCAGTCGATACCGACGAGGTAGGGGCCAGTCATACGGATCGCCTAGCGAACGAGGTAGCCGCCGTCGACGGCGAGCACGTGACCATTCACGTAGTCCGAGGCGCGACTGGCCAGAAAGACCACGGCGCCCATCAGGTCTTCCGGGTCACCCCAACGACCGGCGGGAATATGGTCCAGCACTCGCTGATTTGTCACCGGATTGCCGCGAGTGTTGGTGGTGATCGCAGTTGCGTAGTAGCCGGGGGCGATGCCGTTCACCTGAATATTGTGCTCTGCCAACTCGTCGCAGTAGGCCTTGGTGAGCCCGGCGATGCCGTGCTTGGTCGCCGAGTAGGCCGGAGACAGGCGACCGCCGAGGAAGCTGAACATCGAGCAAATGTTGATGATCTTGCCGCTTCGTTGGGGCACCATTCGCTGGGCCGCCTCAAAGCTCATCTCAAACGCCGCAGTGAGGTTGACTTGCACCGTCGCGTCCCACTTGTCGCGACCGAATTCCAGCACTTCGCCCAGCGGGCAGATGCCGGCACTGTTGATCAGCACGTCCACCGACCCGAACCGATCAACGCACGCGTCCACCACTCGCTTCGGCTGCCCGGACTTGGTGATGTCCGCCTGCAGGAACTCGAAGTGGACCCCGGCGGCTTCGACCATTTGCTTCGTAGATCCATCGTCGTCCGCGAGGCTGGGCACGAACACGTTGGCTCCACCCGACGCGAGTGCCATCGTGAACGCCTGGCCAAGCCCGGTATTGCCCCCGGTCACGATGGCATTCTTTCCGGCGAGGCCGAAGTGGCTCATCGAGAAGTCGGTAATCGCCAACGTGCTCCCCCTCATTCAGCCCAAGCGCTGCGCGCAGCATAGTGTTCCACGCGGTTGTAGGCAGCACGGTCGTACCGGTAATGGTCGGTCGAATCTCACGCGCACGATTGATCTGTGACGGTTTCCACCGCGCCAAACTGAGTGTTGCCGTCGGATCGCTGGCAGGCTGTGGACGTGCAACAGCGGGATCTGCTCATCATCGGCGGTGGGCCGGGCGGCTCGGCAGCGGCCATGGTCGCGGCGCGCGCCGGGCTGAAGGTGACGGTCTTCGAGAAGGGTCCGCACGGCCGCGACAAGGTCTGCGGCGATGGCCTGACGCCGCGTGCGGTTGCCGCCCTCAACGACCTAGACATCGACCTTTCTGGCGCACATCGAATCGACGGCCTGCGCATGATCGCCGGCAAGAAGACGCGGGAACTGGCGTGGCCCAGCGGAACCCGCTTCCCAGCACACGGTGCAGTGTGGCCGCGCAACAAGCTCGATACCTATCTCATCGATCAGGCCATCGTCGCCGGCGCCGAAGTCCGCTTCGACACCGAGGCGCTGCCCGCCCTTGAAGGCAACCAGGTCATCGGCGTCGACGTGATCGGCGAGCGCTTTCACGCCCCTCTCACGATTTTGGCCGCTGGCGCACAAGGACTCGCTGCCAAAGTGTTGGGCGCGGAGCGGGACCCCGACGAGACGTTCGGTCTGGCCATTCGGGCATACGCACCCACGCCCCGCCACGCAGAGCGCCACTTGGAGGCGTGCCTCAGCCTGAGCGACGAGCACGGCACCGCGGTCCCGGGCTATGGCTGGATGTTTCCTGCCGGAGACGGAACGGTCAACATCGGCGTCGGCGCACTCAGCACCATGAAGGGCTTCAAAAAGCTCAACCTGAACACATTGCTCGACCAGTACGCGGCCATTGTCCGTGAGCCGTGGTCGCTCGGCGGTTACATCGAAAAGCCCCGCGCCTGGCGCCTACCGATGAGCAGCCTCAAGCGCGTCGGCCCTGGTTGGGTGGCAATCGGCGACGCGGCCGGCTTCATCAACCCGATGAATGGCGAGGGCATCGACTACGCCCTGGAGAGCGGCATCATTGCGGTCGAGCAGTTTGTGGCCGACCCTGCCAATGCCACCACCAACTACGACCGCGTGGTCGGCGAGCGGTTCGATTCGTTCTTGCGCACCGGACGCCGGTTCAGTTTCATCATCGGCCACCCCTGGTTGTTGAAGCCCGGCTTGCGTATTGCTGTTGGCACGCAGACGGCCGCTGATATCACGCTGGCAGTGATGGGCAATCTGATAGACAACACCACCCCCGGCGCCGCTGGTCGCGTGATGCGCGTGGCCGACACCACCCTTCGGTGGGCCGACCCCCTACTCCGCAAAACCCGCGCCAAGGCGTAGAACTCCTACAGGCGGCGCGCTGACGTGCTGGGGCTCGCTGCGCCGGAGATGAGCATGCCCAGCAACACTCCACCTGGCAGTGCCCCCCAGTACGAGACATTGATGCCAACGTTTCCGAGGAACAGCATCAGCAGCCAGGTGGCCGGAAACGTCGCCACCAAAAAGAGCACTGCCGCGGCCAGGATCACTCGAACCATTTGGATTCCCCCATCATCAGGCCCGGCTGGAGCCGAGCGACCGCGCCTAACTTAGTACGACGCTCGCGTCCCAAAACGAAACAACCCCAGGTCGGTTGACCTGGGGCTTGTTCGTGGAGCTGTGGGGAATCGAACCCCAGACCCCTTCCATGCCATGGAAGTGCTCTACCAACTGAGCTACAGCCCCGAACGAGTGCAGGACGATACCAGCGCGGCAACGTCAGTCAAAACGTGCGAACGAAACGGATCAGAGAGTTCGCCGCGAACGGAGTTTGCTGCGCATCGGGCCGACGGCCAAACGCATGACTGCGGTGATCAGCAACGTTGAAATGGTCACCCGGACGGCGAACGGCAGTTGGGCGATGCGCGGCGCCACGACCAGCGAGATCACAATGGCGACTGGATACACCCATGCCACGTCGGTGGCGATGCGACCCCAGACCGGGCGCTTGGGTTCGGCGCGCTCGGACAGCTCGAACCAGTTGTCGACACCGACGGTTCGCTGAATGCGCTCGTGAGAGACGAACCCGGCGGCGCGGACCATCAGGGCAGCCCGCTGGGGCGACCGCTCCCACTCGCGCAAGTGAATGCCGTCGACAAACCGGAAGATGATCTGATGCTCACCACCGTCGGGGCCCGGGTGCAGCACACCGGCGCCGAGGCAACCGTGGAACTTGCGCAGGGTGGCCACGACATCCTCGGTCCACTGCACGTACTGGGCCTCGAAGCCGGGGGCGACCGTGCGCGCAACAGTGACGGTGACCGGATCGGGGGCAATACGGGGAAGCTGAGCGGTGTCGAAGGGACCGGAGAGAGTCATTGTCATGGCGCTATCTATGCTAGCGATACCAGCGGCGCCAGCATCGGTGACGACGATCACATACGCACGAGGAAGTTATTCCTCGGCGGCCTCGTCTTCAGTGTCGTCATCGGCCTCGTCGTTAGCGTCCACGGCGGCATCAGCGTCGGCCCATTCGATCTTGGGGACGTCGCGGTAGAGCCGCTCGATCTCGTAGTACATGCGGATTTCCTCGGCGAAGATGTGCACCACGACGTCGCCGTAGTCCACGAGCACCCACTGCTGCTCGCTCATACCCTCGGAGCGGATGGGCGTGCGGCCCAGTTCATCACGAACCGCATCCTCGACCGCATCCACGACGGCTTTGACCAACCGCCGGTTGCCGGCGCTGGCGATCACGAAGTAGTCGGTGATCTGCAAGACGTCACCGACTTCGAGGACGAGCGTGTGCTCAGCCTTCTTTGCATCTGCGGCGCGTGCGGCCACCTTGGCAAGCTGCAGCGCTGCCTCTCCGGCTGTCTGGCTCATGCGGGCTCCGTTGTCGAGGTTGTGGTGCTGGGCAGTTCGTCGCCCACACCCTTGAGGAAGTCGGTTCCCAGCTGAAGGATCACGTCGATGCCTTCGATGGGAACGTCGGGGGTGAGGATCTCGGTGATGCCGAACAGAGCATTGCTCTGCTTCGCCTCCACCGCCAGCCGCGGGTCATTGACGTAAAAGCGAGTGGCCTCGCGAACGTCGCCGCCAAGGTAGACCGATACGACGTTGCCGTGCAGGTAGAGAATGGCATTGACGGCAAACTTGACGCGATCCTCGTAGCCGGGCGGCGCCTCGATTCGGTACACGAGGCCGGGGGCCGGAGCCGACATCGATGCCGGAGCGATCGAGGCCAGAACAAAGATTGCCTCGCCCAACGCCAACGTCTCGACATCCTTGTCGTCTGGGTTGGCGTCGGCAGCAACGGGCACCGCGGACAACCCGCGTGAGGCCACCGGGGCGGCGAACAAGCGGGTCATCAGATCGTCGACAGACGAGACCGGCAACATAACGTCTGGGGTCGTGACCCCGGAGCCCACTTCGCTGGCGACCCCCGACCAAATCGCGTCGATGTTGCTGCGACGATCGATGCTGCGTTGATCGGTCGCTGTTGCGACCAGCACGCTGGCCGCCTGCGGCGCCGACAAGCTGATCGTGCCCGCAGGGAAGAGCACCTCGGTTCGGGAGCCGGTGGAATTTTTCACATCGGCAGAAAGTGTCGCTGTCAACGGTGCCACCGGGCGCAACAGCGACTCGAGCTCCAGCGGGGTTGCAACCTTGCTCACATCGATCGTCATTTGCAGCACACTTTCGACAGCAAGCACGAGTGCTTCGGCACCGCCGTCGCGGTATACCTCAGTGAGCGGAATTCGTTCGTCCCCGCTGCCAACGGTGGAATCAGACGACACCGGCACCGTGACGATGCTGCCCCCGAGCTGAGTTCCCGCTGTGAGCACCATGACAGCCACGCTGGTGAGCGCGTCGCTGGAATCTACGGTCGCCAACATGCCAACCGGTGTGGCCGGCAGCTTGATGGATTCAACTCCAACTTTCGTCGCCCCCTCGTATCGCTGCAGCGCGCGTACTCCTGCATACGCAATTCCGCCGAACGCTACGACTGCCACCAGGTTGGCGGTCAGCATGATGGCGGTTCGACGACGACGGACACTGGCGAGCGCGCTCATGGCGCCCCCGCATAAAGACCCAGGGCGCGAATGACATCGAGTACCGGTTCTGTCACCAGGTAGTCCAGCGGTCGGCCGTCCTGACAACGATCGCGCAAGTCAGTGCTGGAGACCTCCAGGCGAGGCACCTCCACTCGCTCCCAGCCAAAGCCAGTGGGCAACTCAACGGGCTCGCCGGGACGGTCGACAACCACCAGCGTCGAACGTGCAGCCACTTCTTCGTAGCGTTCCCACGTCTCGATCTTCGCCGCAGCATCGTCGCCGACGATAGTGAAGAGTGACGCTCCTGGATACTGCTGTGACAAGTGCTCCAGCGTATCGGCGGTATAGCTGTGGCCGCCGTGGTCGATCTCCGCGCGCCCGGCCACGAGACCGTCGACGTCGGCAACCGCCGCTTCCACCATCGCCAGTCGAGCACGTGGATCGGTGATGGGGCGGTCACCGAGTTTCTGCCACGGGACATTGGCAACCATCAAAACGACGACGTCCAGACGCAACGCATGGCGCACGTTGACCGCCGTGACGAGATGGCCAACGTGAGGGGGGTCGAACGTGCCGCCGAACAAACCGATTCGCAGGGGCACGACCGGCGAGTCTAGAGGCATCACCCCTGCTCCTGGCGTCGGCCGGGGAAGCGGCCGCAACATGCCAACTTCGCCAAAGGCGCGCCGATTGTCAGGAAACGCGCAAGTTCACTTTCGACATGACATCGGCGCGCCGATGTAGTACTGTTGCATGTCCCCCCACCACGAACCTGAAGGATCGAGATGTTCGGCTGCCGTTGTATACGGCGTGTCCGTACGTCTTGCTCTGTGAAGTGTGCCAGCGGCATGTGCCAAATGACACACCTCGCCATGGAATCTGACCACGAACTAAAGAGTTGAGACAACTTGCCATGAATGACTCAATCGGACTGTACCTGAACGACATCGGAAAGGTGTCGCTGCTCAATGCGGAAGAAGAGCGCGAGCTCTCCCGCGTGATCGAGGCGGGCCGCGAAGCGGCTGACCGTCTTGCTGCTGGCGAGAAGGGCGCAGCGCTGAAGGCCTCCGTGGCCAAGGCAGCTGAGGCCAAGGATCGCTTCATTCGCGCCAACCTGCGCCTCGTGGTGAGCATCGCTCGCCGCTATCCCCTTCCCCAGGGCATGGACCTTCTCGACCTGATCCAAGAGGGCAACCTCGGTCTCGAGCACGCAGTCGACAAGTTCGACTGGCGCCGTGGTTTCAAGTTCTCCACGTACGCAACGTTCTGGATCCGCCAGGCCATCGGCCGTGCGCTCGACCAGAAGGCCAGCCTCATCCGCATCCCCGGCGATCGTTCGGCAAGCCTTCGTGCTGCCCTGCGTCAGGCCAGCGGCGACGGCGAGACGCTCGACGTCGGCAACGCCGAACTGCACCGCCTGACCACCCCCGTCTCGCTCGACAAGACGATCGGTGACGATGGCGACGCCACCCTCGGCGACCTGATGGCCAACGGCGACGGCACCCCTGAGGACGCCGTGATGTCGATGGTCGACAACGAGCTGCTCGACGAGCTGCTCGGCACCCTCGACAAGCGTGCTCGTTACGCAGTCGAGGCTCGCTTTGGCTTGCTCGATGGTGAGCGCAAGAGCTTCCGCGAGGTCGGCGAAAACCTGGGCGTCACTGCCGAGGCCGCTCGTCGGCTGGTCAGCCGTGCAGTTGCCGGCCTGCGTGAAGACGCAGTCCGCATCCTTGCCGTCTGATTGACACAGACTTCTGTCGACGCCGCGGTTTCACGACCGCGGCGTTTGCATTTTTCGCTCGAGCGCATCAGCGAATTGAGACGGGGCGGCGCGCGGCGACGCCGTTAGGCTTGCCGACGTGGCGAAAGCGTGGACACCCTCTTCCTGGCAGGCGATGCCTGCTGAGCAGCAACCAGAGTGGCCCGACCAGGGCGATCTCGACCGTGCATTGAAGCAGATCTCGTCCTATCCGCCGCTGGTGTTCGCCGGCGAAGCACGTTCGCTACAAAACTCGCTTGCCCAGGTGGCCGCCGGCAACGCGTTCCTGCTGCAGGCCGGTGACTGTGCCGAGAGCTTCGAGGAATTCAGCGCCGTCAACATTCGCGAAAAGTTGCGGGTCATCCTGCAAATGTCGGTCGTGCTCACCTATTCCCTCGGCGTGCCCGTGGTGAAGGTCGGCCGCATCGCTGGCCAGTTCGCCAAGCCGCGATCCAGCAATTTCGAGATGGTCGGCGACGTACAGCTGCCCAGCTTCCGCGGTCACATCGTCAACGGCGATGCCCCCACCGAGGCTGCCCGCATCCCTAACCCAGATCGACTGGTCCAGGCGTACAACCAGTCAGCGTCGACGTTGAACCTACTGCGCGCCTTCACCAAGGGCGGCTTCGCAGACCTTGGCCGGGTTCATGCATGGACACAGGAGTTCGTCGCCAGCAGCCCTGAAGGGCAGCGCTACGAGCAGTTGGCCGCCGAGATCGACCGGGCGCTGCGATTCATGCGCGCCTGCGGGGTCGACACAGAGGGCAATCATCAACTCCACGAGACCGACATCTACACCAGCCACGAGGCGCTGCTGCTCGGCTATGAAGAGGCACTGACGCGGGAAGATTCGCTCACGGGTGCCTGGTACGACTGTTCGGCGCACATGCTGTGGATCGGCGAGCGCACCCGTCAGCTGGAATCGGCGCATGTCGAATTCCTGCGTGGCGTGGGCAACCCAATCGGGTGCAAGGTCGGCCCCACTACCGATGCCAGCTTCGTCCTCGAACTGTGCGAGAAGCTGAACCCGGCCCGCATTCCCGGCCGTCTCACGCTCATCAGTCGGATGGGCGCAGACAAGGTGGAACGTGCGCTGCGGCCGCTGCTGCGCGCCGTTCGCGAAGCCGGTCACCCGGTGGTGTGGGCGTGCGATCCAATGCACGGCAACACCATCAACAGCGTCGGCGGCCGCAAGACCCGCGAGTTCGGCGCCATCTGCGACGAGATCGACGGCTTCGTTCGCGCCCACAAAGCGGAAGCCACGTGGCCCGGCGGCATTCACGTGGAGCTCACCGGCGACAACGTCACCGAGTGCACCGGCGGCGCCGACAAGATCCTGGACAGCCAACTCGACGACCGCTATCAGACGGTATGCGACCCTCGCCTCAACGGCCGCCAGAGCCTCGACCTCGCCTTCCATGTCGCCGAGGTTCTCCGCAGCACCGGCCTGGCCTGAGCGCAATCCCGTTGCGATGAGGGCACTCTCGCTGACCACGAATTGGCCGGTGCCCACGGTCGCAGCGGCCGCCATACGCCCCGACGGCACCGTCGATACGATCGGCCCTGTCGATCACAGCTTTCGGCTGGCGTCGATCACCAAGATGTTGGTCGGTTGGGCGATGCTCATCGCCTGCGAGGAGCGAACAGTGCACCTCGACCAACCCGTCGGGCAAGCGGGGTGCACCCTGCGCCACCTTCTCGCCCATGCCGGCGGCTACGCGTTCGATGGCGCTGATCCGATTGCGCGACCGGGCGAGCGGCGCATCTACAGCAACACGGGAATCGAACTGGCGGCCGCCGCCCTCTCAACGGCAGCGCAGATGTCGTTTGCCGAGTACCTGCGCGAGGCCGTGTTCCAGCCATTGGGAATGAGCGCAACTGTGCTGCAAGGGTCAGCGGCCCATGGCGTGCGCAGCACGGTCAGCGACATGATCCGATTCATTGTGGAGCTCCGGCACCCGAAACTGCTCAGCACCGAGGGGGCCGCCCAGTTCGACACGGTTCAGTTCCCGGGCCTTCCCGGATTGGTGCCTGGGGTCGGCCGCTATCACGACTGCCCGTGGGGTATAGGCACCGAAATCCGCGGTAGCAAACAACCACATTGGACCGGAGCGCTCAATTCGCCGGCCACGTTCGGACATTTCGGCGGAGCGGGTACCCTCCTGTGGGTGGAACCGGGGACGCACGTCGCTTGTCTTGCGCTGACCGATCGGCCATTTAATGATTGGTCGTCCGAGGCTCTGAAATTGTGGCCCGAGCTGTCCGACGCCGTACTGACCGAAGCGCTGTCCACGTGATCTTCTCCCCCGGCGACCGCATCCGCTACGAGTGCATCGGCGACGACGGTCTGCCGCTCATTCGTTACGGCTTCATCGGTGGTGTCGCAGGTACCGGCGGGCCGGTGGT
>JANLPB010000004.1:0-2727 GCA_031366885.1 Ilumatobacteraceae bacterium
TCTGGTTGACGCTGGCGCCGTCGCCGGTGACCCGCAGGTCCTTCTTGAACTCGTCGTACAGCGCAGGCAGTTCGCTGAGCGCCTTCTCCAGGCCGGCCTCGGTGCGCTCCATACCGCAGTAGTCCCAGATGATCTTTCCCAGCTCGCGGTGGAAATAGTCGGGCGAGCGAGTGCCCTTCACATCGAGGAAGCCCTGGAACCGCTGACGTGCGGCGGTCTCGGCGGCTTGGAACTCGGGGTGATCGACACCGGGGATCGACTTGCCCAGCATCGGGGCCAGGTAGTTGCCGATGGTGTACGGCAACACGAAGTAGCCGTCGGCCAAACCCTGCATGAGGGCCGAGGCACCCAGGCGGTTGGCGCCGTGATCGCTGAAGTTGGCCTCACCCGCGGCGTAGAGGCCGGGGATGGTGGTCATCAGTTCGTAGTCCACCCACAGGCCACCCATCGTGTAGTGGCTGGCCGGGTAGATGCGCATCGGCTCGGCGTACGGGTTCTCGCCGGTGATGCGCTCGTACATCTCGAACAGGTTGCCGTAGCGCTCTTTGACGACCTCGGCGCCGAGGCGGCCAATGGCATCGGCGAAGTCGAGGTTGACGCCGTTCTTCAGCGGGCCGACACCGCGGCCGCTGTCGACCGCGCGCTTGGCGGCACGCGAGGAAATGTCGCGCGGGGCCAGGTTGCCGAAGCTGGGGTACAAACGCTCGAGGTAGTAGTCGCGCTCGGCTTCGGGAATCTGCGCCGCGGGGCGCTCGTCGCCGGCATTGAGCGCCACCCACACGCGGCCGTCGTTGCGCAACGACTCGCTCATCAGCGTCAGCTTCGACTGCGTGTCGTCGGCCTGCGGGATGCCCGTGGGGTGAATCTGCGTGTAGCACGGGTTGGCGAAGTAGGCGCCCTTGCGGTGTGCGCGCCACGCGGCGGTGACGTTGCAGTTCATTGCGTTGGTGGAGAGGAAGAAGGCGTTGCCGTAACCGCCGGTGCACATCACCGTCGCGTGCGCAGCGTGCGAACGAACCTCGCCGGTGACCAGGTCTCGGGTGACGATGCCGGCGCAACGACCGTCGACGACGACGGTGTCGACCAGCTCGACGCGGTTCCACAGCTTGACGGTGCCGAGGCCGATCTGGCGGGCCAACTGTTGGTAGGCGCCGAGTAGCAGCTGCTGGCCGGTTTGGCCACGGGCGTAGAACGTGCGCTGCAACTGCGAGCCGCCGAAGCTGCG
This sequence comes from Ilumatobacteraceae bacterium, assembly GCA_031366885.1. Taxonomy (GTDB): domain Bacteria; phylum Actinomycetota; class Acidimicrobiia; order Acidimicrobiales; family Ilumatobacteraceae; genus UBA668. Next base: position 1,226 of record JANLPB010000004.1, read on the forward strand.
CGTGTCCAGCAGGCCGCCGTACTCGCGAGCGAAGGGCACACCCTGGGCCACCATCTGGTCGATGATGTTGAGGCTGACCTGCGCGAGGCGGTGCACGTTGCCCTCGCGGGAGCGGAAGTCGCCGCCCTTGATGGTGTCGTAGAACAGACGGTGCACGCTGTCGCCGTCGCCGCGGTAGTTCTTGGCGGCGTTGATGCCGCCCTGCGCGGCGATGCTGTGCGCCCGGCGCGGCGAGTCGTGGAACGTGAAGACCTCGACGTCGTAACCGAGCTCGGCCATGGTGGCCGCAGCCGACGCGCCAGCCAGGCCGCTGCCGACAACGATCACCTTGAACTTGCGCTTGTTGTTGGGGTTGACCAACTTCATGTCGGCCTTGTAGTTGTCCCACTTGTCGGCGATGCCGCCTTCGGGAACCTTGCTCTGCAGAATCGAATCAGTTGTCATCTCGATCACTTCCCTACGATTCCGGCGAGCACTGCGATCGGGAACGACACGTTGCCGACCACGACGATGGTGGCGATGCCGATGGCGATGTGCTTGCGCCACATCTTGAACTTCGGGTTGTTCCAGCCCATCGACTGGAAGAGGCTCCACACACCGTGGAACAGGTGCGTGCCCAGCGCGATGTTGGCCACGATGTAGAGCACCGCGACCGGGATGCGCTCGAAGCTGCGCACGACGTTGCCGTAGGCGTCGCCTCGGGTGAACTCGCCGTCGGCGGCACTGACGCCAACGTTGTTGGCGAAACCCCACGTGAGGTCGGCGAGGTGCCATGCCAGGAACAGCAACACGATGATGCCGGTCCAGCGCATGGTGCGGCTGGCGAACGTTGCCACTTGATAGTCACGCGGGCTCTGGTACTTCACCGAGCGGGCCGCGTGGTTGAGGCGGGTGAGGCTGTACGCCGCGTGGACGTGCAACACCACCGCACCCAGGAGACCCGCACGCATGATCCACAGCGCCACGGTGCGCGGCACGATCGGCACAAGTAGCTCACGTAGGAACTCGGCGTAGTGGTTGAAGTCCTCGGCGCCGAGGTACATCTTCAAGTTGCCGACCATGTGCGCCACCACAAAACCGATCAGCGCAATGCCGCTGAGCGCCATGGCGTACTTCTTGCCAACGGCGGTGCTGTAGAGGTCGAGCAAGAAGAACTTCTTGCGCTTCTTCGTGGTCACTGCGGTGCCGGTGACCGGCTCGCGTGACTTGATTGCCTGTGCCATCGCGTGACGGCCTTTCCGGGTCAACGGGGTTGTCGCCTCGAACGGTAGCCCCGAGAGGTCGCCACCACGAAGTTTGGCGACAACCTGCTCAGCGCACCTGACGTGACCGGGGGCACTCAAAGTTCGTCGGAATCGTCAGGAGTCAATACACTCAGCACGTTTGCCCAACCAGCGTGGCTTCATCGTCGCGCCCGAGATACCCCGGAGATCACCGGTGCCAGCACTTATCGCCGAAGGCGGCTTTCAAGAGTTCACACTCAAAGGTGGCGAGTGGGCAGT
>JANLPB010000359.1:0-31859 GCA_031366885.1 Ilumatobacteraceae bacterium
GCGCCGCGACCTGCCAACAGCGTTCTCGACAACTCGGTGTTACGGATGGCTGGCTTTGCCGCCATGCGTGATTTTCGCGAGCCGCTGCGCGAGACGGTTGCCTCGCTGATGGCATAAGCGCTCGAGTGTGCGGGCGGTCTCTGCGCAGTCCTAACCGGACACGGCAATCAGCGAGGCGCCGGCCACGGCCAGCAGAATGCCGCCGACGTTGATTCGGCTGACGGGTTCGTGATCGAACCGAGCGGCCAGCGCGGTCGTCGCCAGCGGATACAGCGAACCAAGGACTGTTGCGACCGCGATGGGGCCGAGCTGAAGGGCGTGGTTGATGGCGAGCGCGGACGCCGCCATCAACACTCCTGCGACCACCGCAAGACGCGGGGGACGCGCGACAATCGGGACGCGGCGGACAACGCACAACGCACCAACGGTGACCGTGCCGCCAACCGCAGCGAAGACGACCGGCCACTGCCCGCTGTCGGTGCTGGTGTGCCCCACCGCCATGAAAAAGACCGCAAAGCCGGCCCCCGCAAGAACGGCTGAGGAGATCTCGTCGCGAAGTGCCAGCGATCGAACACTCTCGTCGCGCCGGAAGGCGAGTGCGGGAATGGCCAACAGTGCCAGAGCGATCCCGGCCCACCGTCCGCCCGACAGTGAGACCCCCGTCATCAGGTCGACGGTCACCGGCACCAATGCCGTGGTGAGCGCGGCGAGAGGTGCGACGACACTCATCCGGCCACCGGCGAGAGCACGGAAGAACACGATGTACGCGGCGCCAGCGGCGGTGCCGCCAAGCAGGCCCAAGAGCACGTCGCCCCCGTGCAGCTGCTTCCAACCAATTGCAAATGCACACATCGGTAGCAGCACCAGGTTGGTCAGCTGCGACACGAAGCCGACGTGGAGCGTCTCGTGTCGTGCGGATGCCCTGCCGCCCAGGTAGTCCGCCGCACCTGAGATGAACGCCGCCACCAGTGCAAGGACGACGACCATTCGCCCACACTAGTCACAGCGTGTAGATTGTTCGGGTCCAAACTATTTTCGGTGAAAGGTTCATCCATGGGTGAGATCGTCGGCTCGGCACTCGTTGCGCATGTACCGCCGCTCGTGCTTCCAGTAGACATTCGGCTGGAGTTGAACCACGGCAAGGACTTCTCCATCGTCGACGGCCTGCACCGCATGCGCCGCGAATGCATCGACCCGCTGGAAGCCGACACGCTGATCGTGCTGGACACTCACTGGTACACCACGTTCGAATGGGTCGTCTCGGCGCACGAGCGCCGCTGTGGAAAGTTCACCAGCGAGGAACTGCCGCGGGGCAACCCGCAGATGCCGTACGACTTCCTGGGCGATCCTGAACTTGCATTTCTTGTGGCCGAGGTTGCAGCCGAACGTAGCGACACGTGGGTGCACGCCAGCGACGACCCGTACCTGCCCATCCACTACGCGACGGTCTATCTGACCCCCTTCCTCCAGGCAGAGGAGAAGTGGATGACGGTCAGCACGTGCCAGACGGCGGAGCTCAACGACATGCTGATCTTCGGCGAGGTCTTGGGCGAAGCAATCCGGCGATCGGACCGACGCGTCGTGATCCTGGCCAGCGGCGCACTGTCACACAAGTTCTGGCCGCTCAGTCAGCTGCGCCAGCACGAAGGGGCCGATCCGAACGACCTGTTCAGTCCCGAGCACCGCGCTGCCGACGAGCAGGTGATCAAGTGGCTGGAGGCCGGAGACCATGCCGCCGTGCTGGCGAACTACGGCGAGTTCCGCAAGTTCACGCCCGAAGGACGCTTTGCTCACTACGTGATCATGGCCGCCGCTGCCGGCGGGGCGGCGTGGAAGTCGCCAGGAGTGGCGTACAGCGACTATGAAAACGCTGCGGGAACCGGGCAGATCCATCTTTGGTTCCCGGCGAACTAACTCGACACCTCGTACAGGACAACAGGAGCTACCTCATGCGTTTAGCCAATTACGCGGGCCGCGCGACCATCGTGCTCGACGGTCATGCAATCGACGTCGAGCAAGCCAGTGGCGAGCAGTTGGGCAGCGACCCGATGTTGCTCGCCGACCTCACCAATCACGATGCGCTGCGTGCGATCGTGGAGGCTGTCACTCCCATCGAGTGGCCGCTGCTCGACGAAGGCCTCCTGGGTGCTCCGGTGCCTCGCCCTCCGAAGGGCTACGGCGTCGGCTTGAACTACAAGCAGCATGCGCTCGAGAGTGGTCGCGACATGCCGACGGAGCCGCACCTGTTCGGCAAGTCAGAGAACTGTGTAGCCGGTCCCTTCGACGAGGTTCTGATTCCTGTTGGTCTCACCGAGATCGACTACGAGGCCGAGTTGGTCATCGTGTTCGGACGCACCTGCAAGTCGGCGACTCGCGAGGACGCGTGGAGCTACTTGGCGGGTGTGACCTGCGGGCAGGACATCAGCGACCGCGCCGAGCAGTTCCGTGCGCCCTTGAAGCAGTTCACGATTGCAAAGTCGTACGACACCTTCGGTCCCATTGGGCCGTACCTCGTCACGGCCGATGAGCTGCCCAACCCCGACGCGCTGACCTTGACAGGTACGGTCAGCGGTGAGGTGATGCAGGAGGCCAACACTGACGACCTGATCTTCGATGTGCCGGCACTGGTGGTGTGGCTCAGCCGCTACATCACGTTCAAGCCCGGTGATGTCGTCTGGACCGGAACGCCGGGTGGTGTTGGTGAGGCCCGCGGCCGGTTCTTGCGTGACGGTGACGTGATCGAGACCCACATCGAGGGCATCGGTACCATGCGCAACACTGTTGTCGAGCGCTGACAGCGGCTGTGACGGTCGAGCGCTGATCATGAAGATCACTTCAGAAGGAGACAAGAGTGTCAGCTACGGCGGCCGGTTCACCGGCACCGTCGAGCTGGAAATGTTGCATGCAACGCCAACCGAGAAAGAGCCGGATACCGCATTGGTGCACTTCAAGGATGGGGCCGTCACGTTCTGGCACCTCCACCCTGGCGGGCAGCAGCTGTACGTGGTCAGCGGAGAGGCCCGCGTCGGCACCGAGGCTGACGGAGAAGTACGGCTGGCGAAAGGCGCGCTGGTTGTCTGCCCGCCCAACGAGCGGCACTGGCACGGCGCTGCGCCCGGCAAGGACTCCACACTGCTGGCGATCACCTGGGGCACCACCCAATGGGAGACCGAGGCGCCGCGTTGAGGCCGCCGTACGACGTCGCCATCGTTGGGCTCGGGCCCACCGGTGCCACCCTGGCCAATCTGTGCGGACTACATGGGCTGCGCACGATGGTGTACGAGAAGTCGTCGGAACCGTACTCGCAGCCGCGCGCCTGCCACCTCGACGCCGAGATCGCGCGGGTCTTTCAGCAACTCGGGATGGAAGCCGATTTGCATCGACTGCTGACGGTGTCGGCTGGCATGGAGTACGTCGACCGCAGCGGTCGTCGACTGTTCACGTTTGAAGGATTCGAGCGTGCTCCACTGCTCGGGTGGGAGGAGGACTATGTCTTCCTGCAGCCTCAGCTGGAGGAGGCGCTACGCCGCAGACTGGCCGAATTTCAACACGTGGAGGTTCGCCAAGGAATGCCGGCGCCGCCATTGGAGGCAATGCTGGAGCAGGCGGCCTTCGTCGTTGCGTGTGACGGTGGCGCCAGCCAACTGCGCGAGCAATTGGGCATCGGGTTGCGCGATCTGGGGTACGACGAGCCGTGGCTGGTTGTCGACGTGATGCTGCACCATGAGCCCTCGCCGCCGCTGCCGACGATCATCCAGCAGGTGTGCGACTCCAGCCGGTTGGCGACGTTCGTACCGTCGCACGGGGCCCATCGGCGGTGGGAGTTTCAGCTCGCACCGGGCGAGCAGCCGGACGCGTGGGCACTGCTAGCCCCCTGGGGCGTCACCCCCAGCGACGGCGAAATGCTGCGGGCGGTGCCGTACCGCTTTCATGCGCTCGTTGCCGACCGCTGGCGCGGTGGGCCACACGGGCGCGTGCTGCTGGCTGGCGACGCGGCGCACATGATGCCCCCGTTCATGGGCCAGGGCATGTGTAGTGGAGTGCGCGACGCAGCGAATCTGGCGTGGAAACTGGCAGCGGTTCTCCACCAACAATCGTCCGCTGACCTGCTCGACACCTACGAACGCGAACGCGCACAGCACACCGAAACCGTGATCGAGATGTCGGTACAGGCCGGCCGTACGATCGCCCGGTTGGCCGCTGACCCGCACGACGTGCCGCAACCATCGCAGCCCGACCCACAACGCTGGTCGCGCATACCCGGGCTCGAACTCGGTAGCCGATTTCCGGTAGGCCATCTGCTGCCGCAGCCCGACCGGCTCGACGAGCGGCTGCCTCTCGGCTGGGTGTGGGTTGCGGCGGATCCAGGTTTCCAGCCCCCTGACGCGATCCCCGTCGTCGTCGAGCCGCGTGCGACATACGGCGAAAGGGCGGTGCTGGTGCGCCCTGACCGCTACATCGCTGCCGTCGCCTAGGGGCGCGACAACGGCACGAGTCGAAGTGGCAGGTCCTTCAAGCCGTTGATGAAGTTACTTCGAACCCGTCGCGGTTCGCCCACCAGCTCGACTCGGTCGACGCGCTGGGCGAGTGCAGCCAGGAAGGTTCGCACCTCGAGACGTGCCATCCACTGACCAATGCAAAGGTGCGGGCCACCACCCCCGAAGGTCACGTGTCGATTTGGCGTGCGCGACAGGTTGAAACGATTCGGTGCGTCGAACGCCGCCGGATCGAAGTTGGCTGCGGTGTACCAGGTGACGACCTTGTCGCCGGTAGCAATGGGCACCCCGCCCAACTCCGTGTCGACGGTAGCTGTGCGTCGAAAGTGCAGCTGAGGGCACGTCCACCGAAGCACCTCCTCGGTGGCAGTGTCGAGCAAGGTTGGGTCGCTTCGTAACTGAGCGAGCGCATCCGGATTTTGGGTGAGCACCAGCAGCCCCTGAGCCAATGCGTGACGCGTGGTCTCGTTGCCGGCGATCAGTAGCAGCAGGAAAAAGGTGCCCTGCTCGCGCTGGCTCAACGGTTCGCCGTCGACGAGCGCGTTGGCGAGAACGCTCAACACGTCTCCGCTTTCGACCCCTCGCCGGGCAGCCGCTAGGCGCTCCACATACTCGAACACCTTGAGCGTGACAGGGCTGCGAAAGGGCAATAGCCGGAAAGGGTCGGTGTCGGTGCGGTCGCTGACGGCAGGGGAGTAGTCCGGGTCGGCGTTGTAGATGATTTGGTCGGCCCAATGGAAGAGCTGTGCGGCGTCTTCATCGGGCACGCCGAGCAGGCCGGTAAGCATGCGGATGGGTAACTCGCGAGCGACTGCGTGAACTCCGTCGAACGAACCCGTTGTGCGGCTGGCGTGAAGCGCGTCGCTCAACACCTCGTCCATCAGCTGTGTGGCGTGTGTTGCGTACGTTTCGACAGCCAGCCTGCTGAACGTGGGGTTGACCAGTTGGCGCAGCTTCGTGTGCCGCGGCGGGTCTGTCTCCAGCATCGTGCGTCGCGCGGTCAACGCTTCGGGATCGTGTTGCAGATCTTCGATCTCGGTGCCCCCGACCTCGCTGGAGAACGTTCGCCAGTCTTTGTGCACCGCCACGATGTGCTCGTGCGTCGTCAGTGACCAGAAACCGGTGCCATCGTGGCCGTTGGCCGCAGTCTCATTGATCCAGGCCACCGGGGCGGAGCGACGGAACTCGTCGTACGCCGACTGCGGCAGGCCGCGCTCGTAGACGTCGTGGCTGACGATGTCGAGGTGGGGCAGCGAGTCGGGCCGCGACATCAGGCGGAGGAGCCGAGGTACGCGGCGGCAACGAGCGGGTTGGAGCGAACTTCGGCCGGCGTCCCCTCGGCCAGGATTCTGCCCTCGTTGAGCACCACGATGTGGTCGCTGATGCGTGTGATGAAACCAAGATCGTGGTCGATCACCAGCACGCCGGCGCCAACACGGGCCGCGACCGAACGAACGGATTCGACCATGGCCAGGCTTTCCTGATCACTCATTCCCGACGTTGGTTCGTCGAGCAGCAAGAAATCGGGAGCCAATGCGGCGGCACGGGCAAGCTCCAGTCGGCGTTGGTTGCCGTAGTCCAACGTGCCCGCCTGGCGGTCGGCCCACTCGGTGAGTCCGGCGTCCGCCAGCAATGTGTCAGCATCGGGGCGTACACGATGTGATCGATGTCGGGCAGCGACAAGCGCGGTGAGTGCAACGTTTTCCCGAACGCTCAGATTCTTGAAGAGGCGCAGGTTTTGGAAGGTTCGAGCCAGACCGGCGCGGGCGATGTCGACAGGCTTCGACTCGGTGAGATCCTGATCGCCGAGGGTGACCCGACCGCCCTGCTCCTGCACGATGCCGGTGATCACGTTGAACAGCGTGGTCTTACCGGCACCGTTGGGGCCGATGAGACCGATCACCTCCCCGGGTCGAACGGTCAAACCGGCACCATCCAGCGCAACGAAGCCACCGAAGCGGACTTCGATCTCCGCTGCAACGAGCGTGCTGACGCCCTGCTGCGGCGTCTCGCCCGTGGCCGGCGGTCGGCGATACGTCAGTCGGCGCAGCCAGCCGGCCAGGTCGCGATCGCCGAGCAGGCCGCCGGGACGCAACAACATGACGAGCAACATGGTGCCACCCAGAAAGAGGTCGGGGAAGCGCTCGATGTCCAGCCGTTGTGGGTCGCCAAGCTGGCGGAAGAGTTCGTTACCAGCCGTGATCAGGACCGTTCCGAGTACGGCGCCCGAGATGGAACGCATGCCACCCACCACCAGCATCACCAGGATGAGGATTCCCGAGTCGAGGGTGAATTGCTTGGGATTCACGCTGCCCAACGACTGTGCGCGCAACGACCCGCCCAAAGCGATCAGACCCATGCTGACCGTCCACGCCGCCCACCGCGAGCTGAACAAGCGAATGCCCAGCGCCGGTGCTGCCAGCTCGTCCTCACGGGTTGCAATCGCGAAGCGTCCAATGCGGGTCTCCTGGAAGAAGTGCGCGATGACGAGCGCGAGCAGGGCGCCGCCCCACAGCCACCCATTGCCTTCCAGGCGGGGGATCCCCGACAGGCCGCCGGCGCCGCGGGTCAGTTCCTTCCAGTTCTTGACCAGCTGCTCGACAACGAAAAGCGCGGCCAGGGTGATCATGGTCGGCGCGAGCCCGCTGGCGCGACTGACCGCAATGCCGAAGATTCCGCCGATGACCACCGTCACGACGATGGCGAACAATGTGGCTCCGAGCGGACCGTAGTGAACGGTCTCCAAACCGAATGGAATGTCGGGCAACGCCTTGGCCTTCGCAACGAGCGGAATTCCGACGACAGCAGTGGAGTAGGCGGCGATTTGGGCGAATGCCATGTGCCCGAAGCTGAGCACGCCCGTGTTGCCGATGAACAGTTGCATGCCCAGAACCAGGATGAAGTTGCTGAGCATCTCGGAGACGAGCGAATCGCGACTGGCGCCACCGCCACTGGTGTACGCCATTGCGAGAGCGGCCACGATGGCCACCAGTGCCGCGCTGGCCACCATGCTGCGCGTCAACCGCACGAGGCCTGCGTTGAACCCGGTCATCAGACACGCTCCGCGTGCGAGACCCTGAAGATGCCGTCAGGTCGAACGACGAAGAAGACAGCAATCAGCACGAACACGATGGCCGTCGAGAACTTGTCCCAGCCAACGGCCACCTCGGGAAGATATGCGCGCGTCAGTGTCTCCAACAGCCCGAGCACCAATCCACCGATGACGGCACCCGAGAAGCTGCCGAGACCGCCGATCACCGCAGCGATCACCGCTTTCAACAGCCAGTCCGAGCCCATGCTGGGCTCGGCGGCGGGGGAGCGCATCAGGATCAGCGTGGCGGCAACGCCGGCGAGAACGCCTGCGAAGGCGAAGGCGCCGGAGATGACCCGGTTGGCCCGGACACCCATCAAGCGAGCGGCGTCGAAGTCCTCGGCCGCGCCGCGCACACTGATGCCGAACAGTGTGCGCTTGAAGATCACGGCGGTCAGCAGCAGCGTGAGGGCTGTCACCACGATTGTCACGACGTCCATCACTTCGAAGCTGACACTGGCAATCTTGAACTGGTTGAACACCCAGGCAGGCTTCGGGAAGGCACGCTGCTTCGGGGAGACCGCAATCTGCCAAAACGCATGAGACAGCCGCTCCAAGGCGAATGACGTGAGCAGCAACGTGAACGGGCTGGAGTTGCGGACCCACCGAAATGCGATCAGTTCAGTCGCCACCGACGCCAGCACCGCGCTGCCAATGATTGCGATCGGCATCCACCACCAACTGCCGCCGTGCAGAAAGAAGAAGTAGGACGTGTACGCCCCCACGGTGATCAGCTCGCCGTGGGCAAAGTTGACCAGGTGCATCACACCGAAGATCAGCGAGATACCCAGCGCGAGGAGCGCGTACGTGCTGCCGACGCCCAACCCGTCGACAATCGTCTGAATGAGTTTCGTCACGCCTCGCCCCCGATGAACGAGTCGAACAGGCTGGCGTCTGCGGCCAGCTCCGGCCCGGTTCCGGTGGCAATGACTCGACCCGTGCGCAGGAGGTAGCCGCGGTCGGCAATGCCAAGCGCGCGGGTCGCGTTCTGCTCCACGACCAGCAGCGTTCGGCCCTGCGCGCGGAGGCGCAACAGGAGGTCGAACACGACATCCACCATGGTGGGCGCGAGCCCGAGCGTTGGCTCATCGAGCAGTAGCAGCCGCGGGTTGCTCATCAGCGCTCTGGCGACTGCCAGTTGCTGTGCCTCGCCGCCCGAGAGAAACCCGGCCGAGGTTGTCCATTTCGCTCTCAGCACGGGGAACAGCTCGGCTGCTTCGTCCAGCCGCTCACGACGATCGGCGACGGACGCGGTGCTGCCGCCGAGGCGCAGGTTTTCCTCGACGGTCAGGTCTTTGAAAATGCGTCGGTGCTCCGGAACCAACGCGAGGCCTGCACGTACGAGCCGAGCAGGTTCGGTACCGGTGATGTCGTTGCCGTCGAAACGGACGCTGCCCGTGGCCGGGCGCAAGAGCCCGGCCACGGTGTTGAGCAGTGTGGTTTTGCCCGCACCGTTTGGTCCCACCAGCGCGACCAGCTCGCCCGCATGTACCTCAAGGGAGGCGTCGTGCAAGGCGGTGATGGCGCCGTAGCGCGTGGTGATGTTGTCAACCTCGAGCATGTGTGTCATGTGTCGGTGGGTGATGTACTGCCGGTGGGACGCGGGCCGCTAGCTGCTGGGTCAGCCAGGGATGTTGGTCGGTCGGATGGCCTCGACGAAGGTGGGCTTGCCGTCCTTCACCTCGAGGATGACGACGTCCTTCTCGGGGACGCCGCCGGTGCCTGCATAGGTGACCGTGCCGGTGGTGACGGGAAGGTCGACCAAGCTGTCGATGGTGAGGATCAGCACCGCTGGATCGACCGAGCATGCGTCTGTTGCTGCAGCGGCCAGGATCTGGACGGCGTCGGCGGCGAGCGCTCCGAAGCTGATGGTCTCGATGTTCGCCCCAGCGGCGGCGGCATCGTCGAGGAACTGCTGCACCCCGTTGGTGTCCTGCGGGAAGGTGTGCGCAGCGAAGACAACGCCGTTGGCGACATCGCCGGCGCTCCACACCACGGTCGCATCGAAGCCATCGACGCCCGTGACGATCACGTCGCCGAGGCCGGCCGCATCGAGCTGCTCGAGCAGCACCTGGGTCTGAGGCATGACCATGGCAGTGAACAGAATCTCCGGCGGAGTGTCGAGCGCTGCGATCTCATTGACCTGAGTGGAGAAGTCGGCGTCGGCCAGGCTGTAGGCGTAGTCGCCCAGCACGGTGCCGCCGCCGTCTTCGAAGACCTTCGTGAAGTACTCCGGGTTACCGGAGAAGTACACGTCGTCGGTGCTACTGAGCGTGACGGCGGTCTTGTGGCCTTCGCCCAACGCCCATTCGGCGATCGCAGACGACTGCACCGGATCGCTGAAGCTGGCAAGGAAGGCACCGCGCGACGGGTCGGCCAACGCTGGATCGGTGGAGGCCATATAGATGATGGGAGCCTTGCCGTCGACGGCGTCGAGCAGCGGGGCGCCGGTGCTGGCGAAGGGCGGGCCGATGATGGCATTGACGCCATCATCCAGCAGCTCCTGAGCTGCGCGCTGCGTGGCGGCAGGGTCGCCCTGAACATCCTTGACCGTGTACTCGACGGGGAGGCCACCGACACCGCCCGCAGCGTTGATCTTGTCGACCATGACCTTGGCAGCTTCGGAACCAGGTTGATCCGAGAACGCCCCGAGCTCGCCAAGGTCGGCGGCGAAGCCGATCTTCAAGGGTGTGTCGAGTACGCATGCCGAGTCGCCACCGGGCACCGTGGTCTCATTGGCCGCCACCGTCGTCTCGGCGGTCGTGTCGGCGGTGTCGGCCGGTGCCGAATTTTCAACCGGCGCCACGGTGCTCGCAGTGTCATTGCTGTCGCTGCATGCTGCGGCCACGATGCTCAATGACATGAGCACTGCCGGAATGATTCGCTTCCTCATGGACTCCCCCTGAACTGTTCCGCCTGATGCAGCGGTGAGTGAACGACGAGATAGTAGTGCAAAAAGTAGTTAGGAAGCGAACGATCGGCGCGAGAGCGTTGGTCAATTGCTAACGTCGGCGCCCATGGGGAACCGACGAGTACGAGTGATGTGGTGCGATCTCAACGGGCTGTCGCATGGTCGATACGTGCCGGCGCGGCGCCTGCACGAACACGGTCATCACGCGGTGACCACACTCTGCATGAACATCAACCGCGACATTCTCCCGGTGGCTGGTTACGCCGCCGACGTTGGTTTCGCAGATCTGTCGACCGTGCCGCTGGTCGACACGTTGCGGACGGGGTGGGAGGTGGACACCGATGTGGTCATGGCTGATCTCGAATTCAACGACGAGCCGTTGGCCATCGGGCCGCGCCATGCGTTGCAACGAGCGGTCGACGCGTGGCGGGCACTCGGGTACGAACCCATGCTCGGCTTCGAGATGGAGTTCTATGTCTTGCAACCCGACCCTGCCGCGCCGGGTGGTTTCGGGCCGTTACACCTTCCCTCGCATCGCGTGTACGGCGTGGGCACAGGTGGCGACAACACCGGCCTGATGTTCGATTTCTTCGACGCTGCCGAGGAGATGGACCTCGATCTGGAAGGCATGGTGGGTGAGTTCCACCCAGGCCAGATGGAGCTGAACATGAAGTACGGCCCGGCGATGGATTCTGCTGACCGTGCGTTCATCTGTAAGGAAATGACCCGCGAACTGGCGTCGCGTAAGGGCTACTGCGTGACGTACATGGGGCGTCCGAACGCGGAGATGGTCGGCAGCGGTCTGCACATCAACTTTTCCCTCGTTCCCGTCGGTGGTGGTCCCAACGCCTTCGACGATTCCAGCGGCGAGCACGGTCTTTCCTCGCTTGCCCGCCAATGCCTTGGCGGGTTGATCGCGCATCATGAGGCGCTGGCCGCGATGTCGGCGCCGACCATCAATAGCTACAAGCGGCTGATTCCGGGCATCATCGCCGGGTACTGGGCCAACTGGGGACTCGACAATCGCAGCAGCACGTTCCGAGTGCCCTGCGAGCGCGGGCCCGCGGCGCGTATCGAGAATCGGATGCCGTGCGCGAGCGCCAACCCGTACCTGGCTGCGGCGGCGATGCTGAACGCTGCGCTACTCGGCGTCGTCGACGGGCTGGACTGTGGCGCGCCGCAGTCGGGCGACGGAGACGAGGCACCCAACACCGACCGTCACACGCCGCACACTCTTGCCGAGGCGGTGTCGGCCTACGAGGCCGACCCGCTGCTCTGCGAGGCAATGGGCCTAGACCTGAGCCGCGCCTATGTCGCCCTCCGCAAGGATGAGATCGCCCGTTGGGAAGCCAGTGGCAACGAGTTCTCAACCGACAGTGTGACCGACTGGGAGCTCACCCAATACCTGCCCTTCTACTGAGGGGCTGGCCGTTCGGCTGACGTGCTGGTGTCGGCGTTGGTATGTGTGCCCAGGCCGAGCAGGTCGAGGCACGCGTCCACGCCGACGAGGCGGATGTCGTCACGCTGCACACGCGACGCGAAGTCGGCACGCGACATCTGGAACTGGCGTGTAGAGGCTGGTAAACCCTGGCGGACCCCACGGCGAGTGCCTGCGTCCTCGTACCCGAGGCTGCGAGTCACGCCCAACGAGGGACCGTTGTCGTCCCACGCCGACGTTGTGGCCATCTCGCCCGACAGACCAATGAACCCGAGATGCAGCGTCGCGATGCGCATCTCCTTGCCGATGCCCTTGCCCTGAAACGCACGCCCTAGCCACGAGCCCGTCTCGAACTGGCGCAGGATGGGGAAGTCCTTGGCAATCAACGCCGTCGTGCCGGCAACCTGCCCATCGACGAGGGTGGCCAGGTTGATGTTCCAGTCGGTCGCCGATGTCTCCGCGCGAGACCGCCAGTAGAACTGCATCGTGTTGCGTTCCAGCGCCGGCGATGGCTCGAGCGACCAAGGAATCACGAATGGCATGAAGTCGCGTTCGTGGATTCCCTTCGTCGCCAAGACGGCGAGCTCAGCGGCCATTTCGTCGTCGATGTAACGCAGCTCCAAGCGCGGGGTGTGAACGCGAAGGTCGAAGAGCGGCCAGACAGGGTGCGTCATCGTCAAAGTGTGGCGCAAACCGCCGCTGCCCTGCCCCGCAATTTTCGCGTGGCGAGCAATTGATCAGTACGCGGTGACGTACTGGCTTCGCTGCTCGGCGGCCATTGCAGCAATGTCGTCGATCTCGTCGGTCTCGAACCCCGCCATCTCGCGGAACTTACGAGCAAGCTGAATGGCCGCATCGCGTGTCTCGCCGCGCAGGCCGCGGAAGTTGAACAAGCCGTCGACGGTGCGTTGGAACTCGAGTGCGCGCGCTTGGCGCTCCTTGTCGTCCTTGGTGAGCTCACGCAGCCAGGTGCTGCCCATCTTCACGTGGGTCACTTCGTCGGCCAACATCCAGTCCTCGCAGAAGTGAAGAACCGGGTCGTTCATCTCTTCGGCAAAGTTGCGCATGGTGGTGAACACGTCGATGGCCAGCCCTTCGAGACCGCGGTTGACGCCGGCAAGGCGGAACACCGGGTCTGGGTGGCATGCGGCCTCGAACAGCGTGACGGCTTCGCTGAACTCGCCGATATCGGTGCCCATGTGGTCGCCCAACATGAGACTGATCTCGACGTGACGGGCTTCGTCCCAACACTGCCTCGCCATGTCGAGCTTCATCGCGAAGGGAGTTTCATCGGTGCCGTAGTCGAACGCCGTGCGCCCTGCTCCCTCCATCGCCTGGATCTCGCCAACGAAGATGCCGTGCATCTGCCGACGGGCTCTGTCTGCAACATCGTTGGAGGCGGGGTTCATCCGCCGCTCCTCGCCGGCCCCGTTCATTCGCTCATCGGCGAAGCGCTCCTCGGTGGTGATTCGATGAAAGCGACTATCACGGGCGAGTGCGGCAGGAGGCAGCTGTGTGCGCATGTGAAAACGCTAGCCGATTCCGGTCCTGGTGGCCGTTGCCAGTCGCCGACGACGCTGCTTACGGCTGTTGGCGAAACCCGATGATGAGCGCCCGATTCGCTCGTTCTCGATAGAACTCGGTCAGCGTTGGTAGCCCAAGGGCGCACGCCTGTGCGGTGGCCTCCGGGCCGACTTCGTAGGGGACGACGCACCACACCTCGGCGCCAGGTAGCCAAGCCTCTTGCACCAGCCGGTCGAGGTCGGTGTACAAGCGGCCATCCGCGGTCTCGCGCACGATGGTGACGTCCATTCGGTGTGGCGGGTTGTGGCGGAACACATCATCGACGTACCAGTGCGACATCGGGTGGTAGCTCACCACGACCACCCGAGAACCGCTCAGCTCGGCAACGACCTGCAGGTCGTCGGTGAGGCCGCGAGCGAATGTTGTCGGGGAGGTGGCGTTGGCGGCGATGCCCGTTGGCCAGATAAGAGGGACTGTGACAACCGACGCTGCGGCCAACGTGATGGGAATCGCCAGCCTGACATGGACGTGACCGTGCAGGAAGTACCACAACAGCATCAACGCTCCGAAAGGGATGAGCATGACGAGTGGTGCAATGAACGCCAGATTGACTCGCACAGGAGTCGAGGGCCACGAGACGGCGATGCTGGCCACGATTGCTGCCGACTGTCCGGCGATGACGAAGGCCAGAAATGACCAGCATCCGCGTGCGACGACGACGACGCCGATGCACAGGGCAATCATCGAGGCGAAGGCGGCGAGCGCGCCGACCGACTGATCGCTGGAGGGAACGAGTGCCTCGGTGAACTGACGCCACGAGTGAGCGATGAACGAACGCGCGCCGCCTGCACCGAACCGCTCGTCGTCCCAGTAGGTGGCCAGGGTGCCCGATGGCAGCTGACGGTAGAGGAATGCCCAGGAGAAGCACGCGGTGGCCCCAACCGCCAACCCCGCTCCGGCAGCAGTACGCGGCTTGATCGGGATGTGTCCCCGTCGCCACAGCACGACGAGAGCCGGCGTCATCAGGAGTGCCCCCTGCGTGAGCAACGGAAGCCCTGCCGCCACGGCCAGCAAGAGCACCGGTCGTGTGCCGAGAAGTTGCACCCGAGCCGCCGCCCAGATCAGCAGTGCGCCGCCGAGCAGTTCCACCCCGTAGTTGTTGAAGTACACGCTGACGGCAGCAATGGCCGGGAAACAGCACGCCAACAACGCACTCGAGGATGCGATCAGCCGAGCGTGACTGCGATGGACGCCCGACCGTTGCGCAACCATCCGCAGCACATCGGCAAGCAAGGCCAGGCCGAGCGCGGAAGGGATCAGCGTCGCCGCCCGAGCAATCGATCGACCTGTTGGAAGCGGTGCCAGCAGGTAGTGCATTGCGTAGAGCCAGCCAGGCGGGATTGGTGTGTCATGCAGTAGTGCTCGCGTCCGCGGGCTCGCGTCACGCACCATGTCGTATCGCCACATCTCATCGAAGTAGAAGTCGATCGACAACGAGCGCCGGGCGATCACCAGCAGCAGCACGAATACGGCGACCGCCATTGCGACCACATAGGCCAACTGCGATCGGCTGCCATCGCCGGTTTTGTGGTGGGAGTTTTCGGTTGCCGACGTGACTTCAGTCGGCAGCTCCGTCACGGCTCGCGCTCGGCTTCCGCACGGTTGGCAAGGTACCAGTCGATCGTGCGGCGCAGGCCCTCCTCGAAGGGCATCTGGGCGCGCCAGCCCAGCAGCGCCTCAGCGCGACCAGGATCGACCCGGCGTCGTGGCTGACCGTCTGGCTTCGTTGGGTCCCACGCAAGCTCGCCCTCGTAGCCGACCATCTTCGCGATCGTTTCGACCGTCTCGCGAATAGTGATCTCGCGATTGGTGCCGAGGTTGATCGGTTCAACGCCCTCGTAGTGTTCTGCCGCTATCACGATGGCTTCGGCGGCGTCTTCCACGTAGAGGTATTCGCGGCTGGCCGTACCCGTGCCCCAGACATCGAGCTTCTGTTCGCCCTGCTCGACCGCCTCGACGCAGCGTTTGATGCGAGCGGGAATCACATGGCTGACGGATGGGTGGAACTTGTCGCCGGGACCGTAGAGATTGGTGGGGATGAGGTACGCAAAGCGCTGGCCGTACTGCTGGTGGTTGACCTGCGCGTGGATCAGCTGCGCCTTCTTTGCGATGCCGTACGGTGCGTTGGTTTCCTCCGGGTAGCCGTCCCACAGGCTTTCTTCGCGGAAGGGGACCGGCGTGAACTTGGGGTAGGAGCACACCGTTCCCAGCAGGACCGTCTTGTGTACCGACGAGGTGGCACGCGCTGCCTCGATCACGTGGGTGCCCATCAACAGGTTGTCGAGGTACAACGGTGCGGGAGCAACCTGGTTGTAGCCAATACCGCCAACGCGGGCAGCAAGGTGGATCACGTGCGATGGAGTGATGTCGGCCAACAGTTGCTCTGCAACGCCCGGCTGAGTGAGGTCGTATTCGGCGCTTCGCGGCACATCCACCACGGCCCCCAATGCGCGCAACTTTTCGACGACAACGCGACCGAGGAAGCCAGCGCCGCCGGTGACAACGACGCTGCGGTCAGTCCAAAAACCAGTCATGGCCACGATGATACGACTCGCCGGGGCATGATGGGGTGTGTGCGAGTGGCGTACACCCTTGAACAATGTTGGCATCGCGTCCCCGGTGGTACCGGGGTCGCCGCGTTGCGCATTGCGGAGGCGCTGGGGCCGCACAACGATGTTCGATTGGTTGGTGTCGCGGGTCGACACCGTCACTTGCCGCCTGAACCCTGGGTGCCCACGATCCCGGTCGCACACTTGCCGGTTGCGGCGCCATGGCTGTACGAATCGTGGCTTTACGGTCAATGGCCGAAGGTGGAGAAGGCAACCGGCAAGGTCGACATCGCCCATGCCACGACTCTGATTCCATGCCCGACCAACGCCAAATTGGTCGTCACCCTGCACGACCTCGCCTTCCTTCACGATCCCAGCCAGTTCACCCGTCACGGCGTGCGCCTCTTTCGTCGGAGCTTGGAAGTCATCAAGCGGCGTGCGGATCTGGTGTTGTGTTGCAGCCAGGCGACGATGGACGACTGTGTCGCAGCGGGTGTCGGTGATGAACGCCTGCGATTGGTGCCGCTGGGCGTCGAGACGGCGCGGGCCGATGCTGGCGAGATTGCGCGCGTCCGCCACCTGTATCGACTGCCCGACGAGTACTTGCTGTTCGTGGGCACCGTCGAACCGCGCAAGAACCTCAAGGGCTTGTTGGCGGCGCTGGCTCACCTTCGAGATGCGCCGTTGCTCGTGGTTGCGGGCGCGGAGGGTTGGGGGGAGAACGGCGTCAGCGAGAGCGATCACGTCCGCTTTCTCGGTTTCGTGCCCGGCGAGGATCTGTCGGGTCTGTACGGCGGGGCACGAGTGTTTTGCTACCCGAGCGAGCGCGAGGGATACGGCTTGCCGGTGCTGGAGGCGATGGCCCAAGGAACCCCGGTCGTCACCAGCCGAGGGACAGCCACGGAGGAGACGGCCGGGAATGCAGCCGTCTTGGTCGACCCAATGTCGCCGGCCGACATCGCTCGCGGTATCGACGAGGCCGGTCGTCGGCGGTCTGAGCTGTCGGCGAAGGGACTCGCACGTGCACAGCGGCGCAGTTGGTCCACGACGGCCTCGCTCACTGCCGCTGCCTACCGGGAGCTGGCCGGTTGAGCCTCCCCAGCGTTCTCGTCAACATGCTGTGGTGCGTGCCCGGCCGGGTTGGTGGCTCCGAGGAATACCTCGTACGGCAGTTGCTGGGTCTGGCTGAGCAGCCCGAGCCGAGGTGGCAGCCAACGGTCGCAGCGGCGCGCGGTCTCGGTGCCGCGCACCCTGAACTGGCAGCGGCGGCCAACATGGTCGAGCCCGAGTTCGACAGCTCGCAGCGCGTGCGGCGCATTGCTGGCGAGGCAACCTGGCTGCGCCGCCACAGCGCGGGCGCCGCGCTCGTCCACCACGGTGGAGGTACCGCACCGCTGGGGGCACGACGGCCGTACGTACTCACGATTCACGACTTGCAATTCCGCACGTTCCCGCAGTACTTCTCACGTGTCAAGCGGGCGTACCTTGCGGCCGTCGTGCCGGCGTCTGTGCGCCGCGCGGCCATGGTCGCGGTGCCCAGCGAGTACGTGCGCGAGACAGTCATGGAGGCGTACGGAGTCGCATCCGAACGTGTGACCGTCGTACCGCACGGCCTGGAGCCTGGTTTGCTCGCCGACGTCACTCCGCCAGCGGAACTACGGCGACGCTACGAACTGGGCGATGGCCCGATCATTGTGTATCCGGCCGTCACTCACCGCCATAAGAATCATCGATTCCTCGTGCAGATGATGCGCGATCATTGGACAGATTCGAACCTGCGGCTCGTCCTCATCGGCGGCCAGGGGCATGCCGAAGCGGACGCGGCAACCACCGATCACCGTGTTCGGCGCCTCGGTCGCGTGTCGTCAGCGGATCGCAACGGACTGCTGGCCATGGCCGAAGCGATGGTGTTCCCCAGCCAGTACGAGGGTTTCGGCGCCCCGCTGATCGAGGCGATGGCGCTCGGCGCACCTGTTGTCTGTGCGGATTCCACATGCATGCCCCAGATCGTCGGCGACGCGGGTCTAGTGCGCCCGCTGATGCCTGACGCGTGGGCGGGCGTGTTGGACGAAGTGCGCAGCCGCCGCACGGAGTTGGTGACGGCAGGTCATGCTCGGGCGGGCGACTTCACCGCCGCGGCGAGCGGCGCTGCACTGGCGGACACCTACGCGAAGGCGTTGGCATGGTGAGCGGTCACGCAACCAATGAACGTCCGCTGAGGATCGCCGTTCTCTGCCCTCACTTTGCGCCCGACACGGCGCCGACCGGTGAGGTCATCACGCGGATCGTCACCGAGCTGGCCGAACTTGGGCACGAGTTGCACGTCGTGACCGCGTTGCCCTGGTATCGAGAGCATCGCATCGAGACCGGCTTTGCCGGCACGTTGGTCAGGCGCGAGGCAACGCCGTGGGGCTCAGTGACGAGGGTGCATCCGTTCCCGGGCACCGACAAGCGAAATCTGGTTCGCAGGGCAGCCGGTTTTGCCGGATTCAGCGCCCTCGCCGGCCTCGCATCCTTGCGTGGAGGTCGAGTCGACGCGGTGATCGCGATGTCGCCTCCGCTGACGATGGGGCTGACGGGCTGGGGCACTCACCTCGTGCGTCGGGGACCACTGGTGTTCAACATTCAGGACGTGTTTCCCGACGCTGCTGTGGAAACCGGTGCGATCACGAACCGACGTGTGATTGCCATCGCCAAATGGCTCGAGCGCGTGAGTTACCACCGTGCGGCCGCTGTCACGGTGCTCAGCGACGACTTGCGCGACAACGTCGCCAGCAAGATGAATGCAGCCCGACGTCACCGCGTTCACGTGATTCCCAATTTCGTCGATACTCAGTTGATCCAGCCTGGGGACCGCATGACGGCACTACGTCGCGAACTCGGCATCGGCGCCGGGCCGGTGGTGTTGTACGCCGGCAATGTCGGTTTCTCCCAATCATTGGAAATGGTCGTCGAGGCGGCTCGCGATTTCCCCGAGGCGACCTTTCTGATCAATGGAGATGGTGCGGCAAGGGCGTCGCTGGAGGCACTCGCGCGGGGCCTCGTCAACGTGCGCTTCAGCGGCTACCAACCAAAGGAGCGGGTCCCCGAGGTCTTGGCCACCGGCGACGTGCATCTGGTGCCGCTGAAGGCCGGACTCGGTCGCGTGAGCGTGCCCAGCAAGACCTATTCCATCCTTGCGGCCGGGCGGCCGGTACTGGCCGCTATCGACGCCGGCACGGAGGTGCCGCGCATGCTCACGGCAAGCGGTGGGGGGATTGCCGTCGCCCCCGATGATCGCAAGGCCTTCTCGCGAGGCCTTGCAACGCTGCTCGACGACCCGGCCGCTGCCCGCGCCATGGGTGCCGCCGGTCGCGAGTGGGTCCTGAGGGCCGCCTCGCCGCACGCGGTTGCGGTTGCCTATGAGCGGCTGATCAGGTCCCTGCTCTCTCGGCACCGCTGAACAACTTTTGGTGCGCCCAGCAGATAACCTCGCACCCTCGTGGCTACGTCATCGTCCGCTCGCAAAGTCGCCAAACTCGCATCGCGAGGCAAGGGCAGAAAGGTCCGCTTCTCCAGCGGCACCACTTTCCCTGCCATCGTTGTTGCCACCGTTGTCGCAATGGTGGCGCTGGTTGCCTATGCCAAGATCTCGCTACCCAGCGTGGAGACCGGCGCACCCCAACCCACCGATGCCTGGTCGATCGCCTATGGCATCAAGGTGTGCGATGAGTGGCTGCCCAATCTCACCGGTTCCTCCGCAGAACTCGACAAGGATGCCTCCACCGGCGATCTGACGGCAGTGGCCACCGGAACGAATGGCGACGGCATCATCCACTACCACGCGCAGACCGGTGGCAACACCGGCGGCCGCGCCAAGCTGGGCGTGTTTCTCGACGTGTACGACATCACGCTGACCGACACGAAGCTGGCTCTGCCACAGTCGCAGATGCCCGAGGAGCCCCGCTCATGGGACATCAAGGACGACAACGTCTTCAAGGGCACGTCGTGCGAGGGTGAAGAGGCCGTTCTGAAGGTTCGGGTGTGGAACGACTACACCAGCGGCGAGTTCTTCGACAACGTCACCGACTTCCGCAACCTTCGTTTCAAGAACAACGGCATGGTCTTCGCCATCGCCGTGGTGCCTCGAGACGCCGAGATCGCCAAGCCCGACTCCGCCGCCAAGCTCTCCGAACTTGGTGTCATCGGGGCCGGCACGTCGGCAACGACCACGACCGTGACGACCACGACCGTGACGGGCGATTCGGCAGTGACTACCACCGTTGCCGCCGCCGCCACCACCGTTGCGGCGGCCACCACCACGACCGGCGGCTGATGCGGGCGGTCGTGCTCGTCGGCGGGTTCGGTACCCGTCTGCGGCCCTTGACCCTGTCGATCCCCAAGCCAATGCTGCCGGTCGGCCACGTGCCCATCATCGAGCGTTTGGTGGCGAACCTCGGCCGCAGCGGGATCACGGAGGTCACGTTTGCGTTGGGCTTTCAGCCCGAGCCCTTCATCGAGGCCTTCCCCGATGGCGAGTGTGCCGGAGTTGCGCTGCGATACGCGGTGGAGCCAGAGCCCCTGGATACTGCCGGTGCCATCCGTTTCGCCGCCGACGCTGCCGGTATCGACGACACGTTCGTCGTGGTCAACGGCGACATTCTCACCGACCTCGATGTGTCGCAACTGGTCAGCTTCCACAACGACCACGGGGCGGAGGCAACGCTCCACCTCATCGGTGTGCCCGACCCTTCTGCCTTCGGCGTAGTCGCCATCGACGAGGACGGTCGTGTCGAGCGCTTCATCGAGAAGCCTGCACCTGGCACCGCTCCGAGCAACCTGATCAACGCCGGCACGTACGTGCTCGAGCCGTCGGTGCTGCAGCGCATTCCGTTGGGCCACAAGGTGTCCATCGAGCGTGCCACATTCCCGCTGGTGGTGGAGGCACGTGGCCTGTTTGCGATGGCCACCGACGACTACTGGGTCGACACTGGCCGCCCGGAGCTGTACCTGCAGGCCAACCTTGATGTACTGGCTGGCGGCCGCCGTCACGACCGCTGCGTGGGTGTTCACGCTGCGGCGGTTGTCGATTCGGCGGCCGCGATCGAGCACTCGGTAGTCGGCGCTGGCGCGCGGGTCGGGGCCGCAACCGTCACGCGCTCCGTGTTGCTTCCGGGCGCAGTCGTCGAGAACGGAGCCGTGGTGGCGGATTCGGTGGTCATGGGCCATGTCGGCGCTGATGCGGTCGTGCGTGACAGCGTTCTCGGTGCCGACGGCGTCGTTGCCGCGCAGGAACACGTGAGCGGCGAGCGCCGCCCAGACCCAAGCGCCGGCCCGACCAGCGCGTGAACGTGCTGGTGGTGGGTGGCGCCGGTTTCATAGGCTCGCACCTCGTAGAGCGCCTGTTGGCGGAGGGGCACACGGTCGACGTCGTCGACCTGTTGTCGTCCGGCTCGCTCGCCAACCTGGCGAACTCACGTTCACTGGGCGGCGACCTGAAAATCCACACTCTCGACGCCGGCGCCGAGGAGTTCCAGGCGTTGGTGACGATGCGTCGTCCAGCGGTGATCTATCACCTCGGAGTGCTTGCGCCAGGCGTGCCCGCTGAAATCTGTGCGGGCGACGCGATGCGCACCACCCTGGCTGTGTTGGAGGCAGCGCGGCTGGTGGGTGACGTGAAGGTCGTCATGGCGCTGTGCGCGCTCACGCTGTACGGCGACGTGCCCAGCAAGGACCAACCGGTGAAGGAGAGCCAACCGTGGAACCCGGTGGGCGTGCACGGTGTGGTGACTCGTGCGGTGGCCGAACTGCTCACGGTGTACCGCGAGGAGCACGCGGTGGAGTTCACGGCGCTGGCGCTGTCCAACGTGTACGGGCCGCGTCAGCGTCCCGACGCGGGTGTTGTGGCTGCTTTTGACAAAGCGCTGCGAGATGGGGGCACACCGATCCTGCATGGAGATGGTCGCCAGACACGCGACTTCCTCTACATCGACGACGCCGTCGATGCGTTGGTGCGCGCCGCGTTGAAAGGCAGCGGTCTCATCGTCAACGTCGGCACCGGCGTCGCCACGTCAATCCGTGACCTGTGGGCTCTGATGGCCGGCCCGGACGGTCGCCAACCCGCGACGTCGCCGCGTCGCGCGCACGACGTCTCGCGCTTCGCAGTGGCGCCCACGCGTGCCCGAATCCACCTCGCGTGGGCACCGTGGACAGAACTCGGTGTGGGCCTCCGCGGCGTCGGCCGCTAACCGCACTCGCGTGCGGTGTCGCTCCGTCGTCAGCGGGCGGCGGCGAGGGTTTGGCGGGCTAGTTCGTGGCCGATATCGGGGGTACTCATCACGCTTGGGGTGATGAGCGCCCGCATTCCTGCGGCCTCGACGTCGGCAGCGAGGTGGGCGTCGATGGGGTCGATGACCAAGGTTCCGGCGATGGCTGCGTAGAGGCGTGCAACGCCGACGACGGAGGCTTCGTGGCCCAACTCTTCCAGCATTCGGTCAGCGGGGCCTTTGAGCGCGGCGCCGCCGACGATGGGGGAGATGGCGACGACTGAGTCGCGCCGTGCCGACAACACGGCATCGATGCCGACTAACGCGCGGATCGGCGCAATCGACACCAGCGGGTTCGATGGGGCGATGACAACTACTTCGCTGTCGGTGAATGCGGACAGCGCTGCGGACGTGGGTCGGGCGACCTCCGCCCCGTCGAATCGAACGCCGGTCGCCGGCACCGAGTGATGCCGTTGTACGAAGTACTCCTGAAACGGCACCTCGATGCCCTCCGCGAGCAATGTCACCATTGTCGTGACCCGATCGTCGCTCATCGGAATCAGGTGTTGGGGCAACCCCCACGCGGTGGCGATTTCGGCAGTCACCTCGGTCAACGTGGCACCCTCGGCCAGACGTGCCGTGCGATAAAAGTGGGTGGCCAGGTCTTGATCGCCGAGGTTGAACCATGTGGGCGCGGCAGTTGAGCCCAGCGGCCGGACAGCGGCGTACCGGTCCAGCGCCTGCATTGCCCGCCACGTCTCATCGCGCAATCCCCACCCGCGTTCGGGGTCGATGGCCGCAGCCAGGGTGTACGTGACGGTGTCGATGTCCGGCGAAATTGCCAGTCCGTGCATCACCGTGTCGTCGCCTGTGTTCACCACAGCCAGGGTTCGCTCGCCTGGGTGAACCCCCGCGAGAGCCCTCAGAAATCGGGCGGCGCCAACGCCCCCGCACATCACGCTCACCATTGTCATCGCTGCCTCGAATCGCCCGTGCCGCTGCTGACGGCGACTCGACGGTACAGCTCGGCCATTTCGGCGGCGCACTGTTGCCACGAAAAGCGGGCCTGCTGCGCCGTGCCCGCTTCGACCAGATGTGTGCGTACGGAGGGAGAAGTGACTGCGATGCGCAGGTTGTCTGCAAGACCTGCAACGTCGGTCGCTTCGCTCAACAACGCCGCCTGGCCGGCGACCTCCGGAATGGACCCTGCTGAACTTGCCACGATTGGTACTCCCGCCTGCATCGCATCCAGGAGCGGGAACCCAAAGCCCTCGTCTAATGAGGGGTACGCCAGCACCGTCGCATGGTGCAACAGCCACGACCGGACGGCCCCGTCGATCCGGCCGGCAAACATGACCCGGTTGGCGTGCTCGCCCAGCGCGTCCACCGCCTCGTTGATTGCCTCTCTGTCGTCGCCGTCGCCGCCAGCCAGGACGAGGTGCAGATCGCGTTCGAGCGAAGCAACCTGTCCAAATGCGGCCACCAGGCGCGGCAGGTTTTTGCGCTGCTCGAGCGTGCCGATGGCCAGCACGTACGGCCGGCCGTGGAGCTCGGGGATCGGCGGCAGCTGTGGCGGCGCGGGGAGCGGCAGCGGCGCAAGGTACACCGTATGGACGTCGGCTCCAGCGAGTGACTCGCGTACAGCTGCTGCGGTGGCGTGGGAACTGGCGTGCACCACCGCGCCACTTGCAACCGCTCGCCGAAGCACCTTGCCGGCCAGGGCTACTGCGGGGTTGGCGTCGTCGGGATGGCGCAGAAACCAACAGTCATAAACCGACACCACACGAGGGAACCGGCTGGGGGGCACGACGTAGTTGGTGCCGTGCACCACGTCGACATCGCCGAGCCAACGGTCCATACGCGGATGTTTCGCGCGTGCCCAGCAGTGGTGCGCGAGGACGGCCGGCATCGGTAGCCGACGAACGGGCGGCGCGGGGCGTGAACGCAGCGAGAGCACGTACTCGACCAGTTCCACGTCGTCGCGTTGACGCAATGCGCCGCGCATGGCTTCGACCGCGAAGCCGATTCCGGTCCTCGGCCCGTACAACGGGCTGGCATCGAACCCCACTCGCAGCGCAGACATCCGTTCGCAGGCTAATGGGAGCGCGTGCCCTAGACTTCAACGACCCACGGCGGGCGCCGCCATGACGGAAAGATTGCTACGACTATGCCCCGCGCATTCATCACCGGAATCACCGGCCAGGACGGCCAGCACCTCGCCGAATTTCTTCACGGCAAGGGGTACGAAGTGTTCGGCATGGTGAAGGGCCAGAACAATCCGCGCATGGTCCAAATGCGCGACGAGTTCCCGTACGTCGAGCCCGTGCCGGGCGACCTAGCCGATCTTCCGTCGCTGGTCAAGGCGTTGGAGTACAGCCAGCCCGATGAGGTCTACAACCTCGGCGCCATTTCGTTCGTCGCCCTCAGCTTCAACCAGGCTGAGCTCACCGCCAACATCACCGGCCTGGGCGTGCTGCGCATGCTCGAGGCGATTCGCATGGTGGGCGGAGCGCGGAACAACCCGATCCGTTTCTACCAGGCCAGCAGTAGCGAAATGTTCGGCAAGGTCCGCGAAACCCCGCAGACCGAAAGGACCCCCTTCCACCCCCGCTCGCCCTACGGCTGCGCAAAGGTGTTCGGGCACGACATCGTGGTCAACTATCGCGAGAGCTACGACATGTTTGCCTGCAGCGGCATTCTGTTCAACCACGAAGGCCCCCGCCGCGGGCTCGAATTCGTCACCCGCAAGGTGACCAATTCGGTTGCTCGCATCCATCTCGGCCTTCAGCAGGAGATCGTGCTCGGCAACTTGGACAGCAAGCGCGATTGGGGCTTCGCCGGCGACTACGTCAAGGCGATGTGGAAGATGCTCCAGCAAGACGCCCCCGACGACTACGTCGTTGCAACCGGGAAGGCGTACAGCATCGAGGATCTGGTGCGGCTGGCATTCGCCGAAGTCGGCATCGAAGACTGGCAGAGCTACGTTCGTCAGGACCCCAAGTTCTTCCGGCCCGCCGAAGTCGATTTGCTGATCGGTGACCCGTCGAAGGCACGCGAGAAGCTGGGCTGGGAGCCCGAAGTTCAGTTCCCCGAACTGGTCAAGATGATGGTTGCCAACGACCTCGCCATCGAGGGCGCCAAGATTCGATAGGTTCGAGGGCTCAGCTCTCGAAGGGCATGTCGATGATGGCTTCCATCATCGACTCATTGGTGGGCACAGAGCCGCTGCGCAGCTTGAAACGCAACGCAATCGCAAACGCGATGAGTGCCGCAACTGACGACGCCACCAAACCGAACTCGATTCGTCGAAAGAGATCGTCGCTGCTCAGCCACGTGACGAGGACGAACGCCGCCATCCCCAGTCCCCAGCCAACCCCCACCAGCGCGTGCCCGTTCAGCGCGATGACTGCCTGCGCCAACGCCAGCGCAACCATGTAGCCGGCACTGCCCAGAGCCAGCATCGCCAGTGTCCGGCTGCTGATCTCGACGGCATACATCTTCTCGATGACGAATGGTCCGAGCACGAATCCGCCCACGACGCCAGCCGCACCGACTGCCAGGACGATGATCATCAGCTTGCGAAACCCGCTGCGGAACTCCTCGAACTCATTGCGTGCGGCAAGGCGTGCGAGGCGAGGAAGGAGCGCTGCCTGCACTGCCTGAAACAGGAAGAGTGGAATCCGCGAGAGCAGTACGGCGTAGCCGAACTGCGTCACCAGTTCCTTCTCGCTGTCGTTCGCCATCAGGTTCGCGGCGACGGGGCCGGCGTTGACCAGCCCGGCCGCAAAGACCGAGCCAAGCAGCAACCAGCCGAGGTTGGGCGTGACCTCATGCCACGTGGCGGGCGGCCCGTCGTCGGTTCGAAGTTGACCGCGGGCGTACACGTAGAAGAAACCGGCCAGCGGCGCCAGTGCGACGGCCATCCCGTACGGGCCGACGGTCTTGATGCCCACGACTGCGAGCACGATGCACAGAATGACGCGCACGGCACCGTCTGCGCCCATCACCACCGCGTAGGCGCGGAAGCGGCCGCTTCCGCTCGCGATGCCCCGCGCCAGATGTACTGGGGCATAACTGGCGAACGCGATCACGAGCGCGACCAGCATCACCCAATCGCCGCCGAAGTACGACTCGGTAATCCACGAACTGGCCAGAAGAATGATCCCGACCACAATGGTCGCCAGGCCCACGCCGAGCAGCACGACCTTGCGGACCACCGGCCGGGCGCCTTGGCCCAACGCTCTGCGCGCCGAGATGGCACGACCCAGTTCTTGCTCGAGCGGAAGGAAGAAGCCGGGGGCGAGCGCGAACGTGGCGAACCACAGCGAAAGCACCGGGGCGAACGCTTCATCGCCACCGAGTGCGTTCTTCCCGACTCGGAGGAACGCAAAGCTGGCAAAGCCGGCCACCAGGAGCCCGACACCAACGGGAATGGTGCCTTCGGGAAGGGGCACGCGAGAGGGAGAGGGCTGTTCGTCGGAGGGTTCCACCAAGTGGACGAGGCTACCTCGCTGAGCGGGCAGAAGGTAGGCAAGGAGCCGCCCGCGGTCAAGTTGAGCTGCGCGGCGCCGATACTTCTCTGTGCGTTGTTCTGTCTCCCGTGTCGCAGTTGGCCTCCTCGCGATGCTTGGGTCAACGATGTCGACCTTGGGCGCGCCATCAGTTTCGGTAGCCGCCGACACCACTGTGACCCTCGACGGACACGGCAACGGCCATGGTCTGGGGATGAGTCAGTGGGGCGCGTACGGCTACGCGGTCGACAGCGGCTGGAGCGCGACGCAGATCCTCGAGCACTACTACGGAGGCACGGTCGCTGGCACCGTGCCCGCGGACACGACCATCGCCGTACGGCTGATGAACCTCGACAACGCGCAGACGGCCGTCGTCAGCGGCACCGGCGGGTTGCTGGTCGATGGCGTCCCCGGTGGGCCGTGGAGGTCGGTCGTTGCTCGCGAAGTGTCGCCGCCGGGATCCGCCGTGGTCTACTCGGTGTGGGCGCGCAGTGATGTGCAATCGTGCCCGTCCGGAGATGGCGACCCGGTCGCCGCTGGTTGGACAATGATTGCGCCGGCTGTGGCGGCCACGGTGACCATTCGCACCCAGGTGGACTCCTCCGCAACGACGAACTATTCGGATCTGGCGGCGGCCTGCGAGCCCGGTGGCACCGTCCGCTCGTACCGGGGACTCATCCGTGCCGTCAACGGCACCGACGGCGAGAACCGCACCGTCAACGAGGTGCCGATCGAACAGTATCTGCGAGCCGTCGTCGCCAAGGAGATGTCGCCGGGGTGGGCGACCGCGGGTGGGGGTCGCGGCGCGCAGGCGTTGCAGGCGCAAGCCGTGGCAGCGCGCAGCTTCGGGCTCGCCGAGACCCGCTATTCGTATGCCCGAACCTGCGACCTGACCTGTCAGTACTACATCGGTGCGGCGTCGCGTCCCTCGGCGACTTCCACGTCGTTCACTGCGGTGGAGCACCCGGCCACCGACGCAGCGGTTCAGGCGACTGCCGGGGTCGTGCGTCGGATCTCGTCGGCGACGGGGCCGATCGCGCTCACCATGTTCGCCGCCTCCTCGGGTGGCTGGACGAGCGCAGGGCCGGGCGGGCTTGTGCCCTTCCCTGCGGTGATCGACGCCGGCGACTCCACGCCGCTCAACCCGAACTACAACTGGTCGACTTCCCTGACCGGTAGCGCGATCGCCGCCAAGTATCCCGACATCGGCACGTTTGTCAGTCTGACCGTGCTCGCTCGCAATGGTCTGGGCGAGTGGGGCGGACGGGTGACTTCGGTCAAGATCACCGGCTCGGTCGGGTCAGTCACCCGCACGGGCGACCAGTTCAAGAGTACGTTCGGCCTCAAGTCGAATTGGTTCAACGTGCGCGGCTCGACTGCCACCACCATCGACGCCTGCGCCGGTCGCAGTGCGCCGGTCGTTGGGTCGGCCCCGCCAGTTGCTGGCGCCGCTCGCTACACACCGATCGATCCAGTTCGTTTGATCGACACCCGCAATGGCATCGGCACTGCGGCTCAGCCCGTCGCGGCCGGATGCACCCTGGTCGTAGATCCCGGGCTCGACGCCTCGGCGACGGCCGTGGCGGTGAACCTGACGTCGGTCGAGCCATCGGTTGCTGGCTTTGTCACGGCGTACCCCTGCGGCGTCGACCGGCCCACCGCATCAGTCGTGCAGGCAGTCGCCAACCGCACGATTGCCGGCGCGAGCGTCGTCCCGCTCGGAGCGGACGGGACGTTCTGCATCTACACCTACAGTGCCACGCATCTGCTCGTCGATTTGTTCGGTTCCTACGCGCCGTCGGCCGGCCAAAAGTTTGAACCGGTATCGCCGTCGCGGTTGTTCGACTCCCGTCGCTCCGGCAACCGCCTGAGCGAGGGAACCGTGGTCACGATTCCGGTGACTGGCACAGCTCCCGGCATGGCGCCCATCGGCGCGACCGGCGCGGCGCTGAGCGTTCAGGCTGTCGACCCGGTTGGGGCCGGCTTCGTGACGGTCTTCCCGTGTTCGCAGCAGGTGCCACAGGTCAGTTCTCTGAACGTGGTGCGCGGCGGCAACATCGCCAATCATGTCGAGGTTGCACTCAGTACCTCGGGAGCGGTGTGTGTCTTCGTGAGCACAGGGATGCACCTTCTCGTCGACCTGAGCGGATGGTACGGGGCCGGCGCGACCACCGAGTTTCATGCGATCACACCGGTTCGCGCACTCGACACCCGCAACAACATTGGTCTGTCGGGAGCGTTCGCTGCCGGTTCGAACCGTGCACTGCAACTGGCCGGAACCCTCGGGCTCCCGTCGCCCACGTCGTTGCGAGCGGTGATCGCCGAGGTCACTGCGGTGTCGCCGTCGGCTGTGGGCTTTCTCACGGTTCACCCGTGTGTGGCTGCCATGCCGGAAGTGTCGGTGGTGCAGACCTGGCCGTCGGCGAATGCCGCGTCAGCGGTCATCGGTGCCGACGACCAAGCCGGTCGTTGGTGTATCGCGACCAGTACTGCGACGCACGTACTGGTCGACGTCAGCGGCTACTTCTCGTAGCCGCCGCGGCGTGCGCTGCTGCTCAGGCGGCGGTGCGGATCAGGCCACGCACTTGCTTGCGCGCTGCCTTGGCCAGATCGTGTGCCTGGCCGACGAGGGCGGCGGCCTGCTCTGGCAGACGCTCCTCGATTTTGACGACGGCCGTGTCCAGCTTGGCATCGAGCGCATCGAAGCGCTCGTCGAGCTTGGCGATCTGTGCTTCTACGGTCGCGAGCATTTCGTCCATCTGGGTCTTGCTGGTGCCGAAGCGATCGGCGAGACCCTGCACGACCTCGCGGCGGCGAACCTGGGCCTGCTGAAAGGCGAGGACGCCGAAGCCGATGGTGATGTAGGCGGCGTCGCGCACGGCGCCGACGAGTTTCTCGTCGAGACCGGCCAGTTTGCTGGCGTCGAGGCCTGAGAAGTCGAAGTTGGGGAAGTTGGGAAAGGTTGCCATGGGGGAGTCCTTTGTGGGCGGGGGGAGTGATAGCACGATATCGCATAATGCTAACTTTTGCAAGCACTAGCGGGCATTTGTTGGGAGGTTGAACTGAGGGTGACCTGGCAGGGGCGGTGGCCGCCGCTAGCCTCGACGGTTCGTGGAACCCGCCGGATCGCTCGCCCCGCCCGTTGTGGCCGTCATGGTGGTACACCAGCCCGGGCTGTGGTTCGATGAAGTGCTCGATGCGGTGGCAACTCAGGACTACGGCAACCTCAAGAGTCTCTTCTTAGTGGTCGGCGAGGCTGATGATCTGGCCGAACGCATCCGAGATCGCGTCCCCACGGCCTTCGTTCGTGCGGTCGAGGGCAACCCGGGTTACGGCGCCGTCGCCAACGAGGTGCTGCGTCTCGTCGAGGGCGACAACGGGTTCTTCTGCTTCCTCCACGACGACGTCGCGCCGGAGAAGGGCGCCATCCGGTTGCTCGTCGAGGAGCTCTATCGGTCGAACGCAGGCATCGTTGGCCCCAAACTGGTGACGTGGGCCGACCCGTCGGTGCTGCAACATGTCGGCCTTGGCGTCGATCGCTTCGGAGAAGTCGACCCGATCGTGGAGCCAGGTGAGGTTGACCAGGAGCAGCACGACGCGGTGCGCGACACGTTCGCAGTGCCGTCGGCGTGCCTGTTGATTCGTGCCGATCTCTTCCGGGCGATTGGGGGGTTCGACCCGACGATCGAGTTCTACGGTGACGATGTCGACCTGTGCTGGCGAGCCCACCTCGGGGGAGCCCGAGTCCTCGTCGTGCCCGCGGCGCGGGCACGACACCGCGAAGAGCTACCGCTTCGTCGTCCCGACCTGCGCCATGCGTCGATGGTTGCTCGCCAGCGGATGCGATCGGTCGCAACGCTGACCGGTGCAAGCCGTCTTCCACTGGTGTCCTTGCAGCTCGTGTTGGTGACGCTGGCCGAGGCGGTCATCGGGGTGCTCACTGGCCGTTTCCGCCAGGTCGGAGCGTCGCTCACCGCGCTTGTGGGAATGGTGCCTCGAACTCCGGGCTTCTTTGCGCGTCGGCGCTCACTGCTGAAACTGCGCGAGGTACCGGATTCGGAGGTTGCCGGATTGCAGGTTCGCGGCAGCGCCAGGCTGGCGAGTTACCTGCGATCACGAGACAGTCGGGTCATCGACCCCGATTCGACGACCGAGCGGCGTTGGCGTCAGACCGCCGGGTCGGCGCCTGCACTTGCATGGTTGGCGGTCAGTGCGCTCGCGCTGTTCGGCAGCCGTCATCTGATCACCAACGGCGCCCCCCGCTTCGGTGAGTTCCTCGCGTTCCCGCACAGCCCACGGACCATGCTGGGCGACTATTTCTCGGGTTGGTCCGGCCACGGCTTGGGCAGCACCACGTCCAACCCCACGGGAATCGTGCTACTTGCGATCGCCAGTGTTGCCACCGTTTTCCACATGGCGTTGCTGCACACCGCGCTGATCGTTGGGTTGCTGTTCGTCGGATACCTGGGAATGTGGCGGTCGGCGTCGCTCTTTCCGACAGCACGGGCGCGCATCACGGCGCTCGTCGTGTACGCGGCTGTTCCGCTGCCGTCTCAGCTGTTGGCCAACGGTCGGTGGGCGGCGCTGGCGTGTTATGCGGCCGCACCGTGGGCGCTGCATCACCTTCGCCGCGTCGCCGGCATCGACACGTCCGGCAGCCGGCTCGACGAAGCGGTCGAACGGTCGGTGGTGATTGCCGGTCGCAAGCAACTTCGGTTGGCGGCGCAGCTGACACTGCTGACGGCCGTCGTCGTCGCGTTCGCTCCCTCGTTCGCGCTCCTGTTGACCCTCATGGGCGTCCTGCTCGCACTCTCGACGCTGGTCTGTGGCGGTTCCGTGCGTGTGGCCGGAAAGCTTGCAGGTGCGGCTGCCGGCGCGGCGATTGTCGGCGTGATCGCGAACCTGCCATGGTCCCAGTCGCTGACGGGAAGCGCAGGGTGGACGTCCGTGGTGGGTGTGCCCGTGGTGTCGGCCCGCGCCCTGGGCGTTGCGCACCTCGCTCGGTTCCTGGGCGACCCAGGCGGCCTCGGTGCC
>JANLPB010000035.1:0-14950 GCA_031366885.1 Ilumatobacteraceae bacterium
CCGTTGAGTGCCTTCAGCGCGGACTCGCTGTCGCCCGACATCTGGGCGACGAACGCCGGCCGCGGCCCGACCAGACCGGGGTTGGTGAAATCGAGGATGGCCCACAGGTCGGCGACACCGTTTTCGATTGGCGTGCCGGTGAGCGCCAACCGCGTGTGGGCGGCGATGCGCCGCAGCTGTTGCGCGGTATCGCTGGCCGGGTTCTTGATGGCCTGCGCCTCGTCGAGCACCATCGTGCGCCACTGGGTTGCGGCCAACATCTCGACGTCGCGAACCGCAGTCGCGTACGTCGTGATGACGATGTCGGCCTTCGAGATCTGGGCGGTGAACTCGTCAGCTTCCGAGCGTGAGTTGCCGTGATGAACCAGCACTCGCAAACCGGGCGCGAAGCGTGCGGCCTCGGCGGCCCAGTTACCCACGACGGCGGCCGGAGCGACGACCAGGGTGGTGCCGTTGCCGGCGGTACGAGCGAGATGTGCGAGCACAGTGGGTGTCTTCCCCAGACCCATGTCGAGCGCCAGACACCCGCCCAGGTCGGCGGCGTCGAGGAAGCCGATCCATGACAGCGCCTCGGTTTGATACGAACGCAGCTCGCCAACGAAACCCTCTGGCGGGGTGACCGGCGCGGCCGATGCCTCGCTGGCCCGCTGCAGCACATCGTTCGCCCAGCTCTGACCCTGCACCACGATGCCGCCGGCGAGGCCCGACGAATCGAGCCCCATGCTGTGGCGCAGAATCTCCGCGCCCGTCATCTTGGTGGTGGACTCACGCTCGGCCAGCGCGGCAGCGGCCTTCTCCAGATCGACGCGATCCAGCTCCACCCACTTGCCGCGGGAATGCACCAGTGGGCGGGCCTGCTTGGCCAGACGAGCGACTTCTCCCGCCGACAGCTCGACATCGTCGAACAGGACCGACCAGGCAACGTTGGACAACTGATGCGCACCGACGACCGACCTGGCGGATTCCTCCGCGAACAACCGCAACGAAGGCGTTGCCTTGCGACGCGAGATGAGCGGTGCCCGAACATCGAACCCGGTGGTGGCCAGGGTTGGACCAACCATTGTCAGGAAGTCCCACGCTTCGTCCTGGCTCAGCGCCAGCTGGCCACGCGCTTTGACCCCGGCGCGACCCAGCGCAGGAAAGATGCGACCCAGCCGGGTCCACTCAGCAAGGGCACCGCGCCCGCCGTCGGGAGCGCGCAACGCTTCGTCGATGGGAACCGTCTTGCCCTTGGCCTGCTTGACGTGGACCGACATCAGCCACACGCCGCCGACGCCCGGAGGATCGAGCTGCACGACCAGGCGGACGTGCCCGGTGTCGGTAACCGAACGTGTCCACTGGTCGAACCGCCGTGACATGTCGCGGGCCAGCGAGGGGTCGGCCGGGAATGGGTTGCCGTCAATGCGTGCGAGCAGCGAATCGCCAAGATCGGTGATGGTGCGCGCTGCGGGAGGCTGCGCTTTCAGTTCCACGCGCTCAGCGGCTTCGTTCATGATTGCATCGACGACGGCACCGATGATCGAGACCGTCACCGTGTGCCCGGCACCCAGCTCGACGGCGGTGACCGTCGCAGGCATGACCGCTGCCAGCTCATCCAGCGAGGTGCGGTTGATGTACGCCGGAATCCAGCGCACCGCGGCATCGGTGCCGTGGCCATCGCGGCGGGCGGTGACGCGCACGCTGGGCACGATGGCACCCCGCGCGGCGAGCCGAACACCCTCGACTGCAACCCGGCCCAGCCATTGCAGGCTGGCGCCCACCCCGTCGGGTGCCGTTGTGCCGCCCACCGACACCAGCCACCCGAGCGCGCCGCGCATGGGGATGGACAAGGCCTCGGCCTTCATGCCGTTCGGGAGTGCCACTCCGGGGTGAACTTCCCATCCGTGCGGCGGTCCGTCGACTGCCTGCAACCGGTCTGCAAGCGCATCGTTATCGGCCGGATCGGTGCCACGACCGGCGGCCCACACGACAACACGACCCTCAGCCCAGGAGGCCTGCAGCTGAATCTCGCCGGGTTCCAGGTACTCCCACGAAATCGTGTCGTCGTCGTCGAGTTCGGCAAGAATCGGCGATGGCGGCAGCGGCTTCAACCGTGCAGCGGTGCGGTGCAGACTCTTCAGCGTGTCCGCGAAGTCGGCCACCACCTGGTCGCGCTCCTCGCCGGAGATGCCACGCACGTTGGCGAGGTCTTCCTCGGCGTCACCAATGAGGCGGTCGAGAACGGCCAACGACATCGTTTCGTTGCTCTCGAACAACGCCAGATCGTCGGGCGCGTCGCGACCGTCAGCGATGGACCAGATAGCCGCTTCGAGTTGTCGTACCTCAGCCATTGCACTCCGTATGCGTAACCGTCTGACGTCCGGGCCGCAGGTTTCCGCGGCGCATCGTGACTGTCAGCGACGTGGAAGAGGCTACAGCCGAGTCGCCACGTACCGGTCGATGTCGTAGACGTTTCGTTCGAGGTAGCTGAACGGGCCTCGCGGCGAGTCGCGATGGTGCAGCGCCCGCCACACACCTTCGATCACCGGGCGGTCCTCACCGTTGACCGCGGTGAGCAGATCGAGGATGCGTGCAAGGTACGGCTCGCGGTCCAACGACGAGTCGTTCCACACCTCCGGCGCGATTGCGAGCGACCATCGGATGTGGACCTGGCCGACGCTCAGCGGGCTGAGCACCAGGTACCAGAGCCAATCGGGCTGGAGTTGGACGACGTGAGTTGGATAAGTGGCAGCGAGCACGGTGCTGTGCCGCCACGTACCATCCAGCGTGTCGTTGGTCGCGTGGGCGACCCCATATGTGCTGGCCGGGTCGTCGACGGCGACGTGATATGTGTAGCCCTCGCCGCCGGGGTACACCGTCGTGTTGGCGGTGCTGTCGCTGTCCTTGGCGAACGTGCTCCTGTGAACTTTGAACACGTGATAGGCGTCGAGGAAGTTCTCGACCAGGCACTTCCAGTTGGTGTCCCACACGTCGGTGCCGCCGGCGACCGTCACGAAGCCGGCCATGCGGTAGCGACCGACGACGTCGGCCAGGCCAGCCACTCTCGGCGCAAGCGGCGTGGGCTGAGCAGTCTGACTGACGTAGACGAAGCCCTCCCATACCTCGCTCATCAACTCCGTCAGTCGATGGTTGGCCGGGTCGAAGGCCGAGCCGTCAACCTCCAGGGTCTGCTGCATGTACGGCGCCGCGATGCACTGGCCATCCAGCCGGTACACCCACGCGTGATACGGGCAGGTGATTCGAGCGGCCGCGCCGTCACCCTTCAACAGGGTCGCGCACCGGTGAGCGCAGACGTTGGCGAAAGCGCGCACCACACCGTCGTCGCCGCGCACCACGATCACGGAGAGCAGATGGTCGCCGTTCGCTGACGGGATCTCGCGCGTCACGAAATCGCCATTCGTTGGGACGTCCATCGTGCGACCAACGCAGAGCCACTCGCTGGCGAAGATGCGCTCACGTTCCAGCTCCAGCACCGCCGGGTCCGTGTACGCACTCGACGGCAGAAGCGTCGCCTGCTCGAACGGAAGGGCCGCGTGCGCGATCAGTCGCGCGCGAACCGACTCATCCAACCCAGTTGCCATGCAGCCGACGCTAGCCAGTTACACGTTGGCGACGAAGATGATGTCGCCGGTGGCGGTCGGCGAACCCTCAGCGGGTTCGACCGTGATGGCCCAGGCCGTTGGGTCCGCTGGCGCCTTCAACGTGCGGTGCACGTTGCCGTCCTTTGCCGGGTCCAGTACGTACATCGCCATCGACGCATCAGGCGTGATGAGCCACAGCTCGTAGGCCTTGTCGTCGGGCGTGGTCGGCAGGTCTTCGCCCATCAGCACCGCTTGGCCGAGACTGTTCGACCAGGCGACCCTGAACGTTCCCTCGGCGCCGCCCTGGTTTGCCAGGCTGAGCACCTGCGAGTCGGGCTGCTCCATGACGTGGGCCAGGTCGGCGGCGAAGGTGTCGGTCTCGTCACCGCCGCGGAACGAGACGACGCCGACGACGATCATCACCATGGCGGCGGCGACCGCGGCCATCGTCGCCAGGGAACGGGCTCGCCGCCGCTCGTCGAGAGCGACGACGGGTGCGACCAAAGGGGATAGCTGGCGGGTTGCCGCCACTTCCGCCATCACCTTGTCTTTCAGCGACAGCGGTGGCGGTGCCACCAACGAGTCGGCCACCTGCGTCAGCGTGTGGCGGAACTCCATCACATCGTTACGGCAGACGTCGCACGACCCGTAGTGGGCCTCGAACGCAGCGCGCTCACGGTCATCAAGGGCGTCAAGCGCGTATGCGGCAGCGAGATGGTGGACGTCGATATCGGTCATGACTCACCTCCAAGTTCATCTCGTAGCCGGATCATTCCGTCGCGAATGCGACTCTTGACGGTGCCTTCCGCGACATTCAGCAACACCGCCACTTCTCGATAGGTATGGCCACCGAAGTAGGCCAGCTCCACAGCTTCGCGCTGCAGTTCGGAGAGCTGCGTCAGGGCACGCCGCACACGCACCTGCTCGAACGACGCTTCCACTTCCGACGCAACCGCGTCGCGCTCGGGGCGGACGGTCTGGTTGGCGTCGCGATCTTGACGAACACGCGATGCCTGCTCGCTGCGCACCCGGTCGATTGCCCGACGGTGCGCCAGCGTCGCGGCCCACGTCTTCGCGCTGCCCTTGGTGCCGTCGAACCGGGCGGCAAGCCGCCACAGTTCGACGAACACCTCTTGGGCAACCTCTTCGGCCTGCGAGGGGTCTCGCACCACCTTCAGCACTACGCCGTACACCAGGGGGGAGAGTGCGTCGTAGAGCTCGGCGAAGGCCGACTGATCGCCCCGACCGGCACGGCGCAGGAGGTCGCCGGTTGGGTCGTTGAGATCAGCTGCAATGTCGACCGGTCGGGCACGCATGGCCCTCAAGACGCCCATGGCGCCTCGCGGTTCGTGTGCTCGGTGGGTGTCGACATGCTCATCGTTCGGAGCTCAACAGGTTTTGGATGGGTGCCACGTCCTGTCACATACCAAGTGTCGCCCGTTCTATCCATTCGTGCGTAGCTTTAGCGTCATGACGGCTCACGGACTTGGTCGCACGGCAGCGCGCTTGGCGAACGCCGTGAAACCCGCGACGGCGAAAGCCAGTCAGTTCGCACGGAATCTGAGGACTGAGTTCGAGGCCGGTCAGGCGTCGGCTGAGCCTGAGGAAGCTCAGGCTGAGGAGGTGGCCGAGGCGATGCGCGGCGTCGACTGGGCGAAGGTTCGGGCAGCGACCAGCGCCCGCGGCTCGGACGCGGCGCAGTCGGTGAAGACCATGGCTGCCGAGGTCGATTGGGACAAGGTGCAGCCGGTCGCGGCCAAGGTGTCGAGCGCGCTGATCGCAGCCGTCGCCTCGGGTCAGATCGGTGTCGGCGGCCGCTTCGGCCCGACGGTGGCGAGGGCGATCATGAACGACCGCAACCTCGCCGGTCGGGTGAGCACCACGCTGGCCGCCGAAGAGTCCGCTGTCCCCGACTTCCGCCAGATCGTTATTGCTGGGGCTATCGACGCGACTTCTACGGAGTAGGTGTTCGGGGTTGCTGTCCGGGTTCGGCTTGGTGCTGCCCGGCTTCGCTGCTCCGGTTCACCTCTTTCAGATTTGGGTGACCGGTCACTGTGAGCGCATCTCTCAAGGCGATTCACCGAGCTCTGATATCGCTGAAAGGCATACGGAACATGGGTTCACGGCTCGGAATGCCGCACGAACACATGTACTGTAGTGGGTATGACATTGATCGGCGATCCGACAGCACGAACGCTGCTCAGCATCGACGACTTCGCCTGTGCCGCCGCCGAACACGAACAACAGGCAGCCCTGCTTGCCATCAACGCCGCCCATCTCGAAGCCACAGGAGCGTTCGGGCCCGACGGCACCGTCTCAATGAACGCCTGGCTGCGTCACCATCTGCGCATGACACCCCAACGCGCCGGTGAACTGCTCGCCACCGGCAGGTTCCTCAACAAATCCGCTGTCTTCGCGAACGCCGCTGTTGACGGCTCATTGTCCGCGTCGCAGATCGCTGTCGCTCGCCGCATTGGGAAGGCGAAGTACACCGAGATCCTGAACGAGACCGACGAAGGTCTTGTCGAGACTCTGAAGGAACTCGACATCCACCAGACAGTGCGGGCTGTGAATCATTGGGTACACCGTGCTGACGCACTACTCGATGAGAAAGCACCACCGTTGGATCGCCCCAACGAGCTCACCTACAGCCCCACACTCGATGACGTCACTCACGGCACCTTCCGATTGAACGAAGCAGCCGGGACAGAGTTCGACAAAGCCATCCATACCGCACTCACCCATCTGGGCAAGGGCGAGACCCGCACCACTGCGGAACGCCAGGGTGACGCCCTGTTCGACATCGCCGCGTTCTTCAATAAAAACCATGCTGTCAGCGAACGCCCCCGCAACCTGCCGAACGTGACACTGTCCGCGGACGTCTCCACCGTGGTCACCGAACGACCCGAAGGCGTCAACGTCGACACCCAACGACCCATGTCACCAGCGTGCACGGACACCTACCTGTGCGACTGCCGGATCCACGTGATCTTGCGTGACGCCGACGGTGCCCCACTCGGCTTCGGACGCACCACCCGCTCCGTGCCATCACGACTGTTCAAACAGATTGCCGCCCGCGATGGCTGCTGCCGCTACCCCGGCTGCGACCGGCCCGTGAAGTGGACCGACGCCCACCACATCCAGTACTGGCGACGCGGCGGCAAAACTGAATACGACAACCTGATCCTGTTGTGCTCCAGACATCACCACCATGTGCACCAACACAACATCACCATCGACCTGCTGCCCAACGGCGAAGCCATGTTCACCACCTACGACGGCACACGCACCAACTCCACCCCACGCGGCGCACCGCCCACACACCACCTGTGGAACTAACCGCACGAGCGACGAGAAGTACAACCCAACGACAGCAACCAATCGATCGAACGCAATCACATCGAGGTGTCGGCTTCGTGGAGAGTTGGGTGGAATTCACCGACGTGTCGCTGCCGATGGTCTCGTTCCGCCACTCCTACCGATTCGACGACGGCGACGTCATGACGTCCGACTCGACGCTTCGTTTCCGTGAACGCGCCGAGATCGCGGCCGCACTGGCTGCCAGCGGTTTCCACACAAGACGTCCGCGACGCCCCCGACAGTGCGCCGGGCAACGCCGAGCCCGGCCCCGTCCGCGATTAGAAGACGTAGCCCTTTGGAATCACGACGATGCCGTGGTCGCTGATAGTGAATCTGGCGGCGTCGGCCTCGGCATCGAAACCGATTCGGACGCCCGCGGGGATGGTCACGTTCTTGTCGACGATGCAGCGATTGATGCGCGCACCCGGGCCGACCACGACACCGGGAAACAGCAGGCTGTCGGTGACGTGTGCGTCGTGATTCACACGCACGCCGGGCGAGGCGATCGAGCGCTCGACATGCGAGCCCGACACAATGGACCCCGCACACAGCAAGCTGCCATCGACGTACGACGGCTCGCCGCCGGCACCACGCGAAATCTTCGCCGGCGGCAGCGGCTGGTGACTGGTGAACACCGGCCACTGGTCGTTGTACAGGTTGAACACCGGCACCGGTGAGAGCAGGTCCATGTTGGCGTCGTAGTACGAGTCGATGGTGCCGACGTCGCGCCAGTAGCCCTTTTCGCGATCGTCCTGCCCGGGCACGAGGTTCTTGGAGAAGTCGTACACGTGCGCCACGCCGGCAGCGGTGAGCGCAGGGATGATGTGGCCGCCCAGGTCAGTGTGCTGGTCGTCCTGCCCGGCAGGGGTGACGATGTCGATGAGCGTCTTGGTGTTGAACACGTAGTTGCCCATGCTGGCCAGGCAGCGAGTGTCGTCGCCGATGATGGTTGGCGGGTTCGGCGACTTCTCGTGGAAGGCGACGATCTTGCCCGCCTCATCTGCCTCGATGACACCGAACGACTTCGCTTCCTCGTAGCCCACGGGGATTGCGGCGACCGAGACGCCAGCGCCGGAAGCGAGGTGCTGATCGACCATCTGGCTGACGTCCATGCGGTAGATGTGATCGGCACCGAACACGCACACGACGTCGGGCATCTCGTCGGTGATCAAGTTCAGGTTCTGATAAATCGCGTCGGCCGAACCAGCGAACCAGTGCGGACCGCGGCGCATTTGCGCCGGCACCGGCGTCACGTAGTTGCCCAGCAGACCACTGAACCGCCAGGTCTGGCTGATGTGGCGGTCGAGGCTGTGGCTCTTGTACTGGGTGAGCACCACGATCTTGAGATAGCGCGAGTTGGCGAAGTTCGACAGCGCAAAATCGATGATGCGGTAGCTGCCGCCGAACGGCACGGCTGGCTTGGCGCGGTCCTCCGTGAGGGGCAGCATGCGCTTCCCCTCTCCACCAGCGAGGACGATCACGAGCACCTTGGGTTCGGCCATGCCCGGAATGTACCGCGTCGCTCGCACGCCCGCGTCCATCAGTTACGGTCTTTCGACGTGAAGGTCCTCTTCGTCACCCCAGAGTGCTATCCGTTGGTGAAGACCGGCGGCCTGGCTGATGTAACGGGCGCGTTGCCACTGGCCCTCGCGCCGTTCGACGTGGATGCTCGAGTGCTGCTGCCCGCCTACCCAGGCGTGCGCGAGCAGCTGACGGAGGTCCGCAACGTTGCGCCGCTTCCCAACCTGTTCGGGGGCAGCGGCACCCTCAGCGCGGGTCGCACGGCCGACGGTTTGCAGGTGCTGCTGCTGGAGGCGCCGCACCTCTACACGCGTACCGGTGGCGGCCCCTACCTCGACGCTGAGGGCAACGACTGGCCTGACAACCACCGCCGCTTCGGTGCGTTGTCGTGGGTGGGCGCCGAGATTGCGCTGGGCCGACTGGGCACATGGCAACCCGAACTCGTGCACCTGCACGACTGGCAGGCGGCACTCACCGCGGCCTATCTCCACTTCGATAGGGCGCCCGCGCCGCCCACCTTGCTCACCATCCACAACCTTGCGTTCCAAGGTCTGTTCGATGCGGCGACGCTCGCCGACCTTCGCCTGCCCGCGGACGCGCTCGCGCCCGACGGCATCGAGTATTGGGGCAATCTCAGCTTCCTCAAGGCTGGGGTCCTGTGGGGCAGCCACCTCAGCACGGTCAGCCCCACCTACGCACGCGAGATCCGAACCCCGGACCAGGGCATGGGCTTCGACGGCCTGTTGCGCGCTCGACCCGACCACCTCACCGGCATCGCCAACGGCATCGACAACACCGTCTGGAATCCGGCCGCCGACCCCGCCCTGGTCGCTCCGTACTCGGTACGTCGACTCGGGGCGAAGGCCACCAACAAGAGTGCACTCCAAACAGAGCTGGGGCTCACCGTTCGCAGGGAAGCGCCATTGTTCTGCGTGGTCAGCAGGCTCACGACCCAGAAGGGTCTCGACCTCCTCCTGGATGCTCTTCCCCGGTTAGTCGCTCGCGGCGCCCAGTTGGCCGTGCTTGGCACGGGCGACCGCGCGCTGGAGGACTTTTACCGCCGTGCCGCCGAGGAGCACCACGGCGAGGTCGCCGTCACCATCGGCTACAGCGAGCCGCTCTCGCACCGGTTGCAGGCCGGCGCCGACGCCATCATCGTGCCTTCCCAGTTCGAGCCGTGCGGGCTCACCCAGCTCTACGGGTTGCGCTACGGCACGTTGCCCGTCGTCGCCCGCGTCGGCGGTCTGGCAGACACGGTGATCGACGCCAACGAGGCGGCACTGCGCGATGGGGTGGCCACCGGCTTTCAGTTCAGCCCGGTCGATGCCGAGCAGCTCGCCACCGCCATCGAGCGGGCGTGCGACCTGTTTGGCGACCGCGGTGCCTGGCAGCGGGTCGTCAAGCGGGCGATGACCCGCGACGTCGGCTGGTCCGTCGCCGCTGCCGCCTACCTCCAGCTCTATCGCCAATTGACCCTCGCGGCGGTACCGTTGCCAGCTGACAACTGAATAACCCCCTGCGGGGTTGGGTGAAATTCCCTATCGGCGGTGAAAGCCCGCGAACCGCACACGACAAACGTCTCGCAAGTGGCGTGTGTGTGGCCGACTCTGTGTAATCCAGAGGCCGACGGTCATAGTCCGGATGGGAGCAGGGTTTCGTATGCGATTCGGTCGCGCCGCCATGTCCATTTTCGGACGGGCGGCTCAGCCGTCTTGTTCGCGTTGCCGTACTCCTGCACACCCCTCGCAGCGAACCGGCAACGAGAGGACAGGACTGCACATGTTCACGGGAATCGTGGAAGAGATGGGGAGCGTTGCGGCCTTCGAAGGCACGCGCCTACGCATTGCGGCAACAGTCGTGTTGGACGACGTACGCCTGGGCGATTCGATCGCCGTCAACGGCTGCTGCCTGACCCTGGTGGCGCAGGGCGACGGGTGGTGGGAGGCCGACGTCAGCGACGAGACGCTGGCGCGCACCAGCCTGCGCGGAATCGCCGTTGGCTCGCCGCTCAATCTCGAGCGCTCGGTACGGCTGGCCGATCGCCTCGGCGGCCACCTGGTGCAGGGCCACGTGGATGGCGTCGGCGAAGTGGTGCAACCGGTGCCGGATCTGCAGGTCCGCATTCCGCAGGGTTTGATGAAGTACGTGGTCGAGAAGGGGTCCATCACCGTCGACGGCGTCAGTCTGACCGTGGTGGCGCCCACCGCCGACACCTTCACCGTGGCCATCATCCCGCACACCGCCGACGTCACAACGCTGGGTGCGAAGCGACCGGGCGACCGAGTCAACATCGAAGTCGACGTGCTGGCCAAGTACGTCGAACGGCTGCTGGTCGGCCGCGTCGTGGAAAGCCTCGCGACATGAGCCCCTTCGACAGCATCGACACCGCCCT
This sequence comes from Ilumatobacteraceae bacterium, assembly GCA_031366885.1. GTDB lineage: Bacteria > Actinomycetota > Acidimicrobiia > Acidimicrobiales > Ilumatobacteraceae > UBA668. The sequence goes on from JANLPB010000035.1 coordinate 10,855, forward strand.
CACTCACCTCGCAACCGGCGGCATCGTGGTGGTGGCCGACGACGAGAATCGCGAGAACGAAGGCGACCTGATCATGGCTGCCGACGCGGCCACACCTGAGTCGATCGCGTTCTTCGTGCGCCACACCTCCGGCGTCATCTGTGCTGCGCTTCCAGGTGACACGTGCGATGCACTCGAACTGCCGCTGATGGTGCCACCAGCCGCCAACGCCGACCAGTTCCGCACTGCGTTCACCGTCACTGTCGACCTTGCCGCGGGCACCACCACAGGCATCTCGGCCGCAGATCGGGCGGCCACGCTGCGGGCACTGGCCGACCCCACCACAACGCCGGTTCAGCTGAACCGACCGGGCCACATCTTTCCCCTGCGCGCCCGCGCCGGTGGCGTGCTCGAACGGCCCGGCCACACCGAGGCCGCCGTCGACCTGGCTCGCCTCGCCGGCAGATCGCCCGCCGGCGTGCTCAGCGAATTGGTGCAGCTCGACGGGTCGATGGCTCGCCTTCCACAACTGATCGACTTCGCCCGCGACCACTCACTTCCCCTCATCTCGATTGCCGATCTCATCGCCTACCGCAATGTTGCGAACTTCAAAGGAGTACTGGTATGACCACGTTTCACGGACAGATGAATGGGGCTGGTGTGCGCGTCGCACTGGTGTGCAGTCGCTTCAACGACTTGATCGTCGACCGGCTGGAGGCGGGCGCTCGCGATGCACTCACCCGCCACGGAACTGCGCCAGACTCAATCGACACGGTGTGGGTGCCCGGCGCATGGGAGATTCCGATGGCCGCTCAGGCGTTGGCGGCAACCGGCCGCTACGACGCGATCGTCGCCCTCGGCGCTGTGATGCGCGGGGCTACCTATCACTTCGAGGTGATCGCCAACCAGAGCGCAGCCGGGCTCACCCGCGTCGCGCACGACACAGGCGTTGTGGTCACCAATGGAATCCTCACCGTGGACACGATGGAGCAGGCGCTGGAACGCGCCGGCAGCAAGGCCGGCAACAAGGGCGCCGACGCGGCGCTGGCTGCGCTTGAGACGGTCAACGTGATTCGTACCGCACAAGTCGTGTGACGCGGCCTAGGGCGAACTCGCGCGGCGGCCCGTCGCGGGCGTCGGCGTGGCCAGTATCTGGTCCCAATCGACCGATTCGTGCAACGTGTGCGGCCCGCCGCGCACACCGAACAGGTGCTTGGCGGTGACCAGCCAGATGATGAGAGCGACGTTGATGACCAACGCCACGACGCGCACCACGGTGACGCGATCGAGCAGCTCATGAATTTCCAACGGCAAGAAGCCGGCGGTGGCTATCACCGTCAGATACTCCGCCCAACGACGCTCCTTCCACAGACCGATCGCCTCCGCCCACTCGATGACCGCATAGACAATCGCCAAGGCCAGCAACACGTGCACGGTGCCCGGTTGCAGGTCAAGAATGTGGCGCATCTGACGCGAGAGCCAGCTCTGGCTGGCACCCTGCCCGGTATCACGGATCTGGGAATTGAGTCCATCGACGACGCCCTGCGCCCAGTCGTGCAGGCGGGTGAAGTTGGACTCGAGCAGCAACAGCATCGTCGCCAGCGCGGTGAAGAACGCCGCATGGGTGCCCTTGTTGATGGCGATCAGCCGCATCAGGATCGCCTCGTTGAGTGGCTTCCCACGACGCGGCTTGACCAGTTCGTCGACGGGTGGCAACGCCTCCCAACGAGCGTCGACGGCCGCGGGTGCAGCGTGCTCGATCCACATGTCGCAGCGCAGGCACCGTGCGAGACGGCGACCGTCAGCGAGCTGAACACCGACCGCCGCGTCGCCAGCACCGATGGTCACGGCGTCGGTCGCGGGCGTGACATGCCCACGCATCGAGCAGACCCACGTCTCGGGGTGCCAGTGGCTGGGCCAGAATCGCATGCGCCCATCGTGCCATCACGGCGTTGCGATGGCGTGGTCCTCGGTGGCCAACACGAACGACACATCCACCGTCACCTTCACCCCGCGTTGCTCCGACAGCATCTCCGCAAGCCGCCACGCCGGCTCCGGCGGGCGCGGGCCCGTGAGCGAGAGCGCAACGGTGGCAACTCCGTCGCGCACCTTGGCGTCGACCGACGAGATGTGCACGGACGGGTCCCATTCGGCGACCGTTGAGCTGACAACATCCTCGAAGCGCTGGTCGTTGACCACTCGCCTGGAGTACAGCGTCAGAGGCACCGCCACGATGGCCAACACCAGTACCCACGCCGCGAGCGCCCACCGCAAACGGGTTCTCGCCACGGGCAGCCGTGTGCTGCTCTCGGCGAAACCCCACCAGGCCATGGCGCATGTCGCGCCGACGACGAGCGCACCGAAGTTGGTGACCATCGCCAGCATCGCCTGGCGCATGGCGGGGTGATTCCCCGCCGCCAGAAACAATCCGATTGCGGCAAGTGGTGGCTCGATGGTGACCGACACAGCAACGCCCGACATGGCGCCGCCGGCCTCGGTTCGCAGCGTCGCGTAGCCCGCGGCGACGCCGGCGATGAGGGCAATCGCCAGGTCGAGCAGCCCTGGCTGGGCGATTGCGGCCAAGAGCGTGGGCAGGCTGCCGGTCTCCAGGTTCGTGCTGACGACCCAGCCGACAAAGAGACCACTACTGACGCTGAGTGCAATGCCGACCGCGGTCATCGCGAGGGCCCGCACGAGACGGCCACCCCAGCCCTGCACCAGCGCGCCGGCGATAGCGAGCAACGGAACAATGAAGGGGCCAAGCAACATCGCACCGATGACGGCCGGAGCGCTGTCCAACAGCAGCCCGAGCGCCGAGATGGTACTGGACAAGATGCTGAGCACCAGGAAGTTACGAGTGCTGGGGCCACCGATTCGAGCCCGCTCGTACAGCCCGTCCTCGATCCTCGAACGCTGCTCGTCCGTCAGCCGCAGACGCGTGACGCCGTGCTGATACAGAAACGGCCCCAGCGGCCCACGGGGCCTCTCGTCACCCTTCACTGGACCCTCGCTCCTCATCGGACACAGGCAGAATGACAGCTACCTCGGGCCAGGCGGCATCGATCGCGGCCATCGTCGTGCTGAGGCGGGCCCCGCTCAACCATGCAGTCATGCCGCTCCAAAATGCATCGACGCCCACTTCTGGCGGCATCAGATCCGACGCATCGAAGCGCAGCACTTCGGCCTCGCGTGTCCAGCGCGAGATCGTCCTGTTCAGCTCAGCTGGGTACTCGTCGCTGTCGAACGAATCGAGAGCTGAGATGAAGCCGCCCAGAGGTGCCCGGGCCGCGGCTGCATCGGTGGTCGTCAGGTAGGCGGCGGCCTCACGCACCTCGGGCCGATCGACGAAGCGGGCGATAGACGTCCCACCGAGGATCATCGACGACGCACCGCCCGCGGGCCCCGGGAGCGGGAACACCCACAGGTCACCATCGGGTGCAACATTCACTTCGCTGTCCAAGAAGTCTGTGAGGAAGCTGGCCTGGCGGTGCAGCAGACAGTCGGGTGTGGCACCCAGCAGTTGACGAGCGGACTGCTGCACGGTGAACTCGACAGCAGCGCGGTTGCCGCCGTTGACGCGTGTCGAGCTCAGCGCGATGGTGCCGAAGCGATCGACCGCATCGGCAATTTTCGGGTCGCTGAAGGGCACGTCGTGCGTCACCCACGCGTCGTAAGTCTCCGGGCCGGCGAAACGCAGGACCAGATCCTCCACCCAATCGGTGGCCACCCATCCAGTTGCGCCCCCATCGCGCACGCCGAGGCACCAGGGAGCGGTGCCACTGTCCACCAACTCGTCCGTGAGCGCTACGAGTTCGTCCCAGGTGGTCGGCGGTGTGATGCCGCGATCTTTGAACTCTCGTGGCGAGTACCAGATGAGGCTCTTCGGCGTCACCGAGTACCAGGAGCCGAACACCTGCCCGTCGACCGTCACCAGATCGACGAGGCGCGTGTCGACATCGCGTCGTGCTGCGCTTTCCAACTCGCCGTCGTATGGCATTGCCAGCCCGTCCTCGGCCAAGGCGCGCAGCAAACCCGGCTGCGGCAGCAGGGCAAGGTCCGGCGGATCGCCACGTCGCACGCGCTCCAGTAGATCGGCCTCGAAGTTCGCCGAGCCCAC
>JANLPB010000039.1:0-4989 GCA_031366885.1 Ilumatobacteraceae bacterium
AGTGACCGGCGAACCGATGCGGTGTTGGGACCCGAGCGAAGTGGACGGCGAGGACCTCGGATATCGGTACTTCACCACGTGCGAGTCGACTCAATCTGGTGATGTGAGCGGCGGTGCCGCGCCCTGGTCCACCGAACCACAGGCGACCACCGCGCCGACCGCTCTTGGGTGCACCGCCGGGCATGCCACGGTCGCGGACGGCGAGACTCCTGCGATAGTTGCGACGCGGTACAACATCTCGGTGGCGGAATTGAATAGCGCGAACGCGGATACTCCTGGCTACTCATCGTGGATGGTGGGTCTGGTTGTCATCGTCCCGTGCCCTGCTGTCGGTTGAGAGCTTCGCGACTCGAACGATCGCGCGAAGGGGCTTGTCAGAGTCTTTCCAAATCCCCCCTTGCGCGAAGGTGGTGTGGTAGGGGAGAATGACGCTCATGTAATTACAGGGGTGTCGCAAGTGGCACCACTGCTGAGGCCTAAAGCGCAGGAGGCCAGCCCAGATGCACAACGAACTTCCGTCAGAGCCACAAGCCAATTGGCAAGACCAGGCAAACTGCCTCGGTGTGGACCCCGATCTCTTCTTTCCCGAGCGTGGTGCGTCCACGCGCGAGGCCAAGGAGGTGTGTCGTGGCTGCACCGTCCGGTTGGACTGCTTGGAGTACGCACTCGTCAATGGCGAGAAGTTCGGCATATGGGGCGGGCTGTCCGAGCGTGAGCGCCGCCGCTTGCGCCGCCAGCGTTCCCAGGCCGCCCGCCGCACCGCGTAACCGCAACTTGGCGCTGGGCGACATGCGCATGACCGCGACTGGGTGCTACCCTCGCTGCCATGCTCCTGTTCCTGGACCCTCCTGAGATTGTTCTCATCCTCGTCGTAGTTCTCGTGTTGTTCGGCGGTTCGCAGCTGCCGAAGCTTGCCAAGAACCTCGGCAAGGCACAGAAGGAATTCAAGGACGGTCTGGCCGATGGCCAGAAGGAAGCCGACAAGGCGAAGGAAGCCGACAAGGCGAAGGAAGCAGCCAAGGCTGCTGAAGACGCCGACAGCTGAGCCACCGAATTCGCGACAGAGCGCCGGCCCCTCGGGGTGCCGGCGCTCTTTCAGTTTTCGTGCACTTCGGTAGTTGGCGCCCTAGACCGACAGAGCGACCGCTGACTTACACGGCCACCTTGCGGCGCTTGATGATGCGGCGGCGCTCGCGTTCGCTGCAGCCACCCCACACACCATGCTCGATGCGGTTCTCGAGGGCGTATTCCAGGCAGGTGTCCAGCACCGGGCAGCCGTTGCAGATTTTGCGGGCGCGATCTACCCCTACGCCATCACTGGGAAAGAAGGTTGCCGGCGGATAGTTGCGGCAGTTGCCCTTGCTCATCCAAACAGACGTGGCGTCATTGTCGTTGAGCGCCCTCGTGGTGACCGAAAGATTCGTGTTCATGCGCGTCTCCTTGTACACCGCGAACGGGGGGTTCACGGCTCGGTTGGTGCGCCCGCACGAAGCCCAGTGACCTGAGCGCCGCACCACAGTTGTAGCAATAGACGCCACAGCTGGTGGTTTGGTTCCCAAATCGAGCGAATGTTTAACACGTTTCGTCAGAAAAGTCACTTCTTTGCCGGTTCGGCGGTGCGAGTCGGGGTTGCCGGACCGGCCGCTACACTTCCGGAGCCGTCTCGCCGCTAGCGCTGCGAGTCTCAACACCGGCCAGGAGCAGCACCATGACCGACATCGCTATCGAGCCGCCGCGGGCACACGCACGCATCGTGTACCTCGGGCCGGTGTCGCCCCACTGGGAGATCTACTTCGACCATGGCGACCGCACCGTGATCGACGAGTTCCGAGCTCGCGCACTTGCCCGCCTCGTCCTCCTCCCCCGTGACGACCCGCAGTTCCGTCGTAATCGCGAGCGCATTGTGCGCGACGCCGAGCGCGAGCGCATCTCACTTGAGTGGGATCTGGGTAACGGCATCGAAAGCTGACGAAGCGGTCGGCCGGTAGGGTCGTCGCATGTCGCAGCGCCTGCTGAATCGTGAACTGAGCTGGCTGGCCTTCAATCGGCGCGTCCTGTCACTGGCCGAGGAGATGGGCGTCCCGCTGCTCGAGCGGCTGAAGTTCTGTGCGATTTGCTCGTCCAATCTCGACGAGTTCTTTCAGGTCCGGGTCGCCGCCCTCAAAGACCAGGTAGCCGCGGGCGTCACACAACCGGCGTACGACGGCTCATCGCCGCAGGCGCAGCTTGCCGAGATCGCGACCACGGCCGACCGTTTCGTGGTCGACCAGGAGCGGGTGCTCGATCACCTGCTGGCCGAGCTTGCGCAGCACGGTGTGCAACTGGTGGATTGGGCCTCGCTCGACGCGGCCGATCATCGCCCGCTGATCGAGGCGTTCGAGCAGCGCATGTTCCCCGTGCTCACCCCCCTTGCCGTCGACCCAGCGCACCCGTTCCCGTACATCTCCAATCTGGCGCTCAGCCTTGCGGCGATGATCAGCGACCCCGACACTGGCGAGCGCCGGTTTGCGAGGGTGAAGGTGCCCAGCGTCTTCCCGCGCCTGGTGGCGTTGCCCGACGGCAAGCGGTTCGTACCGGTCGAGCAGATCATCGCGGCACAGATGCACACGATGTTCGTTGGCATGGTGGTGGAGGAGCACGCGGTCTTTCGCGTCACCCGCAACGCCGACCTCACGCTCGAGGAGGAGGAGGCCGACGATCTGCTGGCCAAGGTAGAGATGGAGTTGCGCCGCCGCCGCTTCGGCCGTGCCGTCCGTTTGGAAGTGCAGCAGGGAATCAGCGAGGAGATGCTGGAACTGCTGGTTCGCGAGCTCGATGTTGAGATGGCCGATGTCACCGTGCACCGCAACCCGCTCGACCTCACCTGCATGTTCCAGTTACACGCGTTGGATATGCCCGAGCTGAAAGACACGGCGTGGCCCCCGGTCACGGCCGGCCGCATCCTGCGCGCGGAGGCACAGGACCGCAGCATCTTCTCGGTGATCCGCGAGCGGGCGCTGTTGGTGCACCACCCGTACGAGAGCTTCGCCAGCAGCGTCGAGAACTTCATTGCGCAGGCAGCTGACGACCCGCGGGTGCAGAGCATCAAGATGACGCTGTACCGCGCAGGTGGCGACAGCCCGATTGCCCGCAACCTGATGCGCGCCGCCGAGCGCGGGGTCCAGGTGGCAGTGCTGGTGGAGCTGAAAGCTCGCTTCGACGAGGCCACCAACGTCGGTTGGGCGAAGGCGCTCGAACGCGCGGGCGTGCACGTGGTGTATGGGCTGGTTGGGTTGAAGACGCACGCCAAGACCACGCTGGTGGTTCGCCAGGATGACGACGGACTGCGTCGCTACTGCCACATCGGCACGGGTAACTACAACTCGAAGACCGCCCGGCTCTATGAAGACGTTGGCTTCCTCACCTGCGATCCCGCGGTTGGCTCCGACGTGACGCAGTTGTTCAATCACCTCACCGGCTACAGCCGCGCGGTGGAGTTCCAGTCGTTGGTAGTCGCCCCCCGCGACATGCGCAATCAACTGATCGATCTCATCGAGCACGAGATGTCGTTCGGTAGCGAAGGTCGCGTCACCGCCAAAATGAACTCGGTCGCAGATCCAGAGATGATCGACGCTCTCTACAGGGCCAGTGAGGCCGGCGTACAGATCGACCTGCTCGTGCGCGGCCTGTGCTGCCTGCGCCCCGGCGTGCCGGGCATGAGCGAGAACATACGCGTGCGCAGCATCCTCGGCCGCTACCTCGAGCATTCGCGGGTCGTCCGCTTCGAGCACGGGGAAGGCGACAGCCCGCTGTTCCTCATCGGTAGTGCGGACTGGATGGGCCGAAACCTGGATGGGCGCGTCGAGGTGCTCGTGCCGGTCACGCATCCGAAGCACCGCGACTGGCTGGACCAAGTGTTCGAGTTCGATCTGGCCGACGACATCGTGTGTCATGAGCTGGATGCGGAGGGCGTGTGGCACCGCCTCGGACCCAGCGATTTCTCCGAGGGCGATGCGCAGGCGCGCTTCAATCAGTGGGTCAACGACCGTCAAAAGGCGTGATTGGTCGGGCGTTTGTCCTCTGTTCACCTCCTGTTCACTCGCTCACCTGAAGCGCGTTACCTGGGTTCTCTACCGTGCGGGATGTTGATACCCCCCATCCCAGGAGAACATCACGTGAACAACACCAATCGGCGATTCGTACTCGCCGGCATCGCCTCACTTTCGCTGCTCGCCACCGCATGTGGCAGCGACGACACGAGCACCAGCACAGAGGCTCCGGTCACCACAGTCGCAGGCGGCACCGACACGACCGCCGCTCCCACCACGACCGGGGCTGCCACCGCCGATACGACTGAGGCACCCGCAGACTTGCAGGCCGAGCTCAACGCGTCGGGCGCCACCTTCCCGCAGACGTTCTACGAGGAGGCCATTGCTTCCTTCACCGAGACCAACAGTGGCGTCACGATCAACTATGGCGGCGGCGGCTCCGGCAAGGGTCGTCAAGACCTCGCCGACCAGATCGTCGACTGGGCCGGCACCGACGGCGTCATCAAGGATGCGGACATCGCTGGCTTCAAGGGTGGCGAAGTGCTCTACTTCCCGACCGTCGTCGCTCCGATCACCGTCAGCTTCAACGTCAGTGGCGTCGACACGCTGTCGCTGACCCCGGCAACCATCGCCAACATCTTCCAGCGCACCATCACCAACTGGAACGACCCGGCCATCGCCGCTGAGAACCCCGATGCCACGTTGCCGGATCTCGACATCACCGTCGTGCACCGCAGCGACAGCAGCGGCACCACCGGCAACTTCACCAAGTTCCTGGAGAAGTCGGTCGGCACAGACGCCGGCGGCGTCTGGAAGCTGGGCACCGACTCGACAATCGTGTGGCCAGCCGACTCCCTAGCCGGCGAGGGCAACAGCGGTGTGGCGCAGGTCATCTGTTCGACTGATGGCGCAATTGGTTATGTCGACCTGTCCGACGCTGTCGACGCTGCCCTCACGGTTG
>JANLPB010000102.1:0-9207 GCA_031366885.1 Ilumatobacteraceae bacterium
GTTGCGGCGAGACGGGCGCGAAGGTGCAGCACGGCTTTGGTGTGAATCTGCGAGACCCGACTTTCCGTGACACCCAAAATGGTGCCGATCTCGGCGAGCGTGAGACCTTCGTCGTAGTACAGCGACAGGACCAGCTTCTCCCGCTCGGGGAGACGACGGAGCTCGACACGGACCAGACGCTTTACCTCGCCCTCCTCTACCAACGCCGCGGGCGAGTCGGGAACGTCGCCCGTCAGCGCTCTGGGTTCGGCGCCCGCAACCAACGCACGGTCGAGCGGACCAACGGTGGTGGAAGCGATTGCGGCGAGCCACTTCTGAAATTCCGCTGGCGACAGTTTCAGGTGGGTGGACAGTTCCTCGTCGGTGGGCGCCCGCCCGAGCCGACCTTCCAGGTCCTGAAAGGCGCTCTCCACTTCGCGCGCCCGACTGCGAACTGAGCGCGGCACCCAATCGAGGGAGCGCAAACCGTCGAAGACAGCACCACGAATGCGCGGCACCGCGAACGTTTCGAACTTGACTCCGCGTTCGGGATCGAAGCGCTCGACAGCGTCGATGAGGCCAAAGACCCCCGCGCTGACCAGGTCGCCAGAGTCGACGCTGTTCGGCAAGCCTGCGCCAACACGACCGGCAACGAACTTCACCAGCGGTGAGTAGTGAACGATGATGCGCTCGCGCGCGATGGGGTCGCGTCGATCGAACCATCGCTGCCAGCAGTCTTCTAGATCCAATTCGCGTCTCATGCTCGGGGGTGCGCCTCTGCGTAGGCCTCGCGGAGGCGATGGTTGCTGATGTGGGTGTAACGCTGAGTGGTGGCCACGTCGGCGTGGCCGAGAAGTTCCTGCACCGCGCGCAAATCTGCGCCACCGTCGAGAAGGTGAGTCGCAAAGCTGTGGCGCAACGCATGTGGATGTGTCGGACGCGGTGAGCGCCGGTCGACGATGCGCCGAACGTCTCGTGGCGACAGCCGCACTCCTCGCTCGTTGCCGAACAGCGCAGCACCGGTGGTTTCGACCATGACTTCATGACGGACGGCCAGCCACGCTCGCAACGCACCGACTGCAGGTTGACTGAGGGGCACTCGCCGCTGCTTGGAGCCCTTGCCCCACACCGACACTGCGCCATGCACCACATCCACCGAGTCGAGGTCGAGGCCGCACAACTCTCCGACGCGGACACCGCTGCCGTACAAGACCTCCAAGACCGCATCATCACGAAGGCGACGCCAGTGCGGCTCGTCATCGGGGGTGGGACCGTCAAGCAATGCCGAGACGTCGGCGTGGTCGAGCACGCGTGGTAGCCGGCTGTCGCCTGCTGGTGCACGCAACGCAACAGAGGGATCAACCACAAGAACACCGACACGTCGGAGGTAGCCGAAGTAACGACGAAGCGTGGACACCTTGCGAGCCACGCTGCGTTTTGCCAAACCTTGGGTGGTGAGCCAGGCGACATAGCGGCGCAGAACCACCCGATCCACCGTCGCGGGCGAGAGAGCACCGCTAGACGCTGCCCAGGCAATGAAGCCCACCATGTCGCTGCGATACGCCGCCACAGTGTTGGTAGCACTACTGGTGAGAGAGGCCGCAAATTGGTCGAGGCACCACGCTGCGTCGACGTTCGAAGCGACGCCCTCAATCGTCGTCGAAGGAGAGGCGGAAGGGGACATCGCTCCACAGGGTACGCGTTGGAGGTCATCTCAGCGGGGAACCCACACACTCGAACCAACCGTCAGCTTCGGCGAGCCACCCGGCAGACTCCAAACGAGCGAGACCCATCGCCGAATCAACCAGGGTGAGGCCCATTGCGAGGGCGACTCCATCGATGGTGCGAGGGTCCTGCTGCACCACCCGGTACAGCGCGATGTCGTCACCACGGGGCCGTGCTCGTAGGTCGGCGGCAATCACTGCGGAATGTCTGTGTTGCAGGGCAAGCGCGGTGAGGACGTCGTCGACCCCCGTGACGGGCGCCGCCCCGTCGCACAGCAACGAGTTAGTGCCCAGCGACGCCCGTTTCCCAATCGCGCCAGGCACCGCCATCACGGTGACATCGCGCTCGACGGCCTGCGCGGCGGTGATCAGGGACCCGCCGCGCTCGCGTGATTCGACGACGACCACGACCTCTGACAACGCCGCAATGATTCGGTTGCGCAGCGGAAAGCGGTGCGGCTCGGGTGGCACACCGGGCGGCGCCTCGGTGAGCAGTAGACCGCAGTTCCCTGCGGCCTCCCACAGATCGCGGTGCTCGCGTGGATAGATCACGTCGTGGCCCGAGGCGACGATGCCGATTGGCCGCCCTGTCCCCTCCGCCGCTAGAGCGCCGCGGTGGGCGTATCCGTCGATACCGCGGGCCAACCCGGACACGATGTGTACGCCGGCGGCCGCGAGTCCGAACCCGAGCGCTCGCGCCGTCTCGCGGCCGGCGGCTGTGGCGTTGCGCGTCCCCACAATGCCCACCCGCCGCCCTGCGAGCAACGCAAGGTTGCCCCGTGCGAACAGCACCGGCGGGGGAAACGGATCGTCGAGAAGGCCGGCCGGGTACAGGTCGTGCCCGTAGGGCAGCACCGTGAGGCCCAGTGACACGCAGCGAGCCCAAATCTCGGCTGGGGGGCGTTCGTCCGCGCATCGCCGCCACATCGAGCGCACCTCGCTGTCGGCCAGTACCTTGCCGATCGGCCCGCTGGCTGGGCGCTGACCGAGCGCCACTTGCCAGGCCTCTTGCGGAGATTGGTGGCGAAGCAGCGCACCCAGCCGGTGCACATTCATGTTGCGAAACCCTGCGAGCGACGCGACATACGCTTCGGGAGGAACAGAGCTGCCGGACACGTGACCCACCGACGGGTTCGCGGTACTCATGCCCCACGCTCTCGCGATGAGATGCTCAACCGGACCCGCATGTTGAGTGCCATCTGCACGTGCTCGTCGAGCACCAACTCGTCACCCTCCATGAGATCGGCGATGGTGCGCGCGACGCGTCGAATTCGGTGATAGCCGCGGCCGGTGAGCCTGTCGCGTTCCAACTGGTTACGAAGGCTGGCGCGAGCTTCTTGATGGAGAGGTGCGAGCGCGTCGAGATACGACGCGGGAATGTTGGCGTTAACCATGCCGATGCGGTCGAGCGCTCGTTGTCGCGCTTTGGTCACACGTGCCGCGACGACCGCAGTCGGCTCGCCACCCCCGCTGGCGAGCAGGTCGTCGACACAGGGACGGGTGACCCCGACGCGTAGGTCGAAACGATCGAGCAGAGGACCCGACAAACGACGAACATACCGAAGTCGTGCCGCCTCGTCGCATTGGCAGTCACCAGGCCCACCGCCCCCGCACGGGCACGGGTTGGTCGCCGCCACAAGGAGAAACCTGGCTGGCAAGGCCGCCGAGGCGCGAGCTCTCGCAAGGCGTATGACACCCTCTTCCAACGGCTGCCGCAAGCCGTCGAGGACACTGGGGGCGAACTCTCCGAGCTCGTCCAAAAACAACACACCTCCATGCGCGAGAGATATCTCGCCAGGGCGAAGGCCGGTGCTGCCGCCCCCCACCAATGCCACCATCGAGCTGCTGTGGTGGGGCGCCCGAAACGGCGCGCGCTGCACCATCCCGCCGGCTGGCAGGCGGACCCCAGCGGCGGAATGGACCATCGTGGCTTGCAGTGAGATATCGGGCTCGAGCAGCGGCAACAAGCCCGGAATGCGCTGCGCAAGCATCGTCTTACCCGACCCGGGCGGGCCGACCAGCAACATGTGGTGACCTCCTGCCGCGGCCACTTCCAGGCCCAAACGGGCAACCTGCTGACCGCGGACATCTGCGAGGTCAGGAAGCGGCGGCTCGTCGTCGACGAACTCGCCATCGGGAACCTGAGGCCACGGGGCATCCGCGTTGAGTGCGTCGACCACTTCGCGCAGCGTGTTCGCCACGCGTACACCCTCCCCTGCGACGCACCACGCCTCGCGGTAGTTACCCACCGGCACCACCGGACGGACGGCGCCCATGGCCGCCACCATCGGAGCGACGCCGGTGACGTGGCGAAGGCTGCCGTCGAGCCCGAGTTCGCCGACAAATCCAAGACCTTCTATCTGAGCGACCGGCAGCTGACCGTGGGCAGCAAGAAACCCGATGGCGATAGCGAGATCCAACCCGGAGCCGCCTTTGCGCTGGTTCGACGGTGCGAGGTTGACGGTGACACGGCACGATGGCCACACCAGCGCACTGGACAACACCGCCGCGCGGACGCGATCTCGCGACTCACGACAAGCCTCGTCGGGGAGGCCGACGATCTGGAACGCGGGAAGACCCGTGGACACGTGCACTTCTACGGTGACGGGGCGCCCCTCGACGCCGAACACCGTGGCAGAACGAACAGCAGCAAGCATGCTCGGTTTCCTCCGACGAACTTGAGGGCGCCGGGAGCGCACACGCCACTGCGAGTACGAACGAACGCCAACGAACGAGGGAGGGAACGGCAACCGGTTCCCCGACGGCAACAAAGCCGACCATATCGGGAATCGTGACGATGACAACCTTCTTGCCGGGTGACCACGCGGCACGACACTTCACCTGAGAGAATCGTGTCATGAGGAGCCCGGCGGCACGCACAACAACGCTTGTCACGGTGGTCGGCGTGCTCACACTTCTCGGCATCGTTGCGTGTGGCGACAATGCCAACCAGCGCAGCGAGGCGAACTACTGCACCCAGGTCGGCAACCACCTGTCAGCATTGAACTCGCCTGTCCTCAGTGAAGGCGGCGACATCAACAAGGTCATCGGCGCCTGGCGGGCTGTCTCCGCTTCCGCGCCGCTTGCTGTCCAAGCCGAGTGGGTGACTGTTGTTGCGGCTCTCGAGACCGCCATCACCGTCGATCCGAACGACCCCGCCTCGATGCAACTCGTTGCCGACACCGCCCGCGAAAGCGAGCCTGCCGCTACGCGAGTGATCAGCTACACCCAGCAGCGGTGCGGCGCGCTGATAGGAAGTGTCGCGCCAACTCCGGCCACGACTGCGCTGGCGGTTACCGAGTCCACACCGCCCGCTACGGGCGGTTGACCCGTCAGTGGATTTCGCCGCGGCGCAGGATCACGGAGTCGACGAGGCCGTAGGCCTTCGCTTCTTCCGCGGTGAACCAGCGGTCGCGTTCGCTGTCGGCCTGGATCTTCTCCAACGGCTGACCGCTGTGGTGTGAAATGAGTTCGGCCATGCGACGCTTGGTGTACGCAAGCTGCTCGGCCTGGATGGCGATATCGGTGGCCTGGCCACGAAGGCCGGCCAGCGGCTGGTGCATCATCACTCGTGCGTTTGGCAGCGTAAAGCGCTTGCCCGGTGCGCCTGCGGTGAGCAGGAACTGACCCATGCTGGCGGCCATGCCCATGCAGACCGTGGCCACCTCACAACTGACGAACTGCATGGTGTCGTAGATGGCCATGCCGGCCGTGACGGAGCCACCGGGGCTGTTGATGTACAACCAGATGTCGGCGTTGGAGTCTTCGCCCTCGAGATAGAGCAGCTGCGCGCAGATCTGGTTCGCAATGTCGTCGTTCACGTCAGTGCCCAGCATGACGACACGGTTCTTCAGCAACCGGTTGAACACATCGAGACGCGGATCCATGCCGCCGTCGAGACCCATGGGACGAGTGGTGTCGGTCATGGCCGCAACGCTACCGTCGTGTGTTGCCGGACTCTCACGCCCATCGGCAGTCTGAAAGGCCACTTCTCATGCCCGACGAGACATTTCAACCCAACGCCGACGAACTGATCGCGCACAACGAGCGCTACGTCACACAATTCAGCGACCACGACCTCGCCCTGCGCCCGGCCCGCCACCTTGCGATCGTGACCTGCATGGACAGCCGCATGGACATCTTTCAGATGCTGGGGCTCGAGCACGGCGACGCACACATCATTCGCAACGCCGGCGGCGTCGTCACCGACGACGTCATTCGGTCGTTGGTGTTGTCGCAGCGCCTCCTCGGCACACGAGAAATCATCCTCGTGCATCACACCAACTGCGGCCTTCAAGCAATCAACGAAGCCGAATTCAAGGCCGAGCTCGAGGCTGAATTCGGCATCAAGCCGTGGTGGGCCCTGGAGTGCTTCAGTGACCCGTACACCGATACTCGTCAGAGCATCAATCGCCTACAGCAAAGCCCTTTCGTGCAGTACAAGGATCACATCCGCGGCTTCGTCTACGACGTGTCCGACGGCCGCCTGCGCGAGGTCTAGCGCGGCCAACGAGCCGAACGCTCGACATCATTGAGGTCGAGGTGGTTGCGCATGTATTCGTTGCGTCCGTCGCGCGGCGGGGTGTAGTCCCACGGAGTGAAGGCGCCCGAGCGCAGCGCGCTGGCGATGAGGCGACGGCGAGCCTGGTCGGCCAGCACATCTTCGGCAAGCTGATCCATGTCCCACCGCTCGGCGACCTCGGCACGAAACGCCGCGACATGCGTCGCCTGATCAGGGTGAGCCGCCAGGTTCACCCTCTCGTGTGGGTCGACGGCAAGGTCGTAGAGCTGGTCGGGGTCCGCTGGGCAGTGGACGAACTTCAGGTCTCCGCGACGGATCATCACGATCGGAGCGCATGAACCCTCGGCCATGTACTCGCCGTACACGGAGCGGTCCTCTTGCGAGCCCTCACAGAGGGCCACCAGCGAGACCCCCGCCAGCGGCTCTACCACATCGTCGACCCCACCCCCGGCGTGTTCGATATTGGTCGGCAGCACATCGACCAACGACACTGGGGTCCCAACTCGTTGCGCCGCGAAACGACCGGGGGCGTGAACCACCAGCGGCACACGCGCCGAGCCCTCGAAGAAGTTCATCTTGTACCAGAGTCCGCGCTCGCCGAGCATGTCGCCGTGATCGGCGACCAGTAAGACGACGGTGTCGTCGGCTACGTCGAGCGCAGTGAGCGTGTCCGTCAGCCGTTTGGTCCAGTCGTCGACGTAGGAGACATTGCCGTAGTACGCACGTCGGGCATTGCGGACGTCGGCATCAGTGATGGTGGTGGCATCCATCGCACACGCGTCGCGAAGACGCTGCGAGTGGGGGTCGTTGTCGACATCGCCCGCTGCAACCACCGGTGGCGGGATGTCCACGCCCTCATAGCGATCCCAATACTGCTGACGCGTCACGTACGGATCGTGCGGATGGGTGAAGCTGGCCACGACCAGCCACGGCCGACTGTCGTCTGCACGCGCAACGTCGTGCAACGCACGCAGCGCATGATGGCCCACTTCATCGTCGAACAGCAGCTGATTGGTGACCTCCGCAACGCCGGCGCCCACCACGCTGTCCATGTTGTGATACCACCAGTCGATGCGCTCGTCGGCAGCGCGCCAGTCCGGTGTCCAGCCGAAGTCGGCAGGGTAGATGTCAGTGGTGCGTCGCTCCTCGAAACCGTGCAGCTGATCCGGGCCGACGAAGTGCATCTTTCCGCTGAGCACCGTGCGGTAGCCAGCGACGCGGGCGTAGTGAGCGAACGTCGGAATCGTGCTCGCCAGGTAGGCGGCATTGTCGTAGCCCCGCGTGGCCGAGGGCAGCTGCCCGGTCATCATGCAGTAGCGGGCGGGAGTACACAGCGGACTGTTCGAGTAGGCCGCGTCGAACGTGACGCCTTCGGCGGCGAGCCGATCAATCGTCGGCGACTTCACCGCCGTGTTGCCGTAGCAACCAAGCGACGATGGCGCGAGCTGGTCATACATGATCATGAGAATGTTCGGCTGTGCTGCAGTCACGCCCCGGATTGTGTCAGCTAGCGGCGGATGCCGCTGAAGATCACCGCGACTCGCTCGTCCGAGCTGACCTGATGACGGATGGACAACAGGCCGGCGAGGCCCGCTGTTCCGGTGTGGCTGGCATCCATGCCAGTTGTGCGACAACCGAGCTCGTTGGCCTCCAACACGTGAGCCTCGGTGACGACGACCGGAACGCCACCGGTTGCTTCCATTGCCTCGACGACCGGTAACCAGTCGTACGTCTCATCGTCGAGAATGCCGTCGGCCGCAGACACGCCCACGTTCTCCCACGGCCACATGCACTCACTCCAGTGCTGTGCGGCCGACAGCGTCCTCGACTTCTGCCATGCCCGTTCCAACGGAGCGGACGCTTCGGTTTGCACGGCGTGCAGTGTCGGATGGTGCGCGCCCATTCGAAGACCCTCGGCGACCGAGGCGGCGAACGCTCCTCCGCCGACCTGCACGAAGATTCGCTCCAGGTTCAACCCTGCGAGTTCCCAGCCGAGAGTGCGACCGCCGTCGAGGCACCAGGCGTTCTCGGTGCCCTGCACGCTGAACGGAATCGCGCCACCGACGACTGCTTCCCGAAAACGATGCACGCATGGATCCCCGGCAGGATCGCTTGGAACGCGGGGGCACTCGACCACCGTTGCTCCCAGTTCGACAAGTCGTCTCGTCACGTGGAGATTCGCAAAGGAGGGAACGAACACTTGAATCGGCCATGAGACGGCGGCAGCAAGGGTCGCCGCCGCCAGTGCCGCATTGCCACAAGACGCGATCGCCAATGGTGGCCGCTGCGACCACTGGGCGAGCCCTCGTTGTTCCGCCGCACGCAGGTGCAAGAGGATCGTGAACAGGTGACGCGCTTTGTGGCTGCCGGCGACGTTCTGCGTCTCGTCCTTCACCCACACACCGCCGTCGGCTGCGAAGCCGAGCGCGTCGCTGAGCTCGTCCGAGCGCTCGCATGGTGTGACTACAAAGCCAGTGCCCGCGACCGAAGCCACGAGGGCATCCAGGTCGCTCACCAACGCTTCACGCGCCGCTGTGGTCAGGCCGTGCGCTGCCGCGAACGCGTCCCACGCGAGGTACGGGCGAAACGCAAGAAACGGATTGGACCGGTCGTCCACATGAATCGGGGCGGCACCCTGCACCAGTCGCATGGCGTGGTGGCGATCGCTTGCCGTTGCATTGGGGCACTTCCACGAAAACGGTGTCGCGATGTCGACCGACGCGCCACACACGCGGCACTGCCAACCGGCGATCAGCGGCCTCTCCACGGGCGGTCTCAGCCGACCGCAACGCGGGCGTTGAACTCGGTGATCATTTCGTCCCACACCGGCAACAGACGGCGCAGGTCCTGCCAGAACGACTGGTGACGGCGAGCCTCGAACAGCTCGAACGGAGTGCCCTGCTGCTCGACCCACGTGTAGTAGCCGAGGTTGAAGATGCGGTTGCGCTCGCGCTCGGTGAGCTCCAGCGTGTTGGCGGTGGG
>JANLPB010000149.1:0-2687 GCA_031366885.1 Ilumatobacteraceae bacterium
TGGTCAGCCACTTCGCCAAGCAGGCGCTGGGCGAGATTGCCACCCGGGTGCTGTCCGACGGCCTGGCCGGTTCCGGCGCCGCTGCATTCGAGGCTGCGCTGGCCGAGGGGCGGTACAACTCGCTGGCGATGCTCACCGGTACGAAGGTGATCCACATCGCCGAGCGCGACACGCAGATCTCATCGGCGCCCAAGCGGCCCAACGAGTTCGTCAACACGTGGTCGGTCGACGGGCTGTACGAGGAGGGCATTGCGCCGGCCGAAATGGGTTGGGGCACGCACGAGCGTCGGCTGCCCGCCAACGCATTCGTGCACAGCGGCGAAGGCCCGTGCAACCAGATTTGCATCGCCCGCCCGGGCATCGAGACCTGGGTGCGCAGCTGGGTGCCCAGCGGCGAGATCCGCGGCATGGTCGTGCGCCACGGCGAATCGTTCACCATGAGCGAGCACCTCACCGTCGACGACGGCTTCGGCAACGCGGTGTATCGGCCCACCGTGCACTACGCCTACCACCCGTCGGATGCGGCCGTGAACAGCGTGCTCGAGCTGCGAATGCGCGGCTGGGAGATGCAGCCGTCGCAGCGCATTCTCAACGACGAGATCATCAGCGGTCGCGACGAGCTGGGCGTACTGCTGATGGGCCACCCGTACAAGAGCTGGTGGACCGGATCGTTGCTCTCGATCGACGACGCCCGAGCCATCCTCCCCCACCAGAGCGCCACCACCATGCAGGTGGCGGGCAGCATCGTGGGCGCGGTGGCGTGGATGATCGCCAATCCATCCGAAGGCGTGTGCGTTCCCGATGACCTGCCGTGGGAAGCAGTGCTGGGCGTGGCTCGTCGTTATCTGGGCGAGCTGCACTCCGGTCCTTCCGATTGGGACCCGGTGTCGAGCCGGCGCGACCTGTTCGCCAACTTCTCTGATGAGGCCGACTCGGTCGATCGCGACGACCCCTGGCAGTTCAACAACTTCCTCATTCACGAGTAGGCGCCCAGCGGCCCAGCTGGCTGCAGCCGGTGATACTCCGCGAGTTCACCTCTTTCAGATTTGTTCGCCGCGGGTGGCCGACCTGGTCATCTAGGGGTCGTGGAGCAGTCTGGTGCGCCACTGCCGACAGCGTCGTTGCGTCGAGCGGCTCATCGAGGTTGGAATCACCTCGTATGTCGCCCGCCCCCTGCGGCGTACCCGCCCTGCTCGCACCTGGTAGGCCAACATGTCGGCGATCACCCTGTGCGGCGGCTTGTCTGTCCACGACGAAGTCGTGGCGCCGGCGGCGTGAAGCGCAGCGACCACCTCGCCAACAGTGAGCGGGCCGCCCGCGTCGAGGAGCACGGCAAACATCGCCCGTCGAAGAATCAGACCAGAGATCGAGCGAAGTTCCATCACCCCTACTGGGCATGGTGAGCAACGGGAACCGGCAAACAAATCTGAAAGAGGAGAACCGAAGCAAAGATGGGGAGGTGCCGCCCGGCCGGCGGCACCCACTCACGAGCGCTGTCTGTGATCACCATCACAGAGATCTCACCGAGCGTGTGACATGTGGAGGGAGCCACGTGATATCAGTACCGCCGTTGACGCGCGACCTGCGGCGCGCCAACGAACGCATCTGCGCCGGCGAAACCGAGCCGGTCGTCACTCGCACCGCGCGGTTGCTCCTGGAGCTGTCGGACCGTTTCACGAACGCCGCCGTCGCAAGCGAAGCGATCTGGATCGTTCCGATGCGGCAAGCCGACCTGGCCGAATGGTTGGGCGCAACCCGCGACACAACGGCTCGATCGTCGGGCACGCTGCGCCGCGCCGGACTGATCAGCACCGGTCGCAATTGTGTGACAGTGCGCGACCGGACGGCGCTCGCCGTGGTGGCCCGACAGGCGTAGGGCGGCTTCGACGTTGACAATCGCCCTCGGTGCGGGCAGACTGGCCAGCGTGACACGCACCCGCGGCCTTCTTCTGCTTATGTAGGGCAAGCGCCGCATACTTCGCGCTTGCCCGCACGCCCCAGCCGAATCGGCCGGGGCTTCTTGCTTTTTCAGACCAGACTCGAACTCCTCGCACAAGGACAACCACGAACATGTCACCGCAAAACGTCTCCCCCAAGCAAATGCCCTTCCACAAGTACGAGCGCACCGTGCCCGTCGTCCTCCACGACCGCACGTGGCCCAACAAGGTGCACGAGGTCGCTCCGCTGTGGTGCAGCGTCGACCTGCGCGACGGCAACCAAGCCCTCATCGACCCGATGGACCCGCAGCGCAAACGGCGCATGTTCGACACGCTGGTCAAGATGGGCTTCAAGGAGATCGAGGTCGGCTTCCCTTCGGCCAGCCAGCCCGACTTCGACTTCGTACGGCAACTGATCGAGGAAGACCTGATCCCCGACGACGTCACCATCCAGGTGCTCACCCAGTGCCGCCAGGAACTGATCGAGCGCACGTACGAGTCGATCGTCGGCGCGAAGCAGGCCATCGTCCACTTCTACAACTCCACCAACCCGCTGCAGCGTGAGGTCGTGTTCGGGCTGGACAAGGCCGGCATCACCGACATCGCCGTCAACGGCGCCAAGCTGTGCCGCAAGCTGGAAGAGACCGTGCCCGGCACGTTCGTGCGCTACGAGTACTCCCCCGAGAGCTTCACGCTCACCGAGCCCGACTACGCAATCGCCGTCTGCCACGCGGTGATGGACGTCATCGA
>JANLPB010000153.1:0-7174 GCA_031366885.1 Ilumatobacteraceae bacterium
GCCGACGGCCCGCGGCCGGTGAAGACGGGCGCGGTTGCGAGCAACTCCCCCATCGTCAGATGGTCGAGCTGCAACTTGTCACCCAAAAGGCGTTCGGCCGCGGCACCGAGGAAGGGGCGCAGCTCGTGCGCCTCAGCCAACCCGCTGCCGTATGAATTGGCCAGCGTCACGTGACCCCCGCGCGCACCCCACACGATGCCAGGCACTCCGCTGCCCCCGCCGCGGTGGCCATGCTCCAACGGGTCGAGCAATTCGTCTTCGAGACGGCGGTACACGACGTCGATGGGCTCCAACCCGTCCAGCGCACGCAGCCACAAGCGGCCCTCGCGGATGACGAGGTCGGCGCCCTCCACCAAGTGGTAGCCCAGCCGCGTCGCCAGGTAGCTGTGCTCCACGTAGGTCGGGTGGGCGGGACCGGAGGTCAGCACTACAGCCCGCGGGCTCGGCCGGTCAGCAGGTGCCGACGCCGTGAGTGATCGGCGCAGACGGTCCGCGTGCGAGGCGATCGGCGCGGCGCCTGCGGCCCGAAGACCGTCGGGCAGCAATCGCGCAAGCACGGCGCGATTGAGCAGCGCGTAGCCCAGACCACTCGGCGCATCGGTGAGGTCGCGCACGACCCGCCACGTGCCGTCGGCAGCACGGGTGACATCGAGCGCGTAGTGCATCAACCAACGTGGCGGCGCAAAGCCGGCAGTGTGGGCGCGAAATGATGGGAGCGAGTACAGGAGGGATGCGGGCACCACCCCGTCACGAACCAACTGCCGCTCGCCGGCCGAGTCGACCAACAACGCCTCCAGCAACCGCATGCGCTGAATCGCCGCGTTCGAGAGCACCGTGAACTCGGCAGCGTCGAGGACGTAGGGCAGCGGGTCGAGCCGCCAGGGCCGGCTCTCCGCGCGGGCGGCAAACGGAACGCCGTGCCGGTCTGTGCCGCGGTCGAAGGCCAATTCGTGCACGAGGTGGCCGGCGCCTTCAGCGTCGAGCAGGCGATCCGCGTCGCGTTGGCGGTCGTGTAACGCGGATGGATCCATCGACCCCACTGCATGCGTGGCGATCGACCACGTCGGCCGCGGTCGGCCAGCTGGATCGAATGCCTCGTCGTAGATATGCGACGACGCAATGAAGGCGTCGTAGCCAGAGTCCGTCGAGGATGTCACGGCGTGCCGCCCACGAACGTTTCGTACACACGCATATTGAGATCGGCCAGGGCCGCCTGAACACGATCCATCGCCTCATCGAGGGCCACCCCGTCGGTTGCCTGGGCGGGCAACGTTGCCAGCAACGCTTCCAGTGCGTCAACCGCGGGCAACGTGTCGTGCGGCCGCGGCAAGCGCGACAGCGCCGAACGCATCCGCTGCACGCACCCGGCGACTGACCGCGGGAACGTCTTGTCGAACAGCAGGAAGGAGACCACAGACGCGCCTTCGATGGGGCCGCGCTGCGACCGCTGGTACATCTGCATGGCGGTGACGCTCTTCAGTACACCCATCCACTGCACCTCGTCGAAGTCATCGCTCGACTCGGCGGCCGACAGCAACGACGCAGCCCGTACTCCCAGTACGCGCGTCGTCATGTCGGCGCGTTCGACCATCTGGCCGAGCCGCCACAACTCGTACGCCTGGTCGCGACGCATCATGCCGGACAGAACACCGTCCAACCGCTGGCAGTCGGTCATCACTCTGCCCAAGTAGCGCGAACGACTGCGACGGTCGACACCGGATTCCGTATCGCGGCTGGTGAACAGATACAGGTCGTTGACCGCCTGCCACGCCTCGCGCGGCAGCACTTCGCGGGTGGTGCGCAGGTTCTCCCGGGCGGACGCAACGCTGGAGACCACGCTGCCACCGTTCGACTGATCGGCAACAAGAAAGCGCACGATGTCGCTCTCCTGCGCACGCACATGACCGGCATCGTATTCCTCGCGACTGCCTGCTACCGCAAGCAGCGGTTCCCATGACGATGCAACGCCGCGAGGCAGGTCGAGAATCAGATCGGTGAAACTGCGCACCACTCGCGCCGTGTCCTCCGCGCGTTCCATATAGCGCGCGCCCCAATAGAGGTTGTCGGCGACGCGCGACAACAGCATCAGGCCTCGACGATCCAAGTGTCTTTGCTGCCGCCGCCCTGTGAGGAGTTGACGATGAGCGAGCCCTTGCGCAGCGCCACGCGAGTGAGACCCCCCGCCGAGACGTAGCTGGTCGCACCACTCAGGATGAACGGCCGCAGATCGACGTGGCGCGGCTCGAGCACTCCGTCGCACAACGTCGGCACAGTGCTCAGCGCAAGCGTCGGTTGTGCCACCCAGTTACGAGGATCGGCCTCGATGCGAGCGATTGCATCATCCAGCTCCGTACGGCTGGCGCGGTTGCCGATCAGCAGTCCGTAGCCGCCGCTCTCGTTGGCCGGTTTGATCACCAGTTCAGCGATGTGCTCGATGACATATTGACGCTCGTCGTCGTACACGCAGCGATACGTGGGCACGTTGGGCAGCAGCGGCTCCTCGTGCAAGTAGTAGCGAATGAGGTCGGGCACCCACGCGTACACAACCTTGTCGTCGGCGACGCCCGCTCCGGGCGCGTTCGCGATTGCGACGTTCCCCGCGCGCCAGGCTCGCATCAGCCCTGGCACTCCTAGCGTGCTGTCCTCGCGGAACACCTCCGGGTCGATGAACAGATCGTCGACACGGCGGTAGATCACATGGACGCGCTCGAGCCCGTCGATCGTTCGCATGTAGACACAGTCGTCGTCGCTGACGACGAGATCGATGCCCTCTACCAGTGCCGCACCGATGCGCTGGGCGAGAAAGGAGTGTTCGAAGTAGGCACTGTTGTAGATGCCCGGCGTCAGCACCGCGATCGTCGGCTCGCTGACACCATCGGGTGCGATCGATGTCAGCATCCGGTTCAGTTCATCGGTGTATGCATCGACGGGAAGGATGCTTTGCTTGGCGAACAGGTCGGCGAAGGCCCGCTTGGAGATCGCTCTGTTCTCCAGCATGTAACTGACGCCGCTGGGCACTCGCAGGTTGTCCTCCAGCACGTACATCGTGCCGTCCCCATCGCGGACAAGGTCGCTGCCGCTGATGTGCGCCCATACCCCGAACTTCGGATTGGCGCCAACGCACTCCTGGCGGAAGTTGACCGAATGCGCCAACAGCTCTGCGGGAAACACACCGTCACGAACCACACACTGCTCGTGGTAGACGTCGTCGATGAACATGTTGATCGCGCGCAGTCGCTGCGCCAGGCCTTGCTCGATGAGCCGCCACTCCTGGGCGGCGATGACTCGCGGCACCACGTCGAACGGCCACGCGCGGTCGATGCCACGACCGTCGGAGTAGACGGTGAACGTGATACCCATGCCGACAATGTCCAGTTCAGCAAGGTCTTGGCGCTGCTGCAGCTCTGCCAACCCAAGCCCCTTGAGCTGCTGCACCAACTGGCTGGATGCGGCCCGGGGGCTCCCATCGTTTTCGAGGAGTTCGTCCCATAGGTCCGCGGAGGTACGCAATTCGGCCATGCTCATTCCACCACCGTGTCAACCTGGCGTTTCGGCAACATCACGCGACTATGACACGTTCGTGAACCCAACCGAGAAGTTCGCGCAGGGTCGACACGGTTAGCGTGAGGTCGTGACGAACGATGCGAAGTCCCAGGCGCGCAGGGCCATAGCGTTGGTCGACCTGACCGAGTTGGGCGACCATGCCACCGACGTCGACGTCACATCGCTGTGCGCCCGCGCCGTTGGCCCTCACGGACGCGTCGCCGCGGTATGCGTCTGGCCACGCCACGTGGCGTTGGCCGCCGGGTTGCTGCAGAACACCGACGTTCGCATCGCCACGGTTGTCAACTTTCCGCTCGGGATGGACGACATCGATGAGGTCGTCGAACTGGCCCGGACAGCACAACGCTCGGGCGCCGACGAGATCGACCTCGTCCTTCCCTACAGGTCGCTGCAATTCGGCGACGAACACCGGCCGGCGCTCATGGTCGCTGCGCTCCGCCAAGCCGTTTCCTCCGGTGCCGGGCGCACGCTGAAGGTCATTCTCGAAACCGGCGAGTTGACCGACCCACGCATGATCCGCACTGCGGCTGAAATTGCGATTTGCAACGGCGCTGACTTCATCAAGACTTCCACCGGAAAGACATCCGTCAGCGCCACGCTGGCAGCCACCGACGTCATGCTGCAGGCAATTCGCGACGTGGACCCGTCGGTCGGCTTGAAGCCCAGTGGTGGCATTCGCACCCTTGCCGAGGCCACCGCCCATCTCGCGCAAGCCGACACGATGATGGGGCCGAGGTGGGCAACCCCGGCAACTTTTCGGTTCGGCGCCAGCGGATTGCTCACCGCTCTCGAGGCCGCTCTCGATGGCGACGAAACCGTGCGCACGAAGGAGTCGTACTGATGATTCCGCAGGAGATCATTCGCGCCAAGCGAGACGGGCGGGTACTCGCCGACGCAGACATCGCTGGCTTCATCGCCGGCCTGGTGAACGGTGCCGTCACCGAAGGGCAGGCAGCAGCGTTCGCGATGGCGGTGTACTTCAAAGGAATGAACATCGCCGAGCGAGTCGCTCTGACGAAGGCGATGCGCGACAGCGGCACCGTGCTGACTTGGGACCTTCCCGGGCCTGTACTGGACAAGCACTCCACGGGCGGCGTTGGCGACACGGTCAGCCTGATGTTGGCGCCGATGATTGCAGCCTGCGGTGGCTACGTACCGATGATCTCCGGCCGCGGCCTGGGCCACACCGGGGGCACCTACGACAAGATGGAGTCAATTCCCGGTTACGTCGCGGGACCGACGATGACGAAGTTTCGTTCCGTCGTCGGCAAAATCGGATGCGCCATCATCGGCCAGACACCCGACCTCGCACCTGCCGACAAGCGGTTGTATGGCATCCGCGACGTGACGGCAACCGTTGAAAGCATCGGACTGATCACCGCCTCCATCCTCTCCAAGAAACTTGCCGCCGGCCTGGAGGGTTTGGCAATGGACGTCAAGGTAGGCAATGGGGCCTTCATGCCCACACTGCCAGCTGCACGCGAGCTCGCGCGCAGCATCGTCGAAGTCGCGACCGGCGCCGGCTTGCAAACGACAGCGCTGATCACCGACATGAATCGCCCGCTGGCCCACGCGGCCGGCAACGCGTTGGAAGTGGCGTACGCAATCGACTACCTCACCGGCGCCCGTCGCGAGCCGCGAATGCACGAGATCACGCTGGCGCTGTGCACCGAAATGCTGCTGCACGGCAAGCTGGCCCGTACACCCAAGGCAGCCCGCGCCAAGCTCCAGGCAGCCCTCGACTCGGGTGCCGCGGTTGAGAAGTTCGCACAGCTGGTCGCCGCGCTCGGGGGCCCGAAAAAGTTCGTCGAACAACCGTGGAAGCACCTCGAACGAGCACCGTTACAGGCATCGATCGCTCCCGTTCGGCGCGGCGTCATCAGCCACATCGACACTCGCGCCGTCGGCATGGCGGTGGTCGCACTCGGCGGTGGCCGCACCCGTCCGCAAGACCCTGTCGACCACGCTGTTGGCCTCTGCGAACTCGCCGGTCTTGGCGACGCGGTCGGCCCCGACCGCCCTTTGGCAGTCGTGCATGCCCGCACCCAGGCCCAGGTCGACCAGGCAACACAGTTGCTCCGTGCCGCGTACCGAATCGGTGGCATTCAGTCGAAAGCGAACGATCCCATCCTCGACCGCATCACGTTCTGAGCCAACTCGGCCCGACCTTGAATGCGACGTCTCAACGGTGAGCGACGCCGTGCGCCCGTTAATATCGCCCGATGGTAGACATGCTCGCTGTTTCGGCCGCACATCCCGAGGTGAGATTCAATACCGGCGACGTCGTGATGACGGAAGGCAGCTCTGACGGGGCGATCTGGGTGCTCGTCTCCGGCGCGCTGAGCGTACGCAAAGGCGACGTCGTTGTCGGCGTTGTGACGGACTTTGGAGCCATGCTCGGGGAGGTTTCCGTGCTGCTGGGCACCGGCCACAGTGCCACGGTCGAGGCGACCGAGCCCAGCGTGATGCGCCGTATCGCTGACGGTCACGGCCTACTCGCCAGTGAACCAGAAGTGACTCGCCAGGTCGCCATCGGTCTCGCTCAGCGCCTCACCTTCGTGACGACCTATCTTGCCGACCTCACCCACCAGTACGGAGACGCCCCTGGGCTGACAATGGTGTCGTCGGTCTTGCGCGACCTCGAGCAACGGTCCGGAACGATTGCAACGCCGGGTTCCTTACGGGAGCCTGAACCCGAGTACTGACGGGCGCGATCGTAAGTCAGAAGACGCTGCGAGGCGGCGGCACCGGATCTGCAAGATCACACGACTCTGCACCCATGATCGACGCCCACCTCGCGGTTCCAACCCCGAGGTCGAGTTCGATGTGCGCCGGCACTGGTCCGATCTGTCGCCCCGCGTTGAAGACCCAGGTCGCGCCGATGCGGTCCACCCACGAGCCGGCGGGTTTGAACGGCGGATCGTGAACATGCCCAGTGAGGACCACATCGGGCTGATGGTCGTTGATCCAACCCGCAAGGTCCTCGTCGCCGTAGTGACTACGCCCGGTCCAGCAGGTGGGCGAGCCAAGCGGCGGCCAGTGATAGATCCACATCCATCGACCCGGACGTCTCGCTGCATCGGAGGAGAGTTGGGTCTCGACTGCTGCGCGCCCTTCCGGACCATCCCACCACGGACAGATGGTGACCAATGTGTCGTCGACGAGCATCGAAGCGCCGTCGGTGGAGACCCCCGCACGGCGCGCGTGTGCCAGCCACAGCGCCGCTCGCTCTTCATTCTCGTCGGGACCGGTGAGATCGTGGTTTCCCGAGCAGACCGCGATCCTCGTCCGTTCCTGGATGAGTGCGAAGTAGCGCAACACCACCACAATCTGCGCGTCGAGCGAGACGCTGGAACTGATGTCCAGGTGGTCTCCTGCCAGCACGACCAGGTCGAAGTCGGCAGCCGAATCGACGACCCAATCGAACTGTCGAAGTGTGTAGTGAAGATCGGAGACAAGGAGTATTCGCAAGGAGGCCCGTCGCTCGCAGATGAAGTTGACCGAGCTTACTACTGGGCGGTTTGGGGTTCCTTGGGGAGGCCTAACACGCGCTCACCGACGATGTTGCGCTGGATCTGGCTGGTGCCGCCCCAGATGGTCTCACTGCGGC
>JANLPB010000224.1:0-16837 GCA_031366885.1 Ilumatobacteraceae bacterium
CGCTGCGCCGAGATCGCCAGCGGCCCGCCCGAGGCCGGGGCTACGCCATCGCCGGCATCGTGCTCGCGGTGGCAGCGCTGGGGACGTCTGCCGTGGGGTTCGTGCTCACCCGAGCCGTCATGCGCGAGGTCAATAGCTTTCTCGATGTCGGCCCCTACGAGGCGCGAGTCGATCGCTGCGTCGGCGCCGAAGGTCTGATCTCCCTCGACGGGTTCATCACCAACCAGGACACTCAGCCTCACCGTTACACCGTGACCGTCAGCTACCACTCGGACCGGGGAGTCAACGACACCGAACAGGTCGATGTGCCGACTGTGGGGCCGGGCGCAACAGCGGCATTTCATTCCAGCACCTTCGCCGACACGTCGGTTGCCGTCGAGTGCCGGATCGACGCTGTGAACGGCCCGCGACCCTTTGCCGTCCCCTAAGTCTTGCCGCCCCTCAGTCCTGCTGCGAGGCGCTCGCTAGCTCGCGGACGTCGAGGCAACCCAGGCTTCGTACATGCGGGCGTAGGCGCCTTCACGCAGGATCAGTTCGCTGTGGGAACCGTCTTGCACGAGCCGGCCGTGATCGAGAACCAGCACCCGGTCGGCGCGCGCAGCGGTGGAGAGGCGATGCGCGATTGCGATCGTGGTGCGGCCAGAAGCCAGCTTTTCAAGTGCCCGCGACAAGCGAACCTCCGTCAGCGCGTCGACCGACGACGTCGCCTCGTCGAGCACCAGCACGGCCGGGTCGATGAGCGACGCGCGAATCAGCGCCACGAGTTGACGCTCACCTGCGGACAGCTGAGAACCCCGCTGGCCGACTTCGGTCTCGATGCCGTCGGGCAGGGTGTCGAGCCAGTCGCGCAGATCGAGGTCGTCGATGGCAGCCTCCAGATCAGCGGGCGACAACTTCGGCCTGGCAAATGAAAGATTGGCAGCGATGCTGCCTTCGAAGAGGAACGGCTCCTGGGGCACGACGGTCAGTCGGTTCCGGAGATCGGTGTTGGCGACCCTGGTCAGCGACACGCCACCGACGAGCACGGTGCCGGCCGTTGGGTCGGCGAGACGAGCAATGAGACGACCGAGTGTCGTCTTGCCGGAGCCGGTCTCACCGACCACCGCTACCTGTTGACCTGCGGGAATGTGCGCCGAGACGCCAAACAGAACCGGCGGCTCGTCGTCGTCGCCACGCGACCGGTAGCTGAAATCGACACGATCGAGGGTGACTGCCATCGATCCGGCCGGCAGGCGCAGGGGCACGTCTGGCTCGGGTGGACCGATAGGAATCTCCAGGACCCCCAGGACACGGCGCATTCCCGCAACCGCGGTCTGCGTCTGGTCGAGCACTTCAGTGAACTCCGCGATCGGCTCGAGAAACTTGTAGGTCAAGAACAAAAAGCCGACCATGGCGCCGGCCGTGAGCCCGCTGTCGGGCCCGCGGAACACGCCGACGCCGACCACAGCGGCCACTGTGAACACGCTGAACACCTCACCCGATGGGAAGAGAAAGGCGCCGATGGTGCCAGCCCGAATGAACGAGTTCGATCTCGCGTGGCTGGCCTCCTCGACCTTCTCGGCGAAGTGGGAACCGGCCTCGTACGCGCGCAGCGTTTCAGCACCTGCGACCAGTTCGCTGATCTGCGTCATCACGTCGGCGTTGCGGCCGCGCGCAGCGTCGTAGGCGCGCGAGAGATGGCTCTGTACGCGCCGCAGCACGTAGCCAAGCGGTGCGGCCACGATGAAGGCCACAAGGGCCAGCACCCAGTCGTAGGCCAGCATGACGCCTGCGACCAGCAACATCAGCGTCCCGTCGAGCAACCATGCAAGACCACCCCACTGGAAGAACTGGGCGAGGGTTTCGACGTCGCTGGTGACGCGAGCGACGAGCGCGCCCTTCCGCTCCTCGCTGTGGTCGGCAATACTGAGTCGGTGGATGTGTTCGAACAGTCGCACGCGCAGCCCGTAGAGGGCCTCCTCGCTGCGGCGGCCGAGCCGGGCCACTGCAGTTCGCTGACACCAGGTGGCCAAGACGATCACGAAGAACGCAATCACGGCCATCGTCGTGACGGTGCCAACCTTGATGCCGTCGGGGCTGAGACCGCGGTCGATTGCTTGCTGCACGAGAATGGGAATGACGACTCGTCCGCCAGCGCCGACCATTGCGAATCCAAGCGTCAGGCCAAAGCCGGTGCGCAGCGCTGGCGCTGCCTTGACGCCGCGACCAATCGTCTCCGCGGCTGTCCAGCGGCTGTTCGGTTCGCTCATGGCGTCGGCCCGTGCGTGACGCCGGCGATGGCGCCGGTGATGACACCGGCAGTGGTGGTGGCGGTGGTCGTGGATTCCGCCAACGCCATGAGGTCGGCCTCCATGGCCTCGCGATCGTGCTCGAAGGCCTCGATCAGCTGGCGGTACGCCGGCACGGCCTGCATCAACTCTTCGTGGCGCCCGTGTGCCACGACCTCACCGTTGTCGAGGTACAGCACGTCATCGGCCAGCGCAATCGTCGACGGGCGACTGGCGATTGCAACAACAGTGGTGTGTGTGAGCGCCGCGCGCAGGTTGGCGAGCACCTTGGCCTCGGTGGTGGGGTCGAGCGACGACGTGGTGTCGTCGAGCAACAGCACCGGAGGCTGGCGGACCAATGCCCGGGCAAGCGCAATGCGTTGGCGCTGACCGCCCGAGAGGCCCACGCCGCGCTCGCCGAGCAGCGTGTCGAGACCCGACGGAAGGTCATGGACAAACCCCGCCTCGGCAACGGCGAGGGCTGCCTCGATCGCGTCGGGCGCGACGTCGACCCCGAGAGCGATGTTCTCCCGCACAGAACCGGCCAGCAGAAACGGCTCTTGGAAGACCAGGCGCGGGCCGCCAACGGGCACCGTAATGGTGCCTGAATCGGGTGCGATGAGCCCGGCGAGAAGGTGCAGCAACGTGGTCTTACCGGCCCCGGTTGCGCCCACGACAGCCACGGTGCGACCCGCTTCGATGTTGGCCGAGACGCCGTGCAGCACATCGCGTTCGCCGTCGTGACTGAAACGCACATTCTCCAACACCACGCTGTTGTCGAGGCCGTGCCGCAACGACAGCGCTGGATCGGCAACAACCGGTTGATCGAGTAGCTCGCGAATGCGGTTCCACCCAGCGAGTGAGTGGGGAACTTCGGAGAGCGTGAACCCGATGAGACGCAAGGGGAAGACGAGCAGGGTGAAGAGATAGATGAAGCTGGTGAGTTCGCCGACGGTCATGTCGCCTGAACGGACCCGGTACGCGCCGCCCACCAGCAGCAAGATGTTGACGACCGTTGGCACACCGTCGAGCAATGCCTCGAACGTGCTTCGCAGTCGAACGGCGCCAAGGCGCGCCTCGCGCAACCTGCTGGCGATCACCGAGAGGCGGTCGGTTTCGCGACCCTCGGCCCCAAACGACTTCACGACGGCCACACCGTCGAAACTCTCGTGAACCGCTGCACTGAGCTTGCCGAGTTCGTCCTGAGCGGTGTTGTAAAAATGGTCGACGCGTCGCTGATAGCCAACGTTGAGGGCAATCAGGCCTGGAAATACGGCCACAGCCGCCAAGCCGAGAGGAAGGTCGGTGAGCAGCATCCACACGCTGGACAAGCCGACCAACACCACGACGCCGGAGGCAAACGGCAGCGGGCCGAGCACAGCCGTGGCGGCCTCGGCATCGACACCGGCGCGAGTGATGAGGTCTCCGGTGCTCTGGCTGCGATGCCACGGCGCCGGCTGGAGGGTGAGCCGATCGATCACGTCGGTGGTGATGGTTTCGGTGACACGCCACGTCGTGCGCCCGGCCCAGGTTCGGCGAACAACCACGCCACCCGCACGCACGAACCCGATGACGATGAGGGTGCCGAGCACCAGCAGCACTTTGCGGACGGCGACGGAGCCTTCGTTGAAACGAGGGTTGATGACCTCGTCGATGATCAGTCGGACAACCATTGCCGAGAGCACGGTGCACGCCGCGAAGACCGACGCGCCGGCGACCGCGGTGAAGAACGTTCGCTTGTGGGAACGAACGAGGGCCCGAACGAGTTGGAACGCTTGCCGCAGACGGCCGCGGTCGTTCGGAATGTTCGTTCCCTCCCCCATGACCTCCGTTCTACCAGCCGAGTGTGACGAACGGCTGCCGATGAGGCGCGCCATCGGTCACGCCCTAGCGTGGCCCCATGCCGCAACTCGACCTTGGCCTGCTGATCTTGCGGGCGATCTTCGGCGTGTTCCTTGCATACCACGGGTACAACAAGGTGTTCGGCCCCGGCGGGCTGGCGGGCACGGCTCGTTGGTTCGGCGCGATTGGTATGCGGTGGCCGCTCTGGCAGGCCCGACTGGCCGCGACCACCGAGATCGGCGCCGGCTTGCTCTTCGCCTCCGGCCTCATCACTCCCTTCGCCGGTGCCGGCATGATCGCCTTGATGATCGTGGCAATTGTCGTCTCGCACTGGAAGGTCGGTTTTTTCATCTTCAAGCCTGACCAAGGCTGGGAATACTGTGCATCCATTGCGGTGGTGGCCTTCGCCGTCTCGATGATCGGCGGCGGACGCTGGTCGCTGGACAACGCGCTGAACATCGAGTTCCCCGGCTGGTGTGGAGCTGCCATCGCGGGCGTTGTCGGCGTCGGTGGCGCACTCGCCCAGCTCGCGCTGAGCTATCGCCCCAAGGCATCGACATGAGCATTCCGTACGCCGAGGAACCAACGACTTCGCCGCGCGCCAAGACCCCCGTGAAGATCGCGATTGTCGTGTGTTGTGCTCTGGTTGCCTCCATGTGGATCTACTACTTCGTGTTCGCTACCGACGAGGGCGTGTACCAAGTCCAGGACAAGACCTGGCGAGTCGCCGCGGCAGAAATCTGCTCTGCCGCGTCGATCCAGCGCGAGGCGCTGAGCGACGTCGGCGGTGGCATCATCACCCAGCCCACCGCCGAGCAGATGCTGCAGCGCGCAGTTCTTGTCGACAAGGCCACCGACATCCTCGAACAGATGGTCACCGATCTTGCGGCGATTCCAGTCGACAACGACAAGGACGCCACCCGTGTCGAGTTCTTCGTGGAGAACTACCGCATCGTGCTGTCCGACCGTCGCCGGTATACCTCCAGACTTCGGGCCGGCGAGAACGCGAAGGCTGACGAAACTGTTGTCGGTGGTGGGCCAGTCTCCAACGTCGTGTCCGACTTCACCGCTGGCGTCAAGGGCAACAACGTTCCGGAATGCACACCGCCCGACGACCTGCGGGTGTAGCGAGCTACGGAACCCGAACCCAGCCTTCGCCGTCGATGTAGCGGCGAATCACTTTGGCAGGTGAACCCACCGCAACGCTGTAGTCCGGAATGTCGCCAGTGACCACTGAGTTGGCGCCGATGGTGACGTGTGTGCCGATGTGCGACCCGGGCAGCACCACCGTGCCGTAGCCCAGCCAGGAACCATCGCCGATCGTTACCGGCCGTTCGGGTTGCGACTGCTGCGAGATGGGGCGGGTGATGTCTTCGTAACCGTGGTTCTGGTCGGTGATATAGACGTGGTGGCCGGTCCATACGTCGTTGCCGATGTCGATGCCGAAGTGGCCGACAATGCCGCTACCTTTCCCAATCAGGCAGCGGTCGCCAATACGCACCACCGGATCCGAAAGACATGCCTGCCCCGGCACCATGCCGGCAGACAACGTGACCTGCGGGCCGATCATCGTTCCGGCGCCTATATGGATGAAGCGCTCATTGAAGATGGTGTTGGGCGGAAAGCAGATGATGCTGCCCGCACCGAAGGCACCGAACATCTTGCCGGCACGATCGTCCGGCCCGATGGCGCCCACCCGACACAGCAGCGCCCACATTCGCCGCACCCACTGACCCCCCAGGCGATATCCAGTTGCGCGAAGCTGATGACGCATCCGGCGAAGCTATCGGCCACAACGGGTAGGATTGCCGCCACAGTCATGAGCGCCAACACATCCACTGACACCACTGCCCTACGGCATCCGGTCGCGAAGGGGTGGTTTGTTCACTCTTTCACCGCACTCGGTGCGCTGTGCGGCATGTTCGGTTTGATGGCCGTCGGCGACAAGAACTACAAAATCGCCATACTCTGGCTTGCCATTGCCATGGTGGTCGATGGGCTCGATGGGCTCGCAGCCCGCAAGTACGAAGTCAAGACCCATGTGCCGAGAATCGATGGCTACACACTCGATCTGATCATCGACTTCGTCACCTGCATCGTGATCCCCGTGCTGTTCATGCTGCGCTTCGACATGCTGCCGCACAATCCGTGGGGCGCAATCATCGCCTCCTTCGTGATGCTGATGTCGGCGCTGTGGATGTCGCGCACCGATCAGATGACCAGTGACCACTACTTCAACGGCTTTCCGTGCGAGTGGAATATGATTGTGCCGACGCTCTTCTTGCTCAATTTGAAGCCTTGGCCCACGGCCGTCGCCTGCATACTGCTGGGGCTGACGCAGCTGACGAATTGGAAGTTCCTGCACCCGATGCAGGTGCGCAAGTTTCGTCCCACCACGATCTCGGTCACCGTGGTCTGGTTGGCAACTGTCTTGTTGATGACGGCCGACCTGCCCGATCGAAACCCGATCGGCAAGGTGCTGCTGGTCGCCTGCCCGCTGTACATCGTCGGGCTCGGCGTGTGGCGAACGCTCACCGGGCCTCCCGGCGGCGGCGATGAGCCGGCGATGCCATCCACCATGCACGCATGAGCAGTCCGCTGCACGGCGGCGGGTGTCTCACCGACGTGCCTGGCGTGCGGGTGGGTCACGCTCAGCGTGTCGGCCGAGGCTGGCGCACAGGAACAACCGTCGTGCTGCTGCCACAGAACACAGTTGGAAGTGTCGAGGTTCGTGGGGGCGGACCGGGCACACGTGAAACTGACCTGTTGCACCCCACCGCGACCATGCAGGTGGTCCACGCGATCTGCCTCACGGGGGGCAGCGCGTACGGCCTGGCTGCTGCGCACGGGCTGATGACCTATCTCGAGGAACGCCATGTTGGCTTCAAGGTCGGCCCCGATGCGGGCCACGTCGTGCCAATCGTTCCCGCTGCTGTCATTTTCGACCTGGGCCGGGGTGGGCAGTTCGCACATCGGCCCGACGAGTCCTTCGGCCGACGCGCAGCGCTTGCTGCACGTGGCCGCCCTTCCCCGAATGGTGCGATCGGCGCTGGTACCGGTGCCCGGGCACACGGGATGCAGGGTGGAGTCGGAACGGCCAGTGCCGTACTGGCGAACGGAGTCGTGGTGTCGGCACTGGCGGTCGTCAACTCGGCGGGCACTGTCATCGACCCTGCCACTGCGCGGCCATGGATGCCCGGCTCCTTGCGGCTGCGGGCACCGTCCCTCAGTGATCGACGGGCGCTGCGCGAGCACCTCCATACTGCGATCCCGCCGCTCAACACCACGATCGGCATCGTGGCCACCACGGCGGCCCTCTCCAAGGCCGAGTGCAACAGACTGGCCTCGGTCGCACACGACGGACTGGCTCGCGCAATTCGGCCCGTCCACTCGATGCTCGATGGCGACTCCATCTTTGCGGTCGCAACGGGCCGTGACGATCTGGGGTCCACCTACGATTCACCTGTCGATGGCGGGCCACCAGCGCGTCCACGCCTGCGGTGGCTGAATGCAGTGTTGGAGGCGGGAGCGGACTGCTTTGCCGTGGCGTGTACCAACGCTGTTCTGCTCGCAGTGGGTAACGACGGAGCTCCGTCGTATCGCGACCTTTGCCCCACCGCGTTCGTCGTGGGCACCTGAACCGACCACGGAAATTCCTGCGCGCTTTCGAAACAGGCGAACCATTGGCTAGGTTGCTGTCTGCGTCGGGGTGATTGGCACCCCGGTCGAAGGAGGCCCCCAGCTTCATGACCAGCTCGACGCCGGACCGAAGGAAAATCTCGGTCCCCGATCTCCCACGCATGAAGGCGCTGGGCGAGCGAATCACGATGATCACGGCCTACGACGCCACGTTCGCACGGCTCGTCGACCTCGCCGGCGTCGACATGATTCTTGTCGGCGACAGCGTGGGCATGGTGGTGCAGGGCACCGCCAACACCATTCCGGTCGAGCTCGACGAGATGGCGTACCACGTCCGCCTGGTCTCTCGTTCGCAACCCAAGGCACTGATCGTTGGAGATCTGCCCTTTGGCAGTTATCAGGTCAGCCCACAGCAGGCCGTGGAAAGCAGCATCCGACTGATGAAGGAGGGTGCCGAGTGTGTGAAGTTGGAGGGCGGAGTCGTGATGGCCGACACCATTCAGGCCATCACGCGCGTGGACATCCCCGTTGTCGGGCACATCGGCCTCACCCCGCAGAGCTACCACCGCATGGGCGGGCACAAGGTGCCAGGCAAGGTCAGCGGCTTCGAGGCCGGCGGTCGCGAGCGGCTGCTGGAGGATGCTCACGCAGTCGAGCAAGCGGGCGCATTTGCCGTGGTTGTGGAGGGCATCCCGCGCGACCTGGCCAAGGAGATCACGCAAAAACTTTCGATTCCAACCATCGGCATCGGCGCCGGGCCGGATTGCGACGGGCAAGTGCTCGTTCTGCACGACGTACTCGGCCTCAGCGAGCTCAGCCTGAAATTCACCAAGCACTACGCGGATCTGCGCAACGATGCCATCCGGGCGACCGAAGCGTTCATCGGCGAGGTGCGCGATGGCACCTGGCCCGACGACGCGCACAGCTTCCACTGAACAGCTATGCACGTGCTGTGTGACGAACCGACGTCGATGTCTGCGTTCAGTAATGGCCATCGGGTCTCCGGACGCACAGTCGCGTTGGTGCCGACAATGGGCGCGCTCCACGGTGGGCACCTGGCACTGATCGACGAAGCCCGTCGACACGCCGATGTAGTCGTCGTCAGCATCTTCGTCAACCCGTTGCAGTTCAATCGCAGCGACGATTTCGATGCGTACCCGCGACCGATCGA
The DNA here is from genome assembly GCA_031366885.1 of Ilumatobacteraceae bacterium. Lineage (GTDB taxonomy): Bacteria > Actinomycetota > Acidimicrobiia > Acidimicrobiales > Ilumatobacteraceae > UBA668. The sequence goes on from JANLPB010000224.1 coordinate 8,920, forward strand.
CGACGACCTCGCGCTGTGCGCGGCACACGGGGTGGACGCTGTCTACGCGCCGAGCGCAGCTGCGATGTACCCACCTGGCTTCCAGACTCACGTCAGTCCTGGTCCGCTGGCTGACGTGCTCGAAGGGGCCAAGCGGCCCGGTCACTTTGGCGGTGTGACCACTGTGGTGGCCAAGCTGTTCGGGGCCGTGCGCCCGAACGTAGCAGTGTTCGGTCAGAAGGATTTCCAGCAACTCGCCATTATTCGACGGATGACGGTCGACCTGGATATGGGCATCGAGATTGTCGAGCTCCCTACCGTCCGTGAGCCCGATGGGCTGGCGCTGTCGAGCCGCAACCGCGGCCTCTCCCGTGCTCAGCGCGGTGCAGCGGTGTGCGTGCCACGATCGCTGCAGGCAGTTGCTCACGCACTCAGCATCGGGGTCACTGACGTGGACACGCTGACCGCAGTCGGCCGAGCCGTTGTCGACGCGGAGCACTTGGCGCGTTTCGAACACCTTGAAATCGTGGATCGCGACACGTTGCAACCGTTGACGGTCGTGGGCGCCGCTGCGGTCGCGGTCATTGCCGTCTGGTTCGGCGACGTGCGGCTAATCGACAATCTGGTGCTGTCCACGACGCCGCGTTCCTAAGCTGGCCCGATGCACGAGCTGTCCAACCTCTCCCTCTGGCACGCGACGATGAACGCCGAGGAGTGGGGCCCTGGGCGGCCGGCTCTGGGGAGCGACCTTCAGGTGGACGTAGCCATCGTCGGTGCTGGCTACACCGGCTTGTGGACGGCCTACTACCTCCTGCAACGCGATCCGACGCTACGGGTGGCTGTGTTGGAGGCCCAGGTGGTGGGTTTCGGCGCAAGCGGCCGAAACGGCGGCTGGTGCTCGGCGCTGCTCCCCATGGGACTGGATTCGGTAGCCAAGCAGAGTTCGCGGCAGCAGGCTTTTCGTCTGCAAACGGTGATGCACGAAACCGTCGCCGAGGTGAGTCGCGTCGTGGCCGTCGAGGGCATCGACTGCCACTTCGCACACGGCGGTTACCTCAACCTCTCGCGCAACCCGATGCAATTGCAGCGCGAGCGCGATCATGTCGAACACCTCCACTCCTACGGGTTCACCGACGACGACTATCGAGTGCTCTCAAAGGCTGAGGCAACCGACCGACTGGCAGCGAGCAACGTGGTGGGGGGCGGGTTCACGCCGCACTGCGCGGCAATCCACCCAGCCCGTCTGGCGCGCGGCTTGGCGTGCACGGTCGAGCGTCTCGGCGCAACGATCTACGAGCACACCCCCGTTCTCGAGATCACTCCCCGAACAGTGCGCACCCACCTCGGAACGGTGACGGCCGACGTCGTGGTGCGGGCGACCGAAGCATTCACGCCGTCGCTGGCGGGCGAGAGCCGAACTGTTGCGCCGATCTATTCGCTGATGATCGCCACTGAGCCATTGCCCGACGACTTCTGGGCGGACGTTGGTCTCCACGACCGCGCCACCTTCAACGATGGCCGCCACATGATCATCTACGGACAACGAACGGCCGACAATCGGTTCGCCTTCGGTGGGCGCGGCGCTTGGTACCACTGGGGCAGCGAGATTAAGCCCGAGTACGACCGCGACGAACGGGTGCACGGGCTCATCCACGACACGCTGCGAGAGCTGTTCCCGGCCATTGGCGATGCAGCCATCACCCATCGTTGGGGCGGCCCCGTCGGTGCCGCACGCGACTGGTGGTGCCACGCCTCATTCGACCCTGCCACCGGGCTGGCCTCCGCTGGCGGCTACGTCGGCGACGGGGTTGGCACCACCAATCTTTCGGGTCGCACTCTGGCCGACCTGATCACCGGAACCGCCAGCGAGCTCACCACGCTCCCGTGGGTTGGCCACCGTTCTCGCAAGTGGGAGCCCGAGCCGTTGCGATTCGTTGGAATCAACGCAACCACCGCTCTTCCAATCGGCGCCGACCGGCACGAAGAACGCAAGGGCACATCCTCGAAGTGGCGCGAGGCCGTGATGAACCGGCTCCTCGGCCACTGAGCACTATTGAGCCGGCGCCGGGTACTCCGTCGGAGGCGTGTCGGCGTACAACCATGCGTCGAAGAAATCGGCCAGAGATTCGCCGGCCACCTCGGATGCAAGAGTGACGAAGTCCTGCGTTGTGCGCGATTCGCCGTTGTTCTCCGCGACCCAACGGGTGAGTAGCTCGAAGAACAACGTGTCGCCGATGGTCCGTCGGAGCGCGTGCAGCACCACTGCACCGCCGCCATAGCTGTTGCTGCCGAAGAGGTCGTCCGCCGCCGGGTTGGCAGAGCTGCCGGGCACACGAAAGTTCAGCTCCTCGCGGGCCCGGTCATTGAGGTCAGACATTCCGATGTGGTCGGACCACATCCATTCCCCATAGGTGGCGAACGACTCGTTCAGCCAGATGTCCTGCCACCGTGCCGGCGAGACCGCATCGCCGAACCATTGATGTGCCAACTCGTGTGAAAGCAGTTGCTGCTGGAGTTCCCCGAGTTTGCCTCCCGAAAAGTCGTCGCGACTGAACAACGATCGTTCCTGCGTTTCCATCGCCAGCCCGCTGAAGCTATCCGTGATCGCAATGCCGTAGCGGTCGAGCGGATAGTCGCCGAAGTACTGCTGAAAGAACTCAATCATCTCCGGCGTCGCATCGATGAACGGCTGCATCAGGGCCAGGTCATCGCGCAGCACGACGCTGACCAGTGGAAGGCCATCAGGACCACTGGTCTCGACCACCTCGTACTGACCGGTGAGGACCTGCGTGAGGTAGGTGGCCATCGGTCGATCCTCCTGCCACATCCACACCTCGGTGTCGGCCTCACTTCGATGACCGATGAGGTCGCCGTTGGCGACAGCGGTAACGCCCGCGGGAACAGCAATGGTGAATGTGTAGGTCGCCTTGTCGCTCGGATGGTCGTTGGAGGGAAGCCAGCTGCGCGCGTCGTCCGGCTCGTTCAACACGTACGAGCCGTGATCGGTGTTCAGCCATCCGACGTCGTCGAGATTGCTCGCTCCGACCGGCTCGGTGGCCACCGAGTACCTGATCTCCAGGCGCACTGCGTCGCCGGCCCGCCCAGGTCCGGGCAACGTGATTCGAAGCTCGGGCGAATCGGCTGTGAAGGCGGCGGGCACACCGTTGACCGCAACCGCCGAGACCACCGGTGCAGTTGCGTCCAGTGTGAGTGCTTCTCGATCCTCGGTCAGCAGCAGGTCGATCCCAACAGTCCCTGTCAGCAGGTCCTCCTCGGGGTCGAAGGCAAGATCAACGTCGTAGTGAACGACATCAATACCAGGGTTGCCGAGCGCCGGAAAAAGCGAATCACCGACGCCGTCGCCCGCCGTCGCTGGCACAGGCGAAGCATCGGCTCTGGGGTGGATCTCGGTCGCTGTGCGGACAGATACGCCCGGGCTCGACGCGCACGCCGCAAGCAACAACGCAGCCGCGAGGGCGAGGGAGCGACGGGGCACTTCGGCAGCGTACTGACCGCCGGCGGCGCCGATTGGTCAGCGATGCAGGTTCGGGTCGGCCACAGTCGCACGCAACCGAATCGTGTACACAGAGTCACCCGAGAGCACACCGCCGCGGCCGAAGAGTCGACCAGCTTGCCAATTGGAGAGGCCCAGTTCCGGCTGCAACAGCGCAAATTGGCCATCTACCCAGCGGGTGAAACCGTCGCCCACAAACGGTGCGTCGACGCTGCGGTAGAACGTCTCATGCTCGGCCGCGTCAGTACTGATCAGCGAGACCACAAAGTGTGGGCTGTAGCGGTTGAACTGTTCAGCTGCGTGAGAAACGTCGTCGACGATCATCACCGCGACTTCGGGGACAGTGTCCCACTCCCACTCGTGCGTCAGACAGGGGCTGTCGGGGATGAGATCGTGGACGATCGCGCTCACCCCCCGTGCACTGGCGGCGGCGGCGACTGCGACACGAAACGCTGGCAGCAGGTCGTGCTCGCGGCTCCGCACGATGCAGCACACGTTGAGTGTGTTGCACACCTTGCGATCGAGCGAGTGCTGCACAGCGAGTGCGAACCGGTGGACGTCGGCACTGTCGGCGGCCACCAGCCACGCACCACCGGTGCCATGGAGGCTGACGGCCACGCCATGCTGCCGAGCCACGGCTCCCAACTGCGCAACTGCGGCGCCCGAGCCGCGGGCGACCGCAAGTGAGAGTCGCTCGTCGGCGAAGAGCGCCCAGCCCGCGGCGTGTGCCGGGCTGTCCACCAACTGGACAGCGCCCAGCGGCAAACCTGCCGCCACAAGTGCCGGCCGCACCGCGGTGTCCATGATGGCGCGGGCGGTTCCCAGCGCGTCGCTACCGATCCGGAACACGACTGTGTTGCCCGTGCGCAGCACGCCCGTGGCATCGGCGAATACGTTCGGCCGGCCCTCGAACACGAACCCCACGACGCCAAGCGGGTCGCGCCACTGCTCCACACTCCACTGAGCGTGTTCGGTGACGGCCACCCTCTGACTCCGGCGAGTCTCTATGTCCCGCCATGTGCGCAAGCCAGTGATCATGTCGGCGCGCATACCAGCGGAGAGCGTGAGCCGTCCCGTGGCTCGGCCGAGCGTTGCGGCACGCTCGACGTCTGTGGCATTGGCAGCGGCGACGGCGGCGAACGATTCGTCGTCCTCCAACCGGGCCGCAAACTGTTCGAAGAACTCACTGATCTGGTGGTCGCTGGCCTGCGCCAGCGCGGCGAACGCATCGACGGCCGAATCCACTGCAGCGGCAGCAACAGCGTGTTCGGCGTGCGGGATGTGCAGCAGTGCGCCGGTCTCGTGGACCACCACCAGCCGGTCGCCGGCGCAAAACTCATCGGCAAGCTCCGCCGGGATAGTGGTGACACGATCGCCGCCGAAGACAACTCTCTCACCCGCGCGCAATGACTGCAGCTGTTCACTCATCGGGCAAGTATCTCCTGGAGCATGACCGGGCGGCCTTCGTCGATCGAGCGGTGAGCCGCCGCTCCGACTGCCACCGACATCAGCCCATCGTGCAGCGTGACTGCGGCCGACTCACCGCGCTGGATGGCGTTCATCAACGCAACGTGCTCGAGGTAGGAAGCGCCGTGATGCATGCCCTCGTGACGAACAGAGCCATCGCGTATGGTCCGCTCGCTCACCTGGCCGATGCCGTCTGCTCGCCGCCCGACGCGCACGATGCCCTCGGTGACCAGCGCCTCCACCTTGCCGGCATCGCCGACCACGCTGATCTCCTGCTCGTTCTTGCTCGCCTCGGCAAACATGCACAGGTCAAGCGTTGCCCGCTCGCCGCCCGCATACTCCACGATCACGAACGCATTGTCCAGAATGTCGGGCTGTTCGCCGTCGTACAGCTCGTCCAGGTGGTTGACGTCCTGTGCCCCGCTGGCCATCACTCGCACCGGCTCCGACCCGACGAGCAGGTTCATCAGGTCAAAGAAATGGCAACACTTCTCCACCAGCGTGCCGCCGGTGTTGCGCGTGAACCGATTCCAATTGTCAACCTTGCGAAGAAACGGGAAGCGATGCTCGCGTATGGCAACCATCCGAATCGCTCCCACTGTGCCGCTGCGCACCTCGTCGACAACGGCCTGGGTCGGGGGCATGTAGCGATACTCGAGACCCATCCAAACCACCCGCCGCGGCCAACGCTCGGCTTCAACGGTTGCGACATCAATGGCGTCGTAGCAGTGGGCCACTGTGGTGCACAGCGGCTTCTCGACGAGCACGTGATGGGGCGTACGCAGCACGTCGATCAGTACCTCGTGGTGGGTGTGATTCGGAGAAGCGATGACAACCACATCGCACAGCCCCGATGCAAGCAGCTCGTGGTGGCTCTCGAACCGCTGCAGCGACACATCGAGATCGACGGCCAACTGCGCCCAGTCGCGACTTTTCTCATTGGGGTCGGAGATGGCGGTGACGGTGGCGCCGGGCAGATGGAGCAGGTTGTTGATGTGCTCCACGCCCATCATGCCGGTACCGATCACGCCGTAGCGGAGGCTGGCGGACATCGTCGCTAGCGTACGGCAATGCCCCGCGAGCCACATCCATGATCGACCAACTTGAGCTCGCCTGGTTCGCAGCCCTGTGCGATGACGACTACGAACAACTCGGCGTCCCTGCCCCGGAGCTGGCCAGCAGCTACGAGCACTGCGCCGCTATCGTGCACTCCGCCGATCGGGCGGGCTTCGATTCAATTCTGATGCCATCGGGGTATGCGTTGGGCATCGACACCGTGACATTCGCTGCTGCGATTTCTCGCACGACGCGTCGAATCCGACCGATCGTCGCTGTGCGAATGGGAGAAGTGTGGGCGCCTCAGCTCGCCCGCCAATTGGCTTCGCTGGATCAGCTGCTGGAGGGCCGACTCGTGGTCAACATCATCTCCTCGGATCTCCCCGGCGAATCGTTGCCGTCGGCTCCGCGCTATCGCCGCACCCTCGAAAACATGAACGCTCTTCGCACGTTGCTCGATGGCGAACAGCTCGACGCCGCAGGCGACTTCATCCGCACCTCCGTTGCACCGCCGCGTGTGCGTACCTTCAGTGGCCACACTCCGCGGCTGTACTTCGGCGGTCTCTCTGACGATGCGCGAGAGGTGGCGGCCGAGGCCGCCGATGTCTACTTGATGTGGCCCGACACGATAGACGGCCTTGCCTCGGTGATTGCCGACATGCGCCAGCGAGCCGCCCAACACGGTCGCTCACTTCGCTTCGGGTACCGGGTTCACGTGATCGTGCGTGAGACGGAGGCGCTGGCCCGGGCCGCTGCACAGCACCTGGTCGCCGCGCTCGACCCAGAGGTGGGCGAGGCGATCCGGGCGAAGTCGCTGGACAGCCAGTCGGTTGGTGTGCGGGCGCAGGCATCGTTGCGCGACGACGCCGACCTCGACGGTTTCGTCGAGCCGCACCTATGGACTGGCATCGGGCGCGCCCGCAGCGGGTGTGGCGCAGCGATTGTCGGCAACCCCGAGCAGGTGGCCGCAAAGATCCGCGGCTACCAGGCAGTCGGTATCGACACGTTCATTCTCTCCGGCTACCCGCACCTCGGGGAGTGCGAGCGATTTGCGGACCTGGTGATGCCGCTTCTGCGCGATCAGCCACCGGGCGCGTAACGTGGCCCGATGAGTTCGGACCGCTTCTACTTCCGCCAGCTGCTCTCGGGTCGCGACTTTGCCGCCAACGACCCGGTGGCACAACAGATGGTCAACTTCGTCTATGCGGTAGGCGACCGCGGCACGGGCGAGTGCGTACTGATCGACCCGGCCTACGCGGTCAATGAGTTGCTCGACATTGTCGAGGGCGACGGCATGAAGGTCACCGGTGTCCTGGCCACTCATTTTCATCCAGACCACATCGGTGGTTCGCTCGGGGGTCACCATGTCGAGGGTGTGGCGACGCTGCTTGAGCGCTGCAGTTGCCCGGTGCATGTGCAGCGCGATGAGACGCCCTGGGTGATGCGCACCAGTGGCTTGACTGTTGACCAGCTGGTGCAGCACGACGGCGGCGACGTCGTGCAGGTTGGCGACATCGCGATCACACTGGTCCACACGCCGGGTCATACGCCCGGCAGCCAGTGCTTCCACGTTGATGGTCGCCTGATCAGCGGCGACACGCTGTTCCTCGACGGCTGCGGCCGCACCGACTTTCCGGGAAGCGACCCGGCCGCGATGTACGACAGTCTGCAGACGCTGGCCAAGATGCCCGACGGCACGGTCGTCTTCCCCGGTCATCGCTACTCGGCGCCGTCCAGCGCCACCATCGACGAAATTCGCGACAGCAACTACGTCTACAGCCCGTCGAGCAAGGACCAGTGGTTGGCCATGTTCAGCCGCTGACCTCCGCCCCACCAGTGCGAGTGCCAACCCACCAGTGCGAGTGCCAGCCCACCAGTGCGAGTGCCAGCCGACCATGCGAG
>JANLPB010000234.1:0-1946 GCA_031366885.1 Ilumatobacteraceae bacterium
CATGTGCGAACGGTGGAGACGCCGTTGGGCACCATGTTGCAGGTTGACGCTGCGGCACTCACGCTGATCACGCAGGAGGCCATGCGCGACATTGCGCACTTCCTGCGCTCGGCACACCTCGCCCAGTTGGCGAAAATCCTCGACGATCCGGAGGCCAGCGACAACGACAGGTTCGTGGCACTCGACCTGTTGAAGAACTCGGCCATCAGCGCTGGTGGGGTGCTGCCGATGTGCCAAGACACGGGCACCGCAATCGTGAAGGCAAAGAAGGGCAACCTCGTCCATACCGACGGTGGCGACGAGGAAGCAATCGCCCGCGGCGTATTCAACACCTACCAAACCAGCAACCTGCGCTACAGCCAGATGGCCCCCATAACCATGTACGAAGAGGTCAACACGGGCAACAACTTGCCGGCCGAGATCAAGATCAGCGCCACCGACGGCGACGCCTACAAGTTCCTGTTCCTCGCCAAGGGCGGCGGCAGCGCCAACAAGAGCTACCTGTTCCAGGAGACGAAGGCGTTGCTCAACGAGAAGACGCTGCTGCCGTGGCTGTTCGAGAAGATGAAGACGCTCGGCACGTCGGCCTGCCCGCCGTACCACCTGGCCGTGGTCATCGGCGGCACCAGCGCGGAGATGGCGGTGGAGACCGCCAAGCTTGCCAGCGCCCACTACCTCGACAGCCTGCCCACCGAAGGAAGCAAGCTGGGCCACGCATTCCGCGACCTCGACCTGGAGGCGAAAGTCTTGAAGCTCAGCCAGGAGACGGGCATCGGCGCCCAGTTCGGAGGCAAGTACTTCTGCCACGACGTGCGCATCGTGCGACTGCCGCGCCACGGCGCGAGCTGTCCGGTCGGTATGGCTGTCAGCTGCAGTGCCGACCGGCAGATTCTGGGCAAGATCACCAAGGACGGCATCTTCCTCGAGCAGCTGGAAACCGACCCCGCCCGCTTCCTGCCCGATGTCACCCACGACGATCTGGCCGACGCGCAGGTCGTGCACATCGACCTCAACCGGCCAATGGCCGATGTACGCGCCGAGCTGTCGAAGTACCCGGTGAAGACCCGAGTGATGCTGACCGGGACGATGATCGTCGCCCGCGACATCGCCCACGCGAAGATCAAGGAGCGCCTGGACCGCGGCGAGCCGATGCCGCAGTACATGAAAGACTTTTGCGTCTACTACGCGGGGCCGGCCAAGACACCGACCGGAATGGCGAGCGGCTCGTTCGGGCCGACCACTGCCGGCCGCATGGACAGCTACGTCGACGAATTCCAGTCAGCGGGCGGCAGCTTGGTGATGCTCGCCAAGGGCAACCGCAGCCGAGCGGTCACCGACGCGTGCAAGGCGCATGGCGGCTTCTATCTCGGCAGCATCGGCGGCCCAGCGGCCCGCCTCGCACAGGACTGCATCACCAAGGTTGAAGTTCTCGAGATGCCCGAGCTAGGGATGGAGGCCGTGTGGAAGATCGAGGTCCACGACTTCCCCGCGTTCATCGTGGTCGACGACAAGGGGAACGACTTCTTCGACCTCGTCAACAAGCCCTACAACGCCAATGCTGGCACCACGACACCGGTCACCCTGCACCATCACGACCAGTGAGAGGGCGCAGAACTAGACGAGTTCGCGCAGCACCGAGTTCGTGCGTGCCAGCTCGTCGGGGTTCGTCGTGAACACACCCGCGTTGAAGTCCGTCACACCGATTGACTTCAGCTCATCGATCTGGTCGCGCACTTCGGCCTCGGTGCCGACAATGGCAATGCCACCCGGGCCATCGACGCCCTCGCGGTCCATCATCGACTTGTAGCTGGGCAGCGTGTCGTAGATGGCGAACACCTGCGCAGCGCGCTTGCGAGACGCTTCGACGTCGTCGGTCACGCATACCGGCAGCGCAACGGCCACTCGCGGTTCGGGACGGCCGGCGTCGGCGGCGGCCTGGCGCAGCG
>JANLPB010000293.1:0-6472 GCA_031366885.1 Ilumatobacteraceae bacterium
GTTGTTGACCGCCGCCGCGCCAACCTTGATCAGCACCTCACCCACGCCTGGGGTGGGAATAGGTACATCGTCACGAAGCGAGAGACACTCGAAACCACCGTGCCCTGTCAGCAGTACTGCACGCATCGGCTCTCCCGGTTCACACGTCGGCGCGGTAGAACTCGGTCGACTCGGGTGGCAGGGGAGTGTTGCCCAGAATGAGGTCGGCTGCCTTCTCGGCCATCATCATCACTGGCGCGTAGATGTTGCCGTTGGTGACGTAGCGCATGGCGCTGGCATCACACACGCGCACACCCTCGAGGCCCCACACCTTCATCGTCAGCGGGTCGACCACGCTGTCGTCGTCCTCGGCCCCCATCCGGCAGGTGCAGCTGGGGTGCAGGGCGGTCTCGCCATCCTTCTTCACCCAATCGAGGATCTGCTCGTCGGTCTGCACCTCTGGCCCCGGCGAGATCTCGCCGCCGTTGTACTCGTCCATCGCGGCCTGCCGCAAGATGGTGCGCGAGGTGCGAATTGCTTCGACCCATTCGCGGCGGTCCTGGTCGGTGGAGAGGTAGTTGAACCGCAGGGCCGGCTTCACCTTCGGGTCAGTGGAGACGATCCTCACCGAACCCTCCGAGTCCGAGTACATCGGGCCCACATGCACCTGGTAGCCGTGCCCGCCCGTCGGTGCCGAGCCGTCGTAACGGACAGCGATCGGAAGGAAGTGGAACATCAAGTTGGGGTACTTTACCTCATCGTTGCTGCGAGCGAAGCCGCCGGATTCGAAGTGGTTGCTGGCGCCGGGGCCGTTTCGGAACAGCCACTGCAGGCCGATGAACGGGCGGCGCCAGAACTGCAGGCTGGGCTGCAGTGACACAGGCTTGGTGCACGAGTGCTGCACATACACCTCGAGGTGGTCCTGCATGTGCTCGCCGACCGCCGGCAGGTTGTGCACGACCGGGATACCCAACTTGGTCAGCTCGTCGGCGTTGCCAACCCCGCTGAGTTGCAGCAACTGTGGCGTGTTGAACGCCCCGCCGCAGAGCACGACTTCCTTGGCGTGGGCGACCTTGCGTGTGCCGCGCACCGTGTATTCAACACCCGTTGCGCGTGTGCCGTCGAACAGGACCTTGCTGACCAGTGCACGCGTGGTGACCTTCAGGTTGGGGCGCTTCATAACGGGGTGCAGGTAGGCGCGAGACGCGCTCAGCCGGCGCCCGCGATGAACGTTGCGATCGAAGCGGGCGAAGCCTTCCTGACGGAAACCGTTGACATCGTCGGTGCGGGGGTAACCAGCCTGCTCGGTGGCAGCGAGGAACGAGTCGATCAGTGGATTGTCGGACGGTCCACGCTCGAGTACCAACGGGCCCTTCGTGCCCCGCCACTCATCGCCGCCGGCGAGGCAGTTCTCCATCTTCTTGAAGTACGGCAGACAGTGCGCGTAGTCCCAGGTGTCCATCCCCTTGTCGGCCGCCCAGCGCTCGAAGTCCAGCGGGTTGCCGCGCTGGAAGATCATGCCGTTGATGCTGCTGCTGCCACCCAAGATCTTGCCGCGTGCGTGGTAGACGCGTCGGCCGTTCATGTGCGGCTCGGGCTCGCTCTCGTACTTCCAGTCGTAAAAGCGACTGCCGATGGGGAACATCAGCGCGGCGGGCATGTTGATGAAGACGTCCCACTTGTGGTCTGGGCGACCCGCTTCCAGAACGAGGACCTTGTGCGTTGGGTCAGCGCTGAGCCGGTTCGCCAACGCGGAGCCAGCCGAGCCGCCGCCAACGATGATGTAGTCGTAACGATCCACGTGCAGCTACCTCTTCAACTTCTCTGGTCAATCGATTCGAATGTTGTCGGCGGCGGCCTTGACGACTTCGCCAACCGCGGCGGCGTCGCGCTTACCCGGAAACCGCGACGCTGGACCGTACACATGCAGGGAGGCAACGACTCGCCCATCGGCGGTGCGAAGCGGCGCAGCTACAGAGTTGAGACCGGTTGCGAACTCCTCCAGCGCCCATGCATACCCGTCGCTGCGCACCAACTGTAGGCGCTGCAGCAGCTCCGTCCCGTCAGTAATGGTGTGAGCGGTGAATGCGGTCAACGTGCCCTCAGCAACTCGTTGTGCGGTTGCGGCGTCGGCGGCCAGTACGACATGACCTGACGGCACGGCGTACATCGGAATTCGGTGGCCGGTCCAATCGCGCACCTGGAGCTCGCTGTCGGGTGTGAGCTGGTCGAGGTACAGCATGTCGTTGCCATCGGGTATCGAGATTCCTGCCGCCTCTCCGGTCAGCCGGGAGAGCTCGGCGAGATGCGGGCGCACCAACGACACCAGCGATCGCCCGGGCCGTGCCGCCGCTGCCAGCTCGATCATGGTCCAGCCCACGCGGTACTCGCCTCCGGCTGAAACTTGCTCGACAGCGCCCAATTCCTCCAGCGTCGAGAGCAGGCGGGACACCGTGCTCTTCGGCAGACCGACGCGGTCGGCGATCTCGGTGACGCCAGCCGGCCCGGACGCGAGCGATCGCAGCACACTGAACGCGCGCTCGATCGACTGCACGGTGGTCATCGTGGTGCTCCGTTCGCGGCGTAGTCAGTCAACAACGCGAACAGGTCGTCAGGAATGTCGACGCCGTGCTCCGCCGTGTGGGCGCGGCCGGCGCGACGGCGGTCTCCGGGCAGCCGGGCACCGGGCTCGGCCGCCAGTGCTGCGAACTCGGTCTCCAGTCGGTCGACGTAGCCGTCGCCCATCGTCGCAGTCGGGTCGATGGCGATGATGACCTGCCCGACGTCTGGTGGTCCGCCGGCGGTGCCCCCAAAGCTGCCGGCCTCAAAGGAGAAATGTGATCCCGCCACGCCTCCGGACATCACATCGACCAGCAGCGCTAGAGCACTTCCCTTGTGCTCTCCCGATGGCGTCATCGAACCTGCGAGTGCGGCCCGGGCGTCGGTGGTCGGGTTACCCGCCGCATCTAGGGCCCAACCCAGCGGTATCGGCTCGCCCGCCTGTGCGGCGGCATTGACTTTCACCCACGCGACGGTGGAGGAGGAGAGGTCGGCGACGACCGTTTCGCCCCCTGCCCGCGGCGCTGCCCACGCCAGCGGATTGGTGCCGAAGAACGGCCGCTTGCCGCCATGGGGCGCCATCAACGAGGAGGAGTTGGCGAACATGAGCGCAACGAGGCCTTGGTGAGCGAGGCGGTCGACGAACCAACCGAGCACGCCGGCCGAATACGAGTGCTGTAGGGCCAGCATGCCGATGCCGTTGGCGCGGGTGGCGGCGATCAGTGGCGCCTCGCCGGCCTCATACGCCGGATGGCAGAAGCCGAGCTGCGCGTCCACCAGAATGGTGCCCGGCCGAGGCGACGTCACGACGGGAACCGCATTGCCAGCGACCTTGCCGCACGCAACATGATCGCAATAGGTGGGCAGGTAGCTGAGCCCGACAGTCCGAATGCCCTCTGCTTCGGCGTCGCGAATGCTGCGTGCCGTCGCAGTCGCCTGCAGAGCGGAGGCGCCGCTGGACGAGAGCATGCGAGCGCTGAGCTCCTCCACTTGCTCGAGCGTCAGCGTGTGCACGACTGTTCCTGCTCAGGCCGGGAAGGCGCCCAACATGCGTGCAGCGGACAGAGTGTTCTCCAGCAGGCAGGCGATGGTCATCGGCCCGGTGCCCCGCGGCATCGGTGTGATGGCGCCAGCGACTGCCTGCACGGCGTCGAAGTCGACGTCGCCAACGATGCCCGCCTCGGTGCGAGAAACGCCGACGTCGACGACGGCAGCGCCCGGCTTTACATGCGCGGCCGTGACCATGCGGGCTTGGCCGGCGCAGGCCACGATGATGTCGGCCGCCCGGCAGATCTCGATCATGTCGGCGGCGCTGGTGCGCGAGTGCGCAAGGGTCACAGTCGCATCGACGCCCTTGCGTGCCAGCAGCAGCACCTGTGGCAGGCCGGTGAGCGTGCTGCGACCGATGACCACCGCGCGAGTGCCTGCCGTGGGCACGCCGTAGCGTTCGAGCAGGCGCATCACTCCCAACGGCGTACAGCCGACGTGACCGGGAAGGCCGCGAACCAGTCGGCCCATAGAGCGTTCGGTGAGGCCGTCGACATCCTTCTCTGGCGGAATCAGCGCGAGTACGGGCTCGGGGTCGAGACCTGCGGGCAGCGGCAGTTGGCAGAGAATGCCGTGCACCGCGGGATCCGCAACGAGTGCCGCGACTGCGTCTTCGACTTGCGTCTGGCTCGCATCGTTGGGCAGCCCGACATGTTGCGAGATCATGCCCGCCTCGCCGGCCAGCTTGCGCTTGCTGGCGACGTACAGTTGGCTGGGCTTGTCATCGCCAACCAGAACAGTGGCAAGGCACACCGACGGTGAGCCGGCGGCTTCAATAGTCGACCGCAACGTCGCGATGATCTCGCCGCGCAGCCGAATGCCATCCATCAAGATGGCCCCACCCGGCGTGCGTTCAAAGTCATGCATCATGACAACCCCTGGATCACACCGTTTTCGTCGAAGTCGATGATGCTGGCTGCAGGCGCCGAACCGAGGCCGGGCATGGTGGTCATGTCGCCGCAGATGGGGTACACGAAGCCGGCCCCGACGCTGGCGCGCACCTCGCGCACGTTGACGGTGTGACCAGTCGGAGCACCCTTCAGCGATGCGTCTGAGCTGATGGAGAGGTGGGTTTTGGCGATGCAGACCGGCAGATTGCCGAAACCATTCTTCTCGTAGCGGGCCAACTGTGTGTTGGCGGCCGCGGAGTAGGTGACGTTGGCGGCGCCGTAAATCTTGGTGGCGACCTTCTCGATCTTGGTCTTGAGTGAATCCTCGGCCTCGTAGCAGAACTGGAAGTTGCTGGGCTCGTCACAAGCTTCCACGACAGCGCGAGCCAAGTCGGTTGCACCCTTGCCGCCGTCGCTGAAGTGCGTGCAGACAGCCACGCGGGCGCCAACGCTTTCGGCGATCTCACGGATGGCTTGGTGCTCGCTCTCAAAGTCGCCGGGGAACGCGTTGATGGCGACCACGGGAGACACGCCGTGCACCTTGACGTTCTCGATCTGCTTGATCAAGTTGGCGGCGCCAGCGCGCACATCGTCGGGGTTCTCTGCGAGCAAGTCGGCGGGCAGCGGCTTTCCGGCAACGATCTTGAACTTGCCGCTGTGCGCCTTCAGCGCACGAACTGTCGCAACCAACACAGCAGCGTCGGGCACCATGCCCGACGTGCGGCACTTGATGTTGAAGAAGCGCTCGGCGCCCATGTCGGCGCCGAAGCCTGCCTCGGTGATGAGGTAGTCGCCGCAGCGCTCGCCGATGAGGTCGCCGATGATGCTGCTGTTGCCGTGAGCGATGTTGCCGAACGGGCCGGCGTGCACGATGACTGGTGTGTGTTCCAGCGTCTGCAGCAGGTTCGGCTTCAGCGCCTCTTTCATGATGACTGCCATCGAGCCGGCCGCATGCAGTTGTTCGGCGGTGACCGGGTCGCCGTCTTTGGTGTAGCCCACGACGATGCGACCCATGCGGGCACGCATGTCCTCGAGCGAAGTCGCCAACGCGAAGATGGCCATCACCTCGGAGGCGGCAGTGATGTCGAAACCGGTCTGGCGGGTGACGCCGTCCATCTTGCCGCCGAGGCCGACGATGATGTTGCGCAGGCTGCGATCGTTGACATCGAGCACGCGGCGCCACGTGATGTTGTTGAGATCGAGACCCAGTTCATTGCCCTGGTGCAGGTGATTGTCGACCATCGCCGACAGCAGGTTGTGCGCAGCGGTGACGGCATGGAAGTCGCCGGTGAGGTGCAGGTTGAGCAGCTCCATCGGAATCACCTGGCTGTAGCCGCCACCGGCGGCACCGCCCTTGATGCCGAACGTCGGGCCCATGCTGGGCTGACGCAGGCTGATGACCGCGTTCTTACCGATGTGCGCCATCGCCTGGCCGAGGCCAACGGTGGTGGTGGTCTTGCCTTCGCCCAGGGGAGTGGGCGTGATCGCGGTGACCACGACGTACTTCGCTTTCGGGCGGTCGCTCAGCTCGGCGATCGCTTCCAGCTTGATCTTGGCCAGGTCGTCGCCGTGCTGCTCCAGCAGGTGGGGGCCGATGCCCATCTTGGCGGCGATGTCGGTCAGTGGGGCCAGCGTTGCGGCGCGGGCAATCTCGAGATCTGATGGGAAGGACACGGGTACCTCTTGAACTGTCAGTGGCGAGTGAAGACGCTCGTGACAGTACACCAAGGTTCCGTCTAGTGGAACACGCCCACGATGCGGAACGCGATTTACCCCCCGAATCCCCTCCGAGTGCCACGCATCCAGTCCGAGTGCCAGCCCGCCAGTTCGAGTGTCACGAAGCCATCCGAGTGGGTACTCGCACCCCGGGGTGCGAGTAACCACACGGAAGGCTTCGTGACACTCGAACTGGTGGGCTGGCACTCGGAGGGGGTTCGGGGGGTAAATCGCGTTGCCCAACGTGGGCGTGTTCCACTAGACGGAACCATGGTGTACTG
>JANLPB010000380.1:0-1980 GCA_031366885.1 Ilumatobacteraceae bacterium
CGCGTTTGTTCGCTTCCTGAAGTGGCGATTTTGACGAAGTCGTGCAACACCGAACACGGATCGACCGCCTACCGTGGTCGTGTGAGTGATCTCAACCAATCGATTCGTTCCGCCGTACTCTCTCGTCGGCCGGTTGATGCCCGCGAGCGCGAGTCGATTGCGTCGTTCATCCGTCTCTACGACGCACTGGACCAGCCGTTCTCCGAGACCGCAAACAAGGTGCACGTCACGGCATCAGCGCTCGTCGTCACGGATGATCGCCGGCGCGTGCTGCTGCACCTGCACAAGAAGATGAACAAGTGGCTGCAGCCGGGTGGGCACATCGAGACTGGCGAACTGCCCTGGGCCGGTGCGCTCCGCGAGGCTGTCGAGGAGACCGGGCTCCCCGCGCAGCTCGTTGGTCCATTGGGCGAGGTCGGCCCTGCGTTGCTGCATGTCGACGTGCATGCGGGACCGAAGGGGCATACGCACCTCGATCTGCGCTACTTGGTCGAGTCGCCGATGGTCACGCCCACACCACCCCCCGGCGAAAGCCAGGACGTGAAGTGGTTTCTCTGGCACAACGCTGTCGACATCTCCGAGGCAGGCCTCGAAGGCATTCTCCGTGCGGTGCAGCCAGGCGAGGCACGTATTCGTGTCGCTCGCCACACCGATGCGGTGGATTGCGCAACGGTCTTTCTGCGGTCGCGGGCATTTGCGTTACCGACCGTGCCGCTGGTACATCCCGAGCGCGAGGTTCGGCGTTGGATGGCCGATGAAGTGGTCGGCCGCGCCGACATGTGGGTGGCCGAGGTCGACGGCACGATCGTTGCCCTGATGGTCCTGGATACTGCGGGTCGCGGTGCCGGCTGGATCGAGCACCTCTACCTCGACCCGGCATGGATTGGTCGCGGCCTTGGCGACAAGCTGGTGCAGTTGGCCAAGGAACGTTCGCCGGAGGGCCTGCAGCTGTGGACGTTCCAGGTCAATGAACCTGCTCGCCGCTTCTACGAGCGCCACGGTTTCGTTGGTGAGGAGCTCACCGATGGCGCGGGTAACGAAGAACGCGCCCCAGACGTCCGGTACGTCTGGCGGCCCTGAGCACTGTCGGCTCGCAGCCGTGTGACGTAGACCACAGGCGTGAGCCATGCCATTGGCGCAATCACGATATATCGTGATGTCACACAACAGATCGAGCTATATTGCTCAGCGACAAGGAGATTGCATCATGCGACCCAGATTCAAAGACGGCCATCCAGGCCACACACACGAACACTCACACGACCGCGACCGCGACCGCGGCGAGTTTGGCTTCGGACGTCACGGTGGCCCGCCGCATCGAGGCGGCCCTCGTCGCACACGTCGCGGCGACATCCGCCTCGCGCTGCTCAGCGGTCTGACCGATGGCCCGGCGCACGGCTACGAACTGATTCAACGCCTTTCGGACCGCACAGGTGGTCGTTGGAAGCCGAGCCCTGGCTCGGTGTATCCGACGCTGCAGATGTTGGAAGAGGCCGGGTTCGCCTCGTCGAGCCAGCAAGATGACAAGCGGGTGTACGCCATCACGGAGGCCGGTCAGGCCGAGCTGCAGGCCAAGTTGGCGCAAGCCGACGGTCCGCTGCCGTGGATGGACGCCGACTCCGCAGGCGGCCACGACGACCTACGTAAGGCCGTCGGTCAACTGGTCATGGCGGCCAAGCAGGTGGGGATGACTGACAACCAGACCCACATCGAGTCCGCTGCCGGCATCGTCAACGAGGCCCGGCGCAAGCTGTACCAACTGCTCGCCGAAGCCTGATTCCACCTGTTCGCGTTGTGGGCCAGGCACAATCGCACGTGTCATGGCCTGACCGGACTGTGATCGGGTGGGCCTATGACACGAGCGATTGTGACGGGTGCGGGTGATCTCAGGTGCGGTATTTGTCGGCGGGGACGCTGACGAAGAAACGGGTGCCCTGGTCGTCGACGCAGGTGGCTGCCGCACCGCTGTCGTAGAACACC
>JANLPB010000340.1:0-20956 GCA_031366885.1 Ilumatobacteraceae bacterium
CGTGAACTTCACCGGGCCCAACGCCCGCTCGATCAGCCTGCCGAGCTGCACCAGCAGCAGCATGTTGAATGCAATGTGGATGATGCCGAAATGAATGAACCCGCTGGTGATGAGGCGGTACCACTCGTGGGTGTAATGAACAATGGTGCGGTTGAGCGCGAGATCTACATGCTTGTTGGTGACGTCGCCACCGAGCGTGCTGGTATCAGTGGCGACCATCCACAGGAACACCAGCAGGTTGATGCCGACAATCGCATAAGTGGCGGGAGTGAGCACGCGTGAGTTGGCCAGCTGCACGCGGGTCTTGACGTCTGGACGGGCGGCCTTCGCACAGTCCAGGCAATGCGAACCCACTGCCGCCTGCACCAGGCAATCGCTGCAGGCGGGTTTGCCGCATCGGGTGCAGCTGCGGCCCGCCTCGCGATCGGGGTGACGGTAGCAACGGGTCAATGTGGGCGGTTCGGGCAACGACACGTCGGTCAGGCTATCCATGCCGGTTCGGCTGGTGGCCGCGTCAAAGGATCGCGTCCAGCCCGACGGCGACGATGACCAACACGATGATGAGGCCGTTGTAGACGGTGTGTGCAGCGGTCGATTCGAGCGTCGCGAGTTGCTGGTCGACGTCGGTGCGATAGGAGCGCAGGTATACCCACATGAAGTACGCGCCACCGATGGACAGCGCCAGCGCGGCACCCAACGGGATGCCGATGATCGCGTGGATCAGTCCGAACTGAACCACCTTCGCCGCGCGCCGCTGGCGCGACCAGCCTTGCGCGCCGGCGCGAAACATCCGTTCCTCGGCGTATGCAAACAGCGGCAGCGCCGGCAGCAGGAGGCACATGAACGTGAGGGGAATGATCCACTCCCACACAGTTCCGACGGTGGCGTCGGTCTCACCGAACACCGGGTTGCCGGCGCCACCGAGCATTGACCACCATCCCCACGAAAGACCCGGAATCTGCATCAGCGCTGTCGCGACGGCGACGACAGTGGCGAGTAGGAGCGGCACCGGCCAGACGTGACGCCACCGAACTCGGTGCCATACCTGCGAGACGATGGAGCGACCTTCGGCTGACCGGGAGTGCCGCAACCCGGTGACGAGTCGGAACCCCATGAACCCGAGTACGGCGAACGTGAGAACGTTCGTCAGTTGATCGCTCATGCGTCAGTGTGTGGTGCGGTGGCCGAAGACGTCGGCTGCGGTGGGCTCACCGAGGAGGTGGCCTTGCACCAGATCGCAGCCCAACACGCGTAGGCGGCGCAGCTGGTCGGCGGACGTGACCCACTCGGCGACGACCTGCATGTCGAGTGCGTGAGCCAATTGGATGATTGCTCGCACGATCGGGTCGTCGTCGCCGCTGGTGCCCAGCATCCGGGCGACGGTGCCGTCCAGCTTCAGCACGTCGGCTTCGCAAGTTCGCAGGGCAGTGAGCGATGAGATGCCGGTACCGAAGCTGTCCAGTGCCAACTGCACGCCGAAGCGACGCAGGGCCTGCATGGCGCGCAGGTTGCCCGGCTGACGGTCGTTGAGCGTGTCCTCGTCGAAATCCAGTGTGAGCTGATGAGGATTGAGCTCCATTTGGCGAACGGTAGCCAGGACCCGCTCGACGAACGTGCCCTCTGCCAGCTGGCGTGCGGCGACGTTGATGTGGACGCTGAACCCGCGGTCGACAAGGCCGGCGTCGAGCCAGGCGCGGGTGTCGAGACAGGCTTGGCGGATGACCCACTCGCCGATCGGCACGATCACGCCGGACTCCTCGGCGAGGTGCAAGAACTGAGCCGGCAGCAGCGTGCCTTGCTCGGGATGGTCCCACCGCAACAGCGCCTCGGCGCCCGCAACACGGCCGCTGTGAGTGGAGATGATCGGCTGGTATGCCAAGCGCAGTTGGCCCGCCGCCAGCGCTCGTTCGAGCTCGTTCGAGAGCACCTTGTGGTGGCGCGACTCGGCACGCATTGCGTCGGTGTACAGCTCGCTGCGCGAGCGGCCGCGTCGCTTCGCCTGATACATCGCAATGTCGGCATTGCGGAGGAGTTCGATGCCGGCCTCTTGGCCGCTGATGCCCTCGACGTGTGCGGGGAGGCCGACGGCGACGCCCACGCTGACTGACAGCTCGACCTCCACCCCGTGCACCATGATGCGGCCGCTCAACGAGCTACGGATTCGCTCGGCAAGATCGAGTGCGGTGTGCTCGTCGATGTTGCCGTCGCACAGCACGACGAATTCGTCGCCGCCGATGCGCGCGACCACGTCAGAAGGGCGGGTGGCGTGCGCGATGCGGTGGGCGACCTGCGCGAGCAAGGCGTCACCGATCTCGTGGCCGACGGTGTCGTTGACGTCTTTGAGACGATCGACGTCCATGAACAAGATGGCGACATTGTTGCGCGTGCCGCGGATGCCATCGAGCGCGTCTGCGGCTGTGCGCAGTAAGTGCAGGCGATTGGGCAGCCCGGTGAGGGGATCGTGGTTTGCCTGACGGGTGAGCTCGCTCTGCAGGTGTTTGGTGGCGGTGATGTCGCGTGCGACCCCACCCCAGTACTCGACGACACCGTCCGTCGATCGATGCAGCAACAGGTCGATGTCGAGGGTGCGTTGCAAACCGTCGGGCCCACGAAAACCCACTTCGCCGGACCATTTCGTGCTCTCACTACTGGCCATGACCTCGCGGGGCACCTGATCGCGGATGGCCTGCAGCAGCCCACGGGCGGCGGCGTCACGAATGAGGTCGAGTTCGTGCTCCACCCCGAACAGACGTCGGGCGGCATCGTTGGTGTACACCGGGGCACCATTGCGGTCGAGAATCAGGACGGCATCGTCGGTTGCGCCGACCACGCCCGACAGGCGGTCGAGGAGTTGCTGCTGGCCGACGCTTTCGGTGTGATCCAAGGCGGTGCCGCCGTAGCCCGTGACACGTCCGATTCCGTCGCGCTGGGCCGTGGCATCGATGCGCACCCAGGTCATGCGGCCCTCGCCGTGCCACACCCGGAACTCGAGCTGAATGTCGATGTCCGCTTCGATGCTGCGTCGCCACATCAGCTCTGCTGAAGCGCGATCCCCCGGATGGGCGTTCGCCCAGGGCGGCGAACCGATTGGCGAACCGGGGGACACCTGTACCAGCGCGCCAAAGGCTGCATTGGCCGCAGTGACGCGGCCATCGCGGTCGGCCTGAAAGAGGCCTACCGGCAACGAAGGGAGCAACTCGGTGATGTCCGCCATCCTTACTTGGTCGAAGTGATAGTTCAGTTATCGGCTTGCGCTACGGGCGACTAAAGGTGCCAGTCACATCGGCTTGTGCGGTTTCGGCGGTGGTAATTGCTGCTTCTAGTCCGTCCGCCGAGCTGCCATCTTCAAGGCCGGTAGCAGCGCCAAGATAGTGCACGGTGATGACGTAATCGTGCGTGGTGCCCGCGGGAGGGCACGGCCCGGTGTATCCGACGTCGCCAACCCCGTTGGTGGCCTCGTATGCGCCGACCGGAACGGTGGCCTCAGCGAGCGCAATTGTGCTCGCTGAAAGCCCGGCCAGCACCCAATGTGTGAACGTGGGGGCATCCAGGTCCTTCATCGTGATGGCGATCTCCACTGTGCCCGCAGGTGCGGCGGTCCAAGAGAGCGCCGGAGCCAGATTCTGCCCATCGCAGGTGTAGCGGGCGTCGATGACGCCACCGTCTTGCCACGGTGCGATTGCCTGCGGCGGTGCTGCTGCCGGCAGCGTCGACGTGCTCGGGATCAGCGGGTTTGACGCCTCGGGGTCGATCAGTGTGGGGTCGTCGGGTGCGACGGTCGCGGGCGCCGAAATCGATGCATTCTGGTCAGCGCGTGCAGGGCGTAGGGTCCGGCCATCCGAGCGGCACCCGCCAGCGGTGATGATCAGCAGGCAGGTTGTCGTCAGCAGTACCACTCGTCGCACTCCGGCAGCTTAGGTGGCGGCAGGCGTCATATGGGGTGCAGCAGATATCGTGCCGACGTGGATTCTCAGCCTCTTTGTGTGCTCACCCTGCATGCCCATCCCGACGACGAAGCGTCGAAAGGCGCACCCACGTTGGCGAAGTACCACGCCCAAGGTGTGCGCACTGTGCTGGTGTGTTGCACAGGCGGCGAAGAAGGCGACCTGCAGAATCCGGGCCTTCGCGCGCCGGGCCAGCCATTCCACGAACTGACCCCTGAGCAGGAGAAGGCCCTCCTTGCCGAGCTGCGGCCGCACGAATTGGCTCGCTCGGCCGAGATTATCGGCTTCGACGAGGTCGTCATGCTCGGCTACCGCGACTCGGGCATGCCCGACAGCGAAGCCAACAGTCACCCGGACAGCTTCCACATGGCGCCGATGGATGAGGCCGTCGGGCGCTTGGTCGAGATCATTCGCCGCGAGCGGCCGCAGGTGCTCATCACCTATAGCGACGACCAGAGTGGCTACCTCCACCCCGATCACCTGAAGGTTCACGACATTTCCGGCCCAGCGTTCGACCGCGCCGGCGACCCGGCCTGGTACCCCGAACTCGGCGAGCCGTGGCAGCCCTCCAAGATGTATTACACGGTGTGGTCAAAGTCTCGCCTGATGGCCATCCATGAGGGAATGATCGTTCACCGCGGTGAGTCGCCCTACAAGCAGGACTGGCTCGATCGTCCAGGTCAGGACCATCGCATCACCACCCGTATCGATGTGGGCGAGTTCCTTTGGGCGCGCAGCGGAGCGTTGCGGGCGCACGCCACCCAGGTCGACCCCGACGAGCCGTGGTGGTTCGGGCTCACCGACGAGCAGTTGGCCACGGTCTTTCCCTGGGAGGAATGGATCCTGGCCCGGTCACTGGTCGGCACACCGGCCGAGGGCGATCTGGAGACCGACATCTTCGCCGGCGTTCGCAGCTCGGCAGACATGCTGTGACCGGCATTCAATATCGGGTGGCATTCGCGAAGAACGACGAGGCCGTCGAGGGTCCCGACGACGCCGACGTAGTCGTCTCAGTGGGCATCGCCGAGGCATCTCTGCCACCGGCGACTGCGTTCATGCTGGGCAAGTTGAAGAACACAGGGCCGACTGGGCCGTTGTTCGCTGCCTTCCGCGACGGGTCGGCAGCGGCGGCGCTCAGCCGGCTCGCATCGCGTCCCTGAGGGCTCGATAGCCAACCAGCGTCGCGCCTGACTCGGCGAGCAGGGTGCGCAGTGTCGCGTCCGCGGTGACCAGCTCGTGATCGTCGATCCACAACGCGGCCGAGTCGGTGATGGCGCGGACCTCGGGGGTGTCGATGGCGGGTTGCACGTGGATCTCGGTCACGCCCGGGCGCAGGTTGCGCACCGCGTCGTAGACTCGCTCGCGGCTGCCCGCCCGCCAGTCGTGATCGAAGTGGTCGGGGAACAGCACGCCTTCCTCGGCAGCCAGACGGCGAAAAGGGAAGCCGGCCTGCTCGGCCGTGATGGTGGAGGGCAGGCGAATGGGCAGCTTGAACTCGAACGCCAGCTCGAGATAGACGTCGAAGAATTCAGGCCGCAGCGTGATGACAGACAGATGGGGAGCGAGGTGGGTGACATCGATGCCCCAAGCCGTCGCCCGTTCGATCTGGGCTCGACACTCGCGCAGCACCTCGGCAGGGTCGGCGTGCTGCCACAGATCGTCGACGCTTCGCGGGAACCCGCCTTCACCCGAGAGTAGTGTCGGTGCGTGAGTAATCGGGCCGAAGCGGTATGCGTCGTGCTCGCAGTTGAGCGTGAGGTGCACGCCGATGTCATCGGTGGGCTGGCAGCGGTTGGCCGCATCGCGAGCCCACGGAGCAGGCACCATCAAGCTGGCGCAGGTGGCGACACCGTGGCGGATTGCGTCGAACACGCCTTCATTGGCGGCGTGGCAACTGCCGAGGTCGTCGCAAGAGATGATGACCACCCGGGCGTCGGACGCGTATCCCAGCCGTTCGACGAGTGGACGTTCAGCAAGAGTGCTCATCGCTGCGAACGCTATCCGCTGCAGCCAGCCCACAGGCCGGCGTTGGCGGCTTCGGCGTTGCGTGCGGCCACTACGAAGTCGTTGGCGAACGCGACGTTCGGTGGGATGGTGAGCGGTCGCGCATAACCCTGGCTGATGATCTCCATGTTCACGAAGAGGCCGTCGCTGGTGCGATACACGTACGCGAGGAGCCGCCCGTACACGTCGCGCGCCTCGACATCGCGCTCGACGTGCAGCTCGGTGCCTTCGGGCAATAGCGACTTGGTGAACGCCGTTGCCTCGGGCCCGAAGCACTGAACGGGTGTGTTGGGCTTCTTGGTCTCGGGCGTGTCGATGCCGATCAAGCGCACGCGTTCCTCGGTGCCGTCGATCTCGATGCCGATGGTGTCGCCGTCGGTGATGTAGATGACTTTGGCGTTGGCAACCAGAGCACCCGGCGTCGTCGTCGGGGTGTCAGCATGCTTGTCGCTGCATGCGACAAGCATCGCCAGTAACCCGAGTAGCCGCCAACGCCCCATCAGCCCGTTCTATCGGAACGCCAACCAATCTCACCCTCGACGATGTCCGGTGCCGGGCTTAGAGCCGTTCGATGATTGTGCCGGTTCCCAGACCGCCACCGCAGCACATGCTGATCAGGCCGTACTTGCCGCCCGTGCGCTCCAGCTCGTACAGCGCCTTGGTGATCAGGAAGCCGCCCGTGCCACCCAGCGGGTGACCCAGTGCGATGGCGCCGCCATTGGGGTTGGTCTTGGCCGGGTCGGCGCCCAGTTCCTTCTGCCATGCGAGCACGACCGAGGCGAACGCTTCGTTGATCTCGAACACGTCGATGTCATCAATGGACAGACCGGTGCGGGCCAGCAGGCGCTGGGTGGCGTCGATGGGGCCGGTGAGCATCAGCACGGGGTCGACACCGACATTGCAGGTGTCGACGATGCGGGCACGGGCCTTCAATCCGAGCGCAGCAGCCTTCTCTTCGGTCATCAGAAGCACGGCGCTGGCGCCGTCGCTGATCTGCGAAGAGTTGCCGGCGGTGTGAACGCCGTTCTCACGACCGACCGGCTTCAGCGAGGCCAGCTTCTCCATCGTGGTCTCACGAAGGCCCTCGTCGCGGCTCACCGTGTGGACGGTGTCGGCCAGGCTGCCGTCTTCGTTGCGGTCGGGCGCATCCACGGTGATGTACTGACCCGAGAAGCGATCCTCGGCCCACGCCTGTGCGGCACGCTGCTGGCTGGCGAAACCGAAGGCATCGGTGTCGTTGCGGGTGATGCCCCACTTGTCGGCAATGCGCTCGGCGCCTTCGAACTGCGAGGTCATCTCGTAGCGGCCGAAGTAGGTGGGGGGAATCGGAATGCCGAGACCGAAGGCCTTGTTGCCAGCAGCGCCGATCGGCACCCGGCTCATGGCCTCGACGCCACAGGCGAGTGCCACGTCGACGACACCACTGCCGACGAGGGCGGTGGCCAGGTTGGTGGCTTGCTGGCTGCTGCCGCACTGCGTGTCAACCGTGGTGGCGGCCGTGGTGAGCGGCAGCCCGGCGCTGAGCCACGCGGTCCGGGTGACGTTGAACGCTTGCTCGCCGACCTGGCTGACACAACCGCCGATGACTTGGTCGACGACGGCCGGATCGATTCCCGTGCGCTCGATGATGGCCTGCTGTACGGCGGCCAGTACCTGGGCGGGATGGAGGGTGGACAGACCCCCGTTGCGCTTGCCGATGGGCGTGCGGACGGCGTCGACGATTACTACGTTGCTCATGCGGGCAGCCTACGAGGGCGCTCCTGTCGCAGCAGAGCCGAAGGCGTGTGACGGGTGATCGCCTACGGTGGCCGGCAATGGCGACGTTCAACGCATCCTTCGTGCCAGCCGATTCCCCGGCGCGGCACCGCTACATCCATGTCATCGGCACCACGGTGTTCGTTGATGATCGTCCAGCCGATGAGCGCTGGTCCATGCACTTTCTCGGCATGCTGGACGACGAGGCCTGCTGGGCTGTCGACGTGCCGCAGGGGGAAGACCCTTCATACGGCGCCGCGCTCGATCTGTACTCGCTGTACGGCAGGTCTACGGAGCCCGAGTGGGCCGTCGCTGGTCGCGCCGTGCAACTGGCCGAGTGGGCGCGTACGCATCGTTTCTGCGGGCGGTGCGCGACGCCTACGGAGCAGTCGTCCAACGACCGTTCGATGAAGTGCCCGGCGTGCGGGCTCCTTGCCTACCCGCGCCTCGCGCCGGCAATGATCACGCTGATCACGAAGGGTGAGGCCGGACCGGACCAACAGATTCTTCTCGCGCAGGGTGTGCAGTTTCGTGGGCCGATGTATTCCTGCCTCGCCGGTTTCGTCGAGCCCGGCGAGTCGCTGGAGGAAGCGGTCGTCCGGGAGGTGCAGGAGGAAGTCGGAGTCGTCGTCGGCTCCGTCGAGTACCGAGGTAGCCAGCCATGGCCGTTCCCGCACAGTCTGATGATCGGCTTTCGCGCGTCGTGGGAGAGCGGCGAGATCGTGTGTGAACCCAGCGAAATCGTCGATGCGCAGTGGTACACCCGCGACGCGCTCCCCCCGATTCCTCCGCCAATTTCGATTGCCCGCAAACTGATCGACGGCTGGCTCGCAGAGGCCTGAGCTGCGCTGCCCTATTGGCGGAGGTGCTGTGCGAAGAAGTCGAGGATGATCTCGGCGCGCTGACGTCGGTGGACGGGCGACCCGCTGCGTGAGAGCTCGTGGCTCTCGCCGGGGAACCGGTAGAACGTCACATCCTTGCCCAGCAGGCGCATGGCAACGAACAGCTCCTCCGCCTGGTTCATGGGGCACCGCAAGTCGTTCTCACTGTGGATGATCAACAGCGGACAGTCGATGTTGCGCACAAACTGAATGGGGGAGAGGCGCTCGTACTCCTCAGGTGCGTCGATGTGGGTTGGGCCATGCTCGACGCGGAAGATGGTGGCGATGTCGCTGTTGACTTCCTCGGTGAGCACGTTGTTGACCGCCCGCTCACTACAGATTGCGGCGAAGCGATCGCTGAAGCGTCCGGCCAACATGGTGGCCATGTAGCCGCCATAGCTGCCGCCCTGCATCCCCACGCGGCTGCGGTCGCAGAATGGGTAGCGCTCGAGCGCGGTATCCAGCACTGCCATCACGTCGTCGACATCGAGCCCGCCCCAGCCACTTCCGGGAGCGACCTTGTGCTGCGGACCCATGATGGCCTGCCCCCACGCCTGTTCGCGGCCCGAGCCACCTCGTGGGTTGCTCATCAGGACGACGAAGCCGGCAGCGGCTTGGAATTGCGCCTCGTCGAAGTAGGTCTCGCCGTACTGGGTGTGCGGACCACCGTGCACGTTGAGTACGACCGGGTACTGCTTGTTGGCATCGAAGTCGAGGGGCCGCATGATCCACGCGTCGATCTCGTCGCTGGCGTCGGTGCACGGGACGGCGAACCGCTCCCAGGTGAGGGGGGCGTACGCACTGCGATACGTGGTGGCGAACGACGTCAGCCGCCGTGGCTCACCATCTGTGAGCACGAACAGATCGCTGAGCTCGTCGACGGCTCCGGCACAGAATGCGATGGTGCCCGCCGCGCTGTCGAATGACTTGACGGTGATCGGTCCCGAGGTGATCGCCGTTGGTGCCGACCCATCAGTGGTCAGTCGCCACAGATGAGTCTGGCCGCGGTCCTCTGCGGTACCGATGAGCGTTTCCCCGTCCAGCCACTGAGGTGCAGTCGTGCCGGCGGTGGTCTCGAACGTGCGATCAAGGCCACGACTGATCCAGCGGTGAGTGTCACCGGTGATCGGCACAAATCCGATGTGGACGTTCTGCGGGTACGTTGACGAGTCGTCGAAACCCATGAACGCGATGGTCTGCCCGCTGGGGTCGACCGACGGATGTACGTAGTTGCCCGTAGCGGCGGTGAGCGGAGTGATCTCACCGTTGAGCGGCACGAGGTAGATGTCGCTGCAGAAATCGAGGTCCCATGTCTCGTGCCGTTGGGCAGCGGTGATGACGGCCGTTGAGTCGCGGGTCCACGCGACCCCACTGTGTTCGAACTCGCCCGGAGTGAGGTTGCGAGGTACACCCGTTCCGTCTGCCGCGACGAGGTAGATGTGCTGGGGTCGGTCGTATACCCAGCCCTCGCCGTTCAGCTGGGTGAAGAATCGCTCGATCTTGCGTGGCGCTTGCCAGCTTTCGTCGCCGTCCTCTGCACCCGGTGCGTCGTAGCGTTCGTGGAGCGTGCGGCTGGTGAAGGCAACCCATTTTCCATCTGGGCTGACCGACACATCGCCCAGTCCGTCGCGCATGGTGGCCAGGGTGCGCGTTTCGCCGATCGCGGAGATGGGGAGCGCGTGCAGCGTGCTGTCTCCCTTTTTTGGACTGCGGCGCGAAGTGAACAGCAGGGTCCCTCCGTCGGGGCTCCAGGTGGGGTGCCCATCGTGGTCGCCCGAGGTGACCGGGCGCGGCGGTACGCTGGCGTCGGCGGCGGCGAGCCACACCTGCGAGAAGTATTTGTTCTTCGCAATGTCGACACGCGTGACGACGAAGGCGACCTGGGTGCCGTCGGGTGAGACGGCCGGGCTGGAGGCCTGCACGATGTTGCCGATGATGCGCTCGGCAAGAGCTGCATGTGGACTGAGTTCAGGAACGGACATGCCGCAGGACGGTACTCGCTGGTGCAGCTATGCCGCTCAAGCGGAGCTCGTTGGAGTCGTCATTGTGCTGCGATCCGCCGTACTACGGTAACCGCGGTGACGACGCTGCACGGCTCCAAAAAGGACCTGACGATCAGTATCGGCTTCTTCGTTCTCGTCGTCGGAGCGATTGCCGCGTCCACGCTGGCCCGCGGCTCGACTGTCGTGGGCGCCGTGTTCGCTGTGGTTGCCGCCGGTCTCGTGGTGTTGGCAATCGTCCTGCATCGTCAACCTGCCAACGAGCTGCGCCTGTCGAGCGACCTGATCGAGCTGGGCCGGCCCGGCCGGGTGATGGGAACGTTGTCCCGCGACGCGACCGGTGGTCGAATCGATGTCAGGCGACACATCTTCCGGGGACGAGCGTTCTGGTCGCTGGTGCCCGCTGGGGGCGACCCCGGGTCCGGTCTCTCGGTGAACGATTTCGTCCCCGCCGAGATCCGTGCGGCTGCCGAGCCGTACGGCTGGACGGTCAACATCGTCGAGTAGATGAGTGTCCAGGCGTCCGTGTGAGAGCATCGGCCGATGGAGATTGTTGACTTTCTATCCGCTACTCAACGCGACGGTGCCGCATTTGCGGTTGCCGTCGAGACAGCGGGGCTGTCGACACACGTCGAGGCTTGCCCTGCGTGGAGCACGGCGGATTTACTCTGGCACCTCGCCGAGGTTCACGACTTTTGGCGCACGATCGTCGGTGACCATCGCGACACGTGGGAGGGCTATCAGCAGCCAGTTCGTCCTACAGATGACGAGTTGCTGGCCTTCTATCGCGAGGGGCTTGCCGCAACGCTTGAGGTTCTGGCGGCGGCCGACCCGCAACAAGCCAACTGGACGTGGT
Source organism: Ilumatobacteraceae bacterium (assembly GCA_031366885.1). Lineage (GTDB taxonomy): Bacteria > Actinomycetota > Acidimicrobiia > Acidimicrobiales > Ilumatobacteraceae > UBA668. The sequence goes on from JANLPB010000340.1 coordinate 11,441, forward strand.
CGAACGATCACAGCGCAGGGTTCGTCATTCGGCGGATGGCACATGAGACGGCGATTCACAACTGGGACGCACAACAAGCCGCAGGCAACGACGCAGCAATCGACGCAACCCTGGCCAGCGACGGCATCGACGAGTTCCTGACCCACATGCTGGGCGATGGTGCAGCCGACCGCGAACCTGTCGGCGGATCCGTGCATCTGCACTGCACCGATGTCGCGGGTGAGTGGACAATTCGGCCGAGCGAGGCTCACGGATTCGACGTCACGCGGGAACATGCCAAGGGCGACGCCGCGATTCGAGGGGCCGCCAGCGACATCCTGCTGGCGCTCTGGCGCCGACGCGACCTCTCAGCCGTCGACATCGTCGGCGACGCCGCGGTTGCGGCCCGCTTCATCGCGCACGCGTCGCTCGACTGATGCCGCTGGCCTCACCGAGTCGGCAGTCAGTTATTCGGCGAGACCTACCGGGTCGCCGTCGACGATCTGGTCGAGATACTCGCTGAGGCCGTAGCCGCTCTGGCCTTCGAATGGGCCGGAGTGAACGGTCCACTTCGTCATTCCTTCGCTGATGCGCGTCATCAGCCAGTTGCCGTCGGGATCTTGGCGACGGTTGCGCAGCGGGATCAGATCCATGACGTCGCCGGTGAATGCCCACTCGCGATCCGATCTCGACGACTTCAACAGGCCTGTGATGCGCTCGTGGTACTGCTCGTCGCCGCGAGTCTCGGTACTGATGGTCACCTCGTCGCAGTAGTGCATCTGGCCCTGCTCCCACACGAAACCGCCACGTGTGCCCGGGCCGTCCTTCTTCGCGACGCGGCTGGCCATGAAGCCGAAGTCTTCGTTGATGTTGGCGGTCAACCAGCGGTAGTACCACGGGGCTTGCCAGAAGCGGGGACCCCACGAGTGGTCGCGCAGGCCGTGACCGCTGATCTCCCACTCGCGGTCGCCAACGCGGATGGTGCCGTGCGCTCGGATGAGCTGCTCGTAGTGGCCCTTTGCGAATTCTTCACCGGGCTTTTCATGTGGCGTATCGGGTTCGCCACCGAACATGCTGGGCTTGCCCTGACCGGTGAACGTGAGATGCACGTTGCACTCGGCGTAGGGATTATTGGTGAACGCTTCCTTCGGGTTGGCCATCTGCTCGGGCTCGTCGAGCAGCACGACCTTGCCGGTGTACTCGACGTGCAGTTCTTCGAACGGCGTGATCATCGTCCACTTCAGGCCACCGGCGTCGAACGCGTCGTTGTTGTCGATCGTGGGTCGCTTGTACATGAACCCAACGCTGCGCTGCCCGCCATCCGCCTCGGGCGGAAGGTAGAGACACACCGTCATCTCTGCGTAGCCCTCGTTGGCACGATTGCCGATTCGGAACCAGCCGCCTACTTGCTGGGCAGGGTCGAAACAGTTGATGTACATGCTCTCGTTGAAGTTGGACTCGGGGCCCAGCTCGTGCATGAATTCATCGGATGGGTCCAGTCGTACTGCCATGTGGTCACCGTACCGATGGGTTGTCGACCGGTACGTACCGGGCGCCTGACCTCAGGCGACGGGGTTCGACTGCAACGGCGCGCCGATGTGGCCGAGCCGTTCTGACAAGAGGTCGGCGAGGCGGGTGAGGTCGACGGGTTCGGTCGGTGATGCTGCTTGGGTCGAGTCGGAGGCGGAGTCCGAAAGCGGCATTGCAAACGTCAACGTCGCCACCGGCGGCGGCAAGAGAGTGGGCACCGATGCAAGTGCGGGGACCGTCGACTGCGTGCCCTCGAGGCGGGCGGGTCGCGAAGCGACGGGCTCACTTTCGCGCTGGCTGAGCGAGTTGGTGAGCGTCGACCATCGCTCTTCGAGGTCTAGAAGTTGGCGGGTGACCGCCTCATGTCGGCGTGCGGCCTCGGCGGCGACGACTCGTAGCTCGGCGCGCACGTCGTCGAGGCGCGCATCGACAGCGGTGAGCACCGACCTCACCAGTTGCTCGATCTTCTCGTCCGACGAATCACTCACCGTGGATCAGCTTTTCCGGCCCCGTAACCAGCTTCGACCGCGCTTGTCCGAGCCTCCGCTGCCGACGAGTTCCTGGTCGGCGCGGGGAGCGTCATCAGTGAGCACGTCCACCATCTCCCAGATGTCGACTGCGGCCAGGCTGTAGGTGGGCTCACCGAACGGCGTAGGGGCGGCCAACAACGTTGGCGAAACTGGTGGTGTCGGGAGCAGGTCGTGCGTCGACAAGGGATCGCTGGTGGTCGAGGTGGTCGGTTCGGGCCGTGGCCCAGCTTGCAGTGTTGGCAATGGGGCCAGTGTCGCCAGCGTCGGCAACGCAAAGGTAAGTGGCGCCGCGACCGGTGGCGAGGTTTCCTCGATCGTGTCGTGTGGCGCCGCCGGCACTGCCATTGGCAACGGATCGTCCCTCCAGATCGGCACGAAAGGGAGTGCCGATGGGTGCACGAAGATGTCCTCCGCCTGTTCTGGCCCGACGACGGGCTCGACCTCGACTGGCTCGACGACGACTGGCTCGACGACGGCCTCTACCTCGACTGGCTCGGCCTCGGCCTCTACCTGCGCGACCTCGACGTCGACCTGCGCGACCTCGACTTCGACGGCCATTGCCTCGACCTCGACTGGCTCGACCTCGACTGGCTCGACCTCGACTGGCTCGGCCTCGACCGTCTGTGCCTCGGCGATGGACAGTTGGACAATCGTTGCGGGAACCGTTGTAGTGCTCGCCCGTCGCCACTGGTGAATGCCCGAGAGATGATGGCGGAGCGGAAAGACTTCCGGCATTCCAACGGCCTTGTTCGCAATCGACTCGAGAAGTGATTCCGTTGCCAACTCGATCGTCAACTCAACCTGGTCGCGATCGATGCTCGGTTCACGGTGGAACAAGCGGGCGAGCGACGCCACGTCACCGATCTGGACCGTACCTCGCTCGAGTTGTCCCGGGGTCACCGCGCCGCTCTCCAGGAGGCGGTTACCGATCGGTGCATCACCCTCGCGCTCGGCGAAATAGACCCGTCCATCGACAGCGAACACTCGGACTCGTGGGTCGATGCCGATCGCTGCCTCACCGGTGAATTCCTCGCGTGCGATCAATGCCACGAAGCCCCATATGGGGTCGGCGCCGCTGTACGAGTTGAGTTGACTGCGAATCATGAACGGTCCTTCCGGTACGAAACCTTCGGCTCTCAGCTTCGGCTGAATCAGTGGCGACCTTGAGGGTTTGGCGAAAGGAACTCTCAAGTTGGCCACGGTGCGGACCGATAACTCGACGCCAAGGTTCAGTAGCAGGGACCGGCCAGGCAGGGAGGTCCTGCGACACAACGGGAAGGGGCGAGTCGATGCTTCGACGACTTAAAATCGGCGGCCGAGTGAACATGCTCATCGCAGTGCCGCTGTTCGCGCTCGTCGCGTTCGCCGCGCTCAGCTTCATTGCGTTGCAGCGGGTGAGCGTTCGCGGTGACGAGTACAAGGCGTTGAAGCAGGCTCAGGACCTTCGTGCCGCAACCGCTCCGCCGCCGGCGAGCCTGATCGAGGCATGGGCGATCGTGAACCACATTGGTGTGCTGGGAGCAACCATCGACGGGTTCACCGAGGACGGCCTTGCGGTCATCAACACCGAACTCGCCAATCTCGACGCTGCACAAAAGCGTTTCGAGGATTCCATCGCGTATTGGAGCACACAGGACCTCGACAGCCGGGTGAGCACTCGTCTGATCCAAATCGGCGGGGCTCAGGGAGAGAAGTTCTTCCGTCAGGTCAATGAGCAGCTGAAGCCGGCCATCGCCGGCAAGGCCCCCCAAAACGTGATCAAGGTGATCAAGAGCATGGAGTGGCGCTACAACCTGCAGCAGACAGGCGTCATGCGCGCCCTCGCGTGGTCGGAGCCGGAGGTGGTTGCCCGTGAGAACAGCACCGATGACTACGTGGGCAACGTCATTCTGTTCGCCGGTCTCGGCACTTTTGCGCTGCTGGTGCTGACGCTGCTCTTGTCGGGAATGGTTCGTCGGTCGATCATCCAGCCGATTCGCCAGCTTGCTGCGCAGGCAAAGTCCGTCGCCAACAAGGATCTGCCCGACGTGGTGCAGACAGTGCAGGATCTGCCGCCCGACAGCCCGATACCGCACCTACCGGCGTTCGACATCGGAACTCGCGACGAGCTGGCAGACCTTGGTTCCAGCTTCAACTCGGTGCAGGACGCCGCCGTCGAATTGGCCGCCGAACAGGCGATTGCACGCCGCATCGTCTCGGAGAACCTGGTCAACATCGCTCGCCGGAATCAGAACCTCCTCGGTCGTACGCTCGGCTTCATCTCCACCTTGGAGCAAGGTGAGCGAGACCCGGAGGTGCTGGACAACCTCTTTCGTCTCGACCACCTCACCACGCGCATGCGTCGTAATGCTCAGTCACTGTTGGTGCTGGCGGGTGCTGAGCCAACTCGCCTGTGGTCGCCGGCGGTCTCTGTTGGCGACGTGGTGCGCGCTGCACTCTCAGAAGTCGAGAACTACGGCCAGGTGGAACTGGCCGACCTTGGCGACATCGGTGTGCAAGGGCAAGTAGCCAGCGAAGTGGCTCACCTGCTCGCTGAGCTTTTGGAGAACGCCACCAGCTTCTCGCCGCCGACCAGTGCGGTCACCGTGGTGGGCCGCGCGGTGCCCGACGGCCACCAGTTGGCCATCTTCGACTACGGGTTGGGTATGACCGCCGCAGAGCTGGCTGAAGCCAACCGCCGCCTCAACCAGGTGTCCTCGTTCGACCGTGAGAGCAACAAGATGCTTGGGTTCCAAGTGGTGGCCCGCTTGGCGGCACGCCACGACGTCAAGGTGATGCTGACGACCACCCCCGGCGGCACTGGTGTGACCGCAATCGTTCGCTTGCCGAAGGCAATCCTGGAGGTGGTCGCGGCCCCCGGCGGCACCTCGTCGCCGGTCGTCGACATGTCGGCCATGGCGCAGCGTCTCAGTGAGCCGCTACCCGTCGCTGCGGCCGTTGCGGTCAGCGCAGCAGTCGAGCAGAAGCCGACCGAGATGACCGACGAGGCCTTGTGGGAAGCTGTCAACGCGCCCTCCCCGACAGCGCTCGCTGACGCGACGGCGTCGCCGTCCACCGGCCTCGCGAGCCTCGAGCCGCTGACCACACAGTCGGGCCTGACGAAACGGGTTCGTGGAGCACAGTTGCCCGAGCTCGGCTCGGCGCCGATCGAGGATGCCACACCCCGCCCGGCCGACGAGGTGCGCAGCACCCTGGCCAGTCTGCAACGTGGCGTCGACCTTGGCCGCCAGCGGCACAGCGACAGCTGACGGAACGAAGGAGCTTCCCGCATGACACTTTCTGAGAAGGCGAACAATGTCAACTGGCTGATGGCGAACTTCGTCCGTAGCACGCCCGGCGTCGAGCAAGCAGTTGCAGTCTCGTCCGATGGGTTGCTCATCGCGATGAGCACGCACATGGAGCGGGCGTCGGCCGACAAGATGGCTGCCATCATCACCGGGATGAGGGCGCTTGCTCACGGAGCGGCGAACGAATTGGCAAAGGGCCAGGTCCGCCAGGTGCTGGTGGAGATGGCACACGCATACATGTTTGTCAGCTCCATCTCTGGCGGCTCGACGCTCGGGGTGGTGACGGCCCGCGACTGCGATCTCGGCCTGGTCGGCTACGAAATCACGCTGCTGGTGGAGCGTGTCGGTGTGCAGCTGACCCCAACCTTGATCAGCGAGTTGAAGAACTCGTTGGTTTCGGTGTGACGTGGAGCCCTCCGGCATGGACGACCCGCATGGCCAACTCGTGCGTCCGTTCCTTGCGAGTACCCGACCGCTCTCCCAGGGAGCTCCTGATGATGGCGAAGTGTCCGTCAACGGCGTGAGGGCGTACGCGATGACGGGTGGGCGCGCCCACGCCGGTGGGGTGCTCGAGTTCGAAACCATGCTGCAGGCCACCGGCGGCGGGCGTGAAGCTCTGACTGCGATGAAGTTCGAACGTGCCGAGATCCTGCGGCTGTGCTATTCAGATCCGCAGAGCGTTGCGGAGTTGTCCGCCCGGTTGCAGGTGCCCATCGGTGTCGTCCGGGTGGTGGCAGCGGACCTGGTGTCCGAAGGCATGTTGGAGTCTTTCCAGCCGAGCACGAACGTCGCTGACGATGTGCTCCTGATCACGAGGTTGATTGCCGGTGTCCGTAGTCTCTGATACTCCTGCTCGTCCCAACACATCCGGCCCGATTCCGGTCAAGATCGTCATTGCCGGCGGGTTCGGCGTGGGTAAAACCACGTTCGTCGGGGCGCTGTCCGATATCACGCCGTTGACGACCGAGGCGGCGATGACCAGCTTCGGTGAGGGGGTTGACGACCGCGGCGAGGTGAGCACCAAGACCACCACCACAGTCGCGATGGACTTCGGTCGAGTGGCCGTGGACGATGCCATCGTTCTCTACCTGTTCGGTACACCTGGCCAGGATCGCTTCGGGTTCATGTGGAACGACCTGATTCAGGGGGCCCTCGGTGCTGTCGTGCTGGTGGACAGTCGTCGCATCGAGGACTCGTTTCCAGCGCTCGATTACTTCGAAAGTCGCGGCGTGCCGTTCGTCGTGGCGGTCAACCGCTTCGGCGGGCAGATGTTCCATGGTGTCGAGGAGGTACGCGAAGCGCTCTCGATCGCCAGCCAGGTGCCGGTGGTGAGTACCGACGCCCGCGGTCGTGTCGCCGTCAAGGAAACCGTGTTGAGCCTGCTGGACGTTGTCCTTCAGCGGGCGTTGGCCAAGTCCACGACCAACTAGAGACCGTTGGCGACGATGACGTCGCGGTACCAGAACGCGCTGTCGCGTGGCGTTCGCTCAAGGGTTTCGAAATCAACATGCACAAGACCGAAACGCTTGTCGTAACCCAACGCCCACTCGAAGTTGTCCATCAATGACCATTGGTAGTACCCGCGCACGTCGACCCCTGCGTCCATCGCTGCTCGCAGCGCGCGCAGGTGTTGGTCCAGGTACTCGATTCGGCGTGGGTCGGCGCACCGGCCATCGACCACCGGATCGTCATAGGCGGCCCCGTTCTCTGTGATGTAGATCGGGGGGATGTTCGGGTAGTCGTTGTGCAGACGCAGCAACAGTGCGGTGAAGCCGGCCGGCGTGATCGGCCAGCCCATGTCGGTGTGCACGTCGCGCTCGGCGGCCTCCGTCACGCCCGCCACCGTCGGGTAGGCCAGCATTCGGGTGGCCGCCTCGTCGGCGCCGAGCCCGCGCACGAGGATGTCGAAGTAGTAGTTGACGCCGATCCAGTCAAGAGGTTGGGCGATGGTCTCCAGGTCCCCTGGCTGGATGGAATCGGCCAACGATCCGTACGAGTCGAGCAGGTCGGCGGGGTACTCGCCGCGTAGCGTCGCGTCGAACCACCAGCGATTGTGAATGGCGTCGATCAGTCGCAGCTGACGTTCGGGCGCCGGCGGTGTTCCTTCACTGACAATGTTGGACGGGTTGATCACGATGCCGAGTTGCAACGAGTCGCGCTCGGCGCGCATCGCCTTCAGCGCCAGGCCGTGCGCGAGCAGCTCGTGATGAGCGACCGTCACCGCTGCCTGTGGGTCGGTGAGACCGGGCGCGTGCTGTCCCGAGGCATGACCGAGGTAGGCGTAGCACCACGGCTCGTTGAACGTCGACCACATCGACACGCGGTCGCCGAGCTCTCGCGCCATGAGCGCCGCGTAGTCGCCGAACCAGCTCACCGTGTCGCGGTTGCGGAACCCACCGATGTCCTCGAGCGCCTGGGGAAGGTCCCAGTGGAACAGCGTCGGGCACGGCCGTATGTCGTGCTCAAGAAGGAGATCGACGAGGCGCTGGTAGTACGCCAGGCCCTCGGCGTTCACCGCTCCGCGGCCGTCGGGCATGATGCGCGACCACGCAATGGAGAAGCGGTACGACTGAAGGCCGAGGTCGGCCATCATCGCTACGTCGCGCTCGACGTGGTGGTAGTGGTCGCAGGCAACGTCACCGTTGTGGCGGTTGGCGACTTTCCCTTCGGTGTGCGAGAACGTGTCCCACACACTCAGGCCGCGCCCACCGTCGCGGGCGGCACCCTCGATCTGGTAGCTGGCGGTGGCGGCCCCCCACAAGAACTGTTGGGGGAAGGTGGTCGCGATTGGTTCATTCATGGCCGGGAGATTGTGCCATCTCCGAAGATGGGTTGGCGACGATGGCGCTGCATTGACGTGGCCGTCGACCTCACCAGAGTTGCAGCTGCTCCCACGTGATGGCCACATCGCTGACCGACTGCCAGGTGAGCCGGCCGCGACCGCCGGGGCGGCGAACTTCGACCCGCTCGGCGCGCAGGCTGCGGGCGGCACCGTTGGCATCGAAGATGGTGATGCTGCCGTCGATGGACACGCCCGACATCTTGCCGGCGAACCAGCGACCGACGTCGCCCTTGCGGAAGCGCACCGGTTCGCCCGCGCGCAAACCAATTCGCTGAAGCGTCGTTGTATCAATCACGTCGTTGTATCAATCACGTCGTTCAGGCCTCGTTCAGCATGCGCGCCTGGAGCTTGCGCATGCCGGCCAGCCAGCGGTCGTAGTCCCCGGTCTTGCGCTGTAGGTAGGTCAGCACTTCCTCATGGGGCAGGATCAGGAACGTCTCGGCGTTGATGGTGGCTACGACTACTTCTGCCACCTCGGCCGGTTCCAGCACGAGGCCTGCGGAGCGGACAACACTGCTGCTGATACCAGTCGCAGGGTCGTCGCCGGCGCGCAGCATCGCGGTGTTGACGCCCTGTGGGCACAGGCAGCTGACGCGTATGCCGGCGTCGCCATAGGTGATGCTCATCCACTCGGCGAAGGCCACGGCTGCGTGCTTGGTGAGGCTGTAGGGGGCCGAGCCGATTTGGCTGAGCAAGCCCGCCGCGGACGCGGTGGAGCAGAAGTAGCCCTCACGCCGTTCGAGCCAACCGGGCAGCAGGTACTTCGCCGCCCAACGGTGGGCGTGAACGTTGACGTTGAATGCCAGCTCCCACTCCGACTCCGGGCTCTCCGGACCGCGACCGATGCCAACTCCTGCGTTTGCGAAGTACAGGTCGATCGGGCCGAAGGCCTGCTCGGCCGTGGCGATGAGGACGCGATTGCCCTCCTCTGTCGCGACGTCGGCACCGACCGCGAGGGCGCTGCCCGATCGCCGCTCATTGAGTCGTTCGGCAACGACACCGGCCGCTGACTCCTGCACATCGGCGACCACCACACGAGCGCCCTCGGCGTGGAAGCGCTCGGCGAGCCCCTCACCAATTCCGCCTGCGGCGCCGGTGACGACTACGTGCTTCCCGTTGAGTTCCATCCGGCGCAGCGTAGGCGGTGACAGCAGCCACACACACGAACGCTGATGGCACATCACATCCGCAATTGTTCGGCGAGCACGCCGCTACCATGCCCACAGAAGTCCCGCGAACGAGGTACGTTCGTGACACGCCAGCCCATGAAGGAGCAGCACAGTGACCGAGACCACCGATGCAGTTATCCACGAGGCCTTGAGCGTGATCGACAAGGCCCTGTCCCAGA
>JANLPB010000357.1:0-23032 GCA_031366885.1 Ilumatobacteraceae bacterium
CGATGACTGATCTCGCGACACACTCCCTCGATTCTCCGCCAGACCTACACGGTTCGGGAGGAAGCGCCGACAAGGCATTCCGTGGAACCAGCTACCTCGCTGGTGGCATGGTGCTGCTGATCCTTGGTCTCATCACGTACACCATGATCAGCCGCAGCACCGATGCGCTGTCACACATGGGGCTCGATTTCTTCACGAGTAAACGCTGGAACCCGCCGGGCGAGCAATACGGAATTCTCTCCTACATCTGGGGCACAGTCTTCACGGCGTTCATCGCGCTCTGCATTTCTGTGCCGTTGAGTTTGGGCATTGCGCTGTTCATCACTCAGGTGGCGCCGTCGTGGCTGAAGAAGGCCATGACCTACGTCATCGATCTGCTCGCCGTCGTCCCGTCGGTGGTGTTCGGGTTGTGGGGGGTACTCGTGCTCTCGCAGAACATCAAGGGTTTCTACGGTTGGCTCTCGGACACATTCAATGGTGTGCCGGTACTGGGCACGTTCTTCGGCGACAACCCGCAGGGGCGGTCGTTCTTCACCGCTGGGATCATCCTGGCGGTCATGATCACTCCCATCGTCGTGTCCTTGTCGCGTGAGGTCATCGAGACCACGCCTTCCTTCGAGAAGGAGGCTGCCCTCGCCCTAGGTGCCACTCGATGGGAGATGATTCGCGGCGCCGTCCTACCGCATTCGAAGGGCGGCCTCGTCGGTGCCGTCATGTTGGGCCTCGGCCGGGCAATGGGCGAGACCATCGCGGTAGCGCTCGTCATCGGTAGTGCCACCGGCCAGATCACGCTGAACGCACTGGCCCCCGGTAACTCGATGCCGGCTGTCATCACGTCCGAGTGGGGCGAGGCTGACTCACTGAAGAAGTCGGCCCTCATTGCGATGGCGATGACCCTGTTCGTGATGACCATCATCGTCAACGTGATCGCAACCTCCGTCGTCAACCGTTCGATGAAGAAGTCGAGGGGCACATGAGTTCCGTGCTTGCTGACCGCGCCGCCGAGTCACCGCTCACCATTGGAGACCTGCAGACGCACCGCAGCTGGCGCAACGCGAAGAGCCACCTGATGGTGGGTCTGATGTTTGTCGCCTTTCTCATCATCCTCGTGCCGTTGGTGGCCGTCATCGGCACCGTTGTTTCACGCGGTGCTGGCATCGTGTTTCGCGACTTTCCCGACTGGTTCACCAGCGAGATACCGGTACGTCGTCGTGCAGTCGGCCCGGGCATGGGGCCGGCAATTGTCGGCACGTTGCTGATCACGCTGTTCGCCTCGCTACTGGCAATTCCGCTCGGCATCCTCGGTGCGGTCTATCTCCACGAGTACGGCGGGCAGTCGCGCTCCGCCCGCGTGATCCGCTTTCTCTCCAACGTGATGACGGGCGTGCCCTCCATCGTGATGGGCCTGTTCGTGTACGTCGTGTTCACCATCAACTTCGGGCTGGCAGGTGTCGGCGGATCGCTGGCGCTGGCGTGCCTGATGCTGCCGGTCATCATCCGCTCGACGGAAGAGATGCTGAAGCTGGTGCCGGGGCATTTGCGGGAGGCCAGCTACGCGCTTGGTACACGCAAAGGTCGCACCATTCTCACCATCGTGCTGCCATCGGCGCTGCCCGGGGTGGTGAGCGGTTGCCTGCTCGCCATCGCTCGCGCTGCCGGCGAAACCGCGCCGCTGCTGTTCACCATCGGCTTCGTCACCAAGATGAACACCAACCTCTTCGACGGGCCGAACACGACGCTGTCGTTTCAGATCTTCAAGAATGCCAGCGAGACACTGGCCGGACCGCAAGAGCGCGGGTGGGGTGCAGCGTTCACGCTGGTGGCCATCACGTTCCTCTTCACGGTCATTGCCCGGCTCGTTACCGCTTCCTATCAGAAGAGGCGATGATGACTACACCTCAGACCGGTTCCCTCACTCAGGAGGCAACCCTCAATCAGGAGGACACTATGGCGGTCGACGCTAACGAGACATTGACCGAGGTGGTCGCACCGCAGCCGGTATCACCGAAAACGGTCTTCGATCTGCAGGACCTGGAGGTGCACTACGGCTCGTTCCGCGCGGTACGCGAGGTGAATCTGCAGATCGCCAAGAATGAGATCACCGCGTTCATCGGACCATCGGGCTGCGGCAAGACGACGGTGCTGCGCTGTCTCAACCGTATGAACGACGTCATCCCCTCGGCCCGGGTTGGTGGCAAAGTCCTCTATCACGGGGTCGATCTGTACGGGCCTGGTGTGTCGGCAACGGAGGTTCGACGTCGAATCGGCATGGTGTTCCAGCGGCCAAACCCGTTCCCGAAGAGCATCTACGACAACGTCGCCTTCGGGCCGCGAGTGAATGGCATCAAGAGCAAGAGCGAACTGGATGACATCGTTGAGGAGTCGTTGCGTGGCGCCGCCCTGTGGGACGAAGTCAGCAGCCGTCTGAAGACATCCGCGCTCGGCATGTCCGGCGGCCAGCAGCAACGGTTGTGTATCGCACGTGCCATCGCGGTGCAGCCAGACGTGATCCTGATGGACGAGCCGTGCTCGGCACTGGACCCAATCGCGACCGCCCGCATCGAAGATCTGATGCAGGACATCAAGAGTCGCTTCACCATCGTGATCGTCACCCACAACATGCAGCAGGCGGGTCGGGTGAGCGACCGCACAGCCTTTTTCACCACCGAGGTCAACCCCAACAGCGACCGACGTACTGGTGTGCTGGTGGAGTACGACAAGACCACCACCATCTTCTCCAAGCCGGCGGACGAACGCACCGAGGCCTACGTGTCTGGCAGGTTCGGCTGATGGATGCTCTCCGCAAGAACTATCACCAAGAGCTGGACAGCGCCCGCGCCGAGTTGGCTCGTTTGGCTGCGTTAGTGGCGGAACTGATCCCTCGGGCCACCGCGATCCTGCTCGAGGGCGACCTGGAGGGCGCCGAGTACATCATTCGTGGCGACGCGGAAATCGATGCTCGCTGCGTCGATCTCGAGGAGCAGTGCATTCGGATTCTCGCGCTGCAGGCCCCGGTTGCAACCGAGCTGCGCCAGGTGGTTGCGCTGCTCAAGATGATTGCCGAAGTGGAGCGCAGCGGCGATCTCGTGCGCAACATCTGCAAGGCCGCCCGGCGCATTTATGGGCACGATCTGGACCCGAAGTTGCGCGGCATCATCAATCGAATGGGCGAGCAAGCACAGCAGGTCTACTCCGCCGCAATTGAAGCGTTTGTCGAGAACGACGTCGCGAAGGCGGCTGCGCTTGACGATATGGATGCCTACCTCGATGCGCTGCAGAAGCAGTTCATCCAGGCGATCTTCGAAAGCCAAGCGGCAGGCCGCATCGACATGCAGGTCGCTGTGCAGCTGGCGATGGTCGCTCGCTTCTACGAGCGGATCGGCGATCACGCCGTCAACATCGCCGAGCGCGTGCGTTTCGTGATCACCGGCTGGGTGCCTGATCACAAGAAGCCCGATCGCGCACCCGTCGAACTTGATGGAGCTGCCGCCGCAGGCAATGAGACCGCCGGGGACCAGTGAGCCTCTTCGCCCGCGGCGAGTTGGAGCAACTACGGCGCGATGTGGCGCAGGCGCAATCGGTTGGTCAAGCCGCCGCCGCTGAGGTCGAGCGGCTACGGGCGGGCCTCGATGCGGTACCCGCAGGCATCGTGCTGGCCGACGAGCAGGGCCGCCAGCTGCTGCGCAACCATGTCGCCGAGGTCGGCGGTCACGTCGATCTGCTGGTCGAGGAGGCGGTCGAGCGTCTGCTCAGCGCGGCCGTGTCGGGCCGGGCTGGCGAGCAGCGACTGGTGTTGTTCGGGCCACCGCAACGGGTGTTGCTCATCCGTGGAATCCCACTCGTGAACGGGGGAGCGCTGGCGGTGATCGACGATCTCAGCGATCGCGCCCGACTGGATGCAATTCGCACCGATTTCGTCTCCAACATCAGCCACGAACTGAAGACACCCGTCGGCGCCCTCGCGATCCTTGCCGAGGCCCTGGCCGACAACGACGACATTGTCGTCAACCGGCGGCTGGCCCTCAAGATGGTCGAGGAGGCGCACCGCGCGTCGGGCACGATCGACGATCTTCTGGAGCTGTCGCGCATCGAGCTCGGCGGTCCAGGTGAACGCGAGGAGGTCAGCCTCTCTGCGGCCATCGGCGAGGCCGCAGCCCGTCATCGGCTCATCGCCGACACAGTCGGAGTGAGCCTGCAGGTGAAGGGTGTTGCACCGGAGTCGGTTGAGGGTGATCGCCTGCAGCTCGTCTCAGCACTCAGCAACCTCATCGACAACGCGGTGAAGTACAGCAATCAAGGCGGCGTCGTCACCGTCTCCTCGCGAGCGGCCAATGGCTTTGTGGAGATTGAAGTGTCCGACACCGGCATCGGCATTCCGGCACGCGACCTGGATCGCGTCTTCGAACGGTTCTACCGGGTCGACCGCGCGCGCAGCCGCACCACCGGCGGCACTGGTCTCGGCCTCGCCATCGTTCGCCACGTCGCAACCAACCACGGTGGCGATGTGACCGTGCGCTCGCGCGAGGGCGAAGGCTCCGTATTCACGCTACGCATTCCAACGGGAGAAGGACGCTGACTATGGCGAACACAGGTGTGCAGACCGTGCTCGTGGTCGAGGACGAAGCGAGCTATGTCGAGGCGCTCATCATCGGTCTCACCCGTGAAGGTTTTCGGGTCGAGGTTGCCGTCGACGGCGCCGAGGCGCTGGCTCGCTTCGACGTGGTGCAGCCCGACGTCGTGCTGCTGGATGTGATGTTGCCCAAGATCAGTGGCATCGATGTCTGCCGTCAACTGCGCAAACGCAGCCAGGTGCCGATCATCATGGTCACTGCGAAGGGTGCCGAGATCGACACCGTCGTCGGGCTGGAAGTTGGCGCCGACGACTACGTCACCAAGCCATACCGCATGCGCGAACTGGTGGCCAGGATGCGTGCGGTGATGCGCCGGCAGGGTGTGGTGGGCGCCGATGGCCCCGAGCTGTCGGAGGGGGCGATCACCGTCGGCGAGGTCAGCCTGGACCCCGACGAGCACCGCGTCGTGATCGACGGTGTCGACGTGCAGATGCCGCTCAAAGAGTTCGAGCTGCTGCACCTACTGCTGGTCAACGCCGGTCGCGTGCTGTCGCGCGACGTGTTGATCGACCGCGTGTGGGGCAGCGATTACGTGGGTGACACCAAGACTCTGGACGTTCACGTCAAGCGTTTACGCAGCAAGCTGGAGGTCGACTCGGCGAACCCGACGCGGATCGTGACCATTCGGGGTCTTGGCTACAAGTACGAGCGATTCAAGATCTGATCTGCCTCCCCGAGGCACGCTCGCCGCGTACGATGCGGGCGTGAGTAGCGAGCGAGTGCGTGCCGATGCGGTGTATCGCAGTGGTCGGCGCCCGGTGCAGACCCCTTCGCCCTTCCGTCGGCTGGCGCGCACCCACGCCTTCATTGCGATCGGTGATGCCGCGATGTACGGGGCCGTCGCCGGTGAGGTGCTCAGCCTCGGGCCAGACGCCCAGCGCTCCGCCGTACTGCGGTACCTGATCGTCAGCTTCGCGCCGTTCGTAGTGGTTGCACCGTTGATCGGCCCGACCATCGACCGGATACCCGGTGGCCGCCGCATGGTGGTCCAGATCACCGCCGTCGTGAGAGCGTTGCTCTATGTGTTGATGGCGTTTCACACCGACGACATCCTCCTGTACCCGCTGGTCTTCGTCGCGTTGGTGATGCAAAAGACGTACGCAGTTTCGAAATCCGCACTCGTGCCCAGCGTCGTGCGAAGTGATGACGAGTTGGTGGAGGCCAACTCGAAGTTGAGCCTGATCTCCGGCCTCGTCGGGGCGTTGGCCATCGGTCCGTTGCTGGCCATCGGGCACTTCAATGCCGCTTCCGCGTTGATGATCGGTGTTGTGGCCCTCGTCCTGGCCACCATCTCGGCGCGTCAACTCCCGCGGGAGGCAATCGCCTCCGTACCGGCCGAACGCGCCGAACGCGAGGAGCTGCGCTCGGCCGGCATCGTGTTGGCGTCGGCTGCGATGATGTCGATTCGAGGCGTGATCGGGTTTCTGACGTTCCACCTGCTGTTCTGGCTGCGCGAGGACTACGGGCTCGCGCAGTTCGGGATTGCGGCAGGTGCCAGCACGCTCGGCTCGATGGGCGGCAACATCGTCGCCCCCCGACTCCGTCGCGCGCTGCGCGAAGAGGTGATGCTGACCATTGCGTTGGCAGTGATTGCCGGTGGCGGCATGGTTGCGGCGCTGACCGGTGGTCTTGGAACTGCGATCGCGGTCGCGTTCGTCGCCAACTTCGCCGCCGCGATCAGTCGTCTTGCCTTTGACTCGATCGTGCAACGCGATGCACCAGACGCCAACCAGGGCCGTGCGTTCGCCCGCTACGAGACCCGCTTTCAGCTGGCCTGGGTAGTGGCCGGCCTGCCGCCGGTGTTCTTCACACTGCCGGGTCAAGTGGGGTTCCTCGTCGTCGGGCTGGTCGCCACGTTCGCGGCCGCCAGCTACCTCATTGGTTCGCGAGCCGTGCAGTCGGGAAAACCGCTGCCCAAGTCGCTGACCCAACGTGCGCGCGACGGCTTGGTCACCAACGTCGCCAAGCGCCGTGGCAACACCCCACCCAAGGGCAACACCCGCCCCAAACCGCCGAACTGACGCGCTCCTTCGGCTGTGAGCCAGGTGGCGGAGCGTCGAACGCGTCAGTTGCGGTTGACGAGCTCCATCACGCGACTCACGGGGAGGCCGGAGACGACGTTGCCACCGACGCCGGCGACCGTGTCCGCAACGAAGAGTGCATTGCACACGGCCTCCTCTGTGGCATCGACGACGGTGGCGAACACATCGTTGATGGAACCGTCAGTCAGCAACCGGATGGTGGCGTGACCGGTGGCGTTGCGCGAAAGCCGGTTGGCGGTGCTGACGGCACAGAAGATGTCGCCGCTGCCGTTGTGTGCGACTGAGCCGGTGCGCGCAAGGCCCAGGCCCACTCGGCGGGCGACCCGCGCGAGTTGTCGTGCGTCGAGCGGAATGTCGGTGAGCACCACGCCGATGCAACTACCGCCGCGATCAAGCGTTGGCGCCGGCGGGACACCAGCGATGTCGGCGGCGAGCACTTCACCCACCAGCACCCCGCCGATGCGCAGATCGCGGAGTGCACCAAAGTTGCACAGCAACAACACACCGACGGTGCCCAGGCCGGGCAGGTAGCGCGACGAGGTGCCGATGCCGGCCTTGTGACCCATGGTGACCATGCCGCACCCGGCACCGACGACGCCCTCGGCGACAGGCCCGATGGCGGCGACGGCCAGTGCTTCGCGGGCGTGCGCCGCGGTGACCCACCTGCGGCGCATGTCGTCGAGGTGCGAGTCGTCGCATTCGCCGACCACGGGTATCACCACCTCGTCAACACCATTGGCGAACAACTCGTCGACCACGCCGTCCGATACCCGTCCCACGGACGACGTACCGGTGAGCATGATCGGAGTTTCGAGGACGCCCCACTCGGTCATCTCGATGGTGCCGGTCAGCTCGCCGGCACCGTTGAGAACGGCTGGCGCTGCGGGCATCGGCGTGGCGAACAGTGCGGCAGGGTCGTCGGGCACGATCGCTGTCACGCCGGTGCGGGCGATCGGCTCGTCGCCGTCGCCGTGCCACACCGTGACGTGCCCAACTCGTACGCCGGGCACATCGGTAATGGCGTTGTGTTTGCCGGTGGCGAACGCGCCGAACCTCAGCCCCAGATCGCGGGCCCGGGCACGCGGACCCGGTGGGCTCGACGGTGGAAACGACGTCATGGCAGGCAATCTAGAGTCGGTCGTGTGACCGCGCTGCACATGCCAGTCGACCGGACCGCTCGTCATGGCTGAACAGCCGCAGTGGTGGGTCGGGACCGACGAGTCCGGGGGCATTCCCAATCCAGGAAGACCCGACGTGAAGCCGCCCCCGAACTGGCGCCTACAGGCGGTGGCCGCAACCGAACGACCGCGCGGACTGCAGCTCTCACCCGACGGTTCGACGCTGGCATTCATCCTCGACCGTGACACCTCGGACGTGTGGACGCAGGCGGTTCACGGCGGCCAGCCGGTGCGCGTGACCGCCGGCCGACCGCTCGCCGCGTTTTGGGAGGACGGCAACGCTGTGTGGTCGCCCGACGGAACACGCGTAGCGTTCACACAGGGCGGCCGGTTGATGGTGGTGGCCGCCGCCGGCGGTGTGCCGGCGGACGTGTGCGAGGGCTCTGGCCCGGTGTGGCTGGACGATGAACGGCTGATCGTGGGCGTCAGCCGTGGTGAGCGCACTGTGCTGGCGGTTGTTGCGGTTGTCGATGCGTGGCCGCGGTCGCTGGCTCCCGCCGGCGCTGACTATGTGACGGCCGTGGTGTCGCCTGCCCGCAACGAGGTTGCCTACACCGTGTTCCATCACGACGACCTGAATTGCATCAGCCTGCATGTGGTCGATGTCGAGTCGGGTGTGTCGCGACCCGTGGTGCATCAGCCAGGGTTCCAGCTCCGCAGTCCGGTGTGGTCACCTGACGGCACGCACCTTGCGTTTGCCAGCGAATGGCCCGGCTGGTACGAGGTGTTCGTCGTTCACGCGTCCGACGGCTCGGCGCCTCGTCAACTCACCACGGCAGCGGCTGACTTCAACGAGTTGATGTTTGCGGCGGACGGTTCATCGCTGATCGGCATTCGCGCCAGGCGCGGAGTAACCGACCTCGTGGCGATCGACGCGTTGGACGGTGAGGTGACCGTGCTGGCCGAGGGTGGCACGTGGTCGTGGCCGCAATTGTTGGCTGACGGTTCAGTGGCTGCGGTCCACGAATCGTTTCGGTCGCCGGCACAGGTGCGCGTCGTCGCCGTCGACGGTTCGCAGCGCGAACTGTTCAATCCCTCGCCCGCATCCGTGCGGACAGCGCCGCACATTGTGCCGCAGCACGTCAGCTACCCGTCGTTGGACGGTGTGGAGGTGCACGGCTGGCTCTACCGACCGGCGGGAGCAACGGCGAGCACACCCTGCCCGGCAGTCGTGCAGCCTCACGGCGGCCCGACGTCGGTCACCGGCGATCAATGGGACGGCGTCGCCCAATACTTTCTCGACAAGGGTTATGCGTGGTTTGCGATCAACTTCCGCGGGAGCACCACCTACGGGCGCGAGTACGAACGCTCGAATCATGGCGTGTGGGGCGTTGCCGATACACACGACTGTCTCGCCGCGTATGACCATCTCGCCAGCCTCGATTGGATCGACCCCACTCGCGTTGCAATTTTCGGGGCAAGCTACGGCAGCTACATGGCGTTGCACGCCGTGGTCGATGACCCCGAAAATCGCTTCGCCTGTGCCGTTGCGAAGTACGGGGACTGCGACATTCTCACGTCGTGGGCGCAGGGCGATCTCGTCGGCCGACTCGACCTCGAGCGGATGATGGGCCATCCGCGTACGGCGCGTGTGGAGTACGCGGCTGGCTCGCCCATTCACCGAATCGAGCATCTCGAGGTGCCGGTCCTGGTGGCACACGGCGAGCTCGATGACCGAGTCAGTCCGAAGCAGTCACAGGAGCTGGTCGAAGCGCTTCGACGCGAGGGCAAGCAGTTCGAGTACATCACGTACCCAACCGAGGGCCATGGCCTTTTGCGCACAGAGCCGTTCTTGCACTTCCACCGTCGCCTCGAGCGTTTCCTCGACTGGTATCTCCTGCCGTGAACGACGCACAGGTGTTGCGCGACGATCGTCGGCCGCTGCGTGTGCCAACATTGTCTGAACGACGGTGCAGCTTTGCGCCGTTCTGGTGAGGGAGTACATGCCGTGATGTCAACATCGTTGAGACGACGGGCCCTGGGCGTGGTGCTGGCGAGTGCGATTGGTCTCGCATTCACCTCGGTGGCAGCGCCTGCGTCAGCAGCCGACCCCGTGTCCCTCACAGTTGGGCTGCTGCAAGATGTGGACTCGCCCAACGTGACAGTGGGGTACACGGTCGCGGCCTACGAGCTGTGGAACCTGCAGTACGCGACACTCACCGACAAGGCCGCCGACGACTTCGCGACCATCCCGGGCCTCGCCGAGTCGTGGGAGGCAAGCGCGGATGGCCTGACATTCACGTACCACCTGCGCGATGGCCTGAAGTGGAGCGACGGCGAGCCGCTTACGGCGGAGGATGTCGTGTGGACGATCAACACGTCGCGGGATCAGGAGTGGACCAACCATGCTGCGACCACCGCCAACCTCACCGCGACCGTCATCGATGACCGCACCCTCACGATTGTCACGTCGGTGCCAGATCCCAAGCTGCCGACGATGGATGTGTACATCGTGCCCAAGCACATCTGGGAGAGTCACGCTGGCACCGTCGACGACTTGGCGGCATACGACGCGCTCGATGGGGTCGGCTCCGGTGCGTTCACGCTGAAGGAGCGCAAGGCCAATCAAGAGTGGACGATGGTTGCCAATCCCAACTACTGGAAAGGCGCCCCCGCCATCGACCAGGTGGTGTTTCGCGTCTTCAGCGACGGCGATGCGATGGTCACCGCGCTGCGCAGCGGCGAGATCGACGTGGCGCATCTCGTCCCCTCGCAGGCTTTCGACGATCTGAAGAGCGAAGCCGGCATCGTCACGGTGGCCGGCGCACAGGGCGGCTTCACGGAGCTGGCGATGAACGGGATGGCCGGCGGCCTCGGCGACGGGCACCCTGCATTGCAGGATCTCAACGTGCGCCACGCGGTTGCCATGGCCATTGATCGCAAAGCCCTGTTCGACCGCGTTGTCAAGGGCCAAGGCGAGCTGGTTGACACCCTGGGCGTCTCACCCGACTCTGTATGGACACCGACGCTGACCGCCGAGCAGCAGTTGGGGTACGACCCGGAGCGCGCCAACGCGCTGCTCGACGAGGGTGGATACCTCGACGCAGACGGCAATGGGGTGCGCGAGATGCCAGGAGGTGGCAACGAGCTGACGTTCCGCTACGCGGAGCGCAGTGACAGCGTCAACGGGTCGGCCATTCGTGAGCTCATCAAGGGTTGGTTGTCGGAGATCGGAATCGGTCTGGATGTTTCTGTGTACGACGACACGCAGTTGGGCCAGATCATTTACGACGGCACCTACGACATGTTCGTATGGGGCTGGACACCATTTGTGGACCCGGACCCGATGCTGAGCTACTTCACCTGCGATCAGCTCACCACCGATGCGGCGTCGCCCGGCTACAACGATGCCAACTGGTGCAGCGAGGAGTACGACGCGCTGTACACGCAGCAGAATCAGGAGCTGGATCGCGCCACCCGAGTGGATCTGGTCCATCAGATGATCACGCTGTTCTACACCGAGTCGACGTACGTCGTGCTCTACCACGATGCAGACACACAGGCATATCGCACGGATCGTTTCACCGGTTGGACGCAGCAGCCCAAGGGTGTCGGCCCGGTCGTGTTCTCGAACACCTCGCCCAGCTACTTCAACTTGCGGCCCATCGAAGGCGGTGGCGGTGGCGGCGACTCCAACACGGGCCTCATCATCGGCATCATCGGTGGGCTCATCATGCTCCTGGCGATTGGTGGGCTCCTGCTCGCTCGCTCACGCTCCACTGCCGACGATCGCGAGTAGCCCGCAGCCGTGCGAGCGCGCATTGTCATCATGAAAGTTGTGGGTGCCGTCAGCACCCTCGCGTTCGTGGTGGTCTTCAACTTCTTCCTCTTTCGGGTGGTCAACGAGAACACCGTTGAGTCGATGTTCCGCGGGCGCAACCTCAGTGAAAGCCAGATCGCACGACTCGAGCGACAGTTCAATTTGGACGGCAGCAAGTGGGAGCAATTCACGGCATACGTCGGCCAGTTGTTGCACGGCAACCTCGGCCTGTCGATGAAGGACTTTCGCCCGGTGACCACGGTCCTCGGCGAAGCCTTGTGGCCCACGGTTCTTCTGGTCGGGACCTCGACGCTGCTGGCGATGACGGGCATCATGTTCGGCTTTCGCGCCGGGTGGCGACGGCGAAGTCGCTACGACGTCGGCGTCACCACGTTCTCAATGTTCACGTATTCGATGCCCGACGCGTGGCTGAGCATGGTGTTCCTCGGTTTGTTCGCGTCCGGGTTGGGACTGTTCCCCACGGGTGGGCTGGAAGATTCGGGGAGCAACGCGACGGGGCTCGCTCAACTGCTGGACCAGGCGCACCACATGGCGTTGCCGGCGATGGTGCTGGCGATCGCGTACATCGGCGAGTACACGATCGTCGCCCGCTCGGCCATGATCGATACGTTGCGCGAGGACTACCTGCAACTGGCCCGAGCAAAAGGGTTGCGTGAGGCAGATGTTCGCCGCAAACATGCTCAGCCGAACGCACGGCTGCCCGTCGTCAGCCTCTCGGCACTGAACTTCGGCTTCGTGCTCAGCGGTGCGATTGCGGTGGAGACCATCTTCTCCTGGCCCGGGTTGGGCCAGCTGACCCGCAACGCTGCAACAGGCCCAGACTTTCCCGTGTTGCAGGGACTGTTCCTACTGTTCAGCGCGTCGCTGATCTTTGCCAACCTTGTGGCCGACTTGCTGTACGGCCGCATCGACCCGCGGGTGAATGGCCGATGACTGACGTGCAAGTACCGCGTTCGGGTCGCGCCGTCGCCTGGGATCGTCGTCGGGCATCGTTGGCCGGAGCGGCGCGCGGCCTGCGCAACGACCGGCTGGCGCTGATGGGCTTCGTCGTGCTGGTGCTGTTCACCCTGATGGCGTTCTCGGCGCCTCTACTCAGCGACAAGTCATCGCTGAGCGCCGCCAACACCGGCGACAACCCCGTCTGGTCGCCGCCCAGTTGGGAGTTTCTGTTCGGAACGGATCACCTCGGCCACAGCGTTGCCGCGCAGTTTCTGTGGGGCAGTCGAATCAGCCTGTTCGTGGGGTTGATGGCCACGCTGCTGCAGGTGGGGATCGGGTCGCTCGTTGGCTTGACTGCCGGATTCTTTGGTGGCTGGATCGACGCGGTCCTGATGCGTATTACCGACTGGTTCCTGGTGATCCCGTTCCTACCGCTGGCCATCGTCCTTGCTGCAGTGTTGGAACGCGGCCTGTGGACCATCATTCTTGTCATCGGCGTCACCTCGTGGCCATCCACGGCTCGCCTGCTGCGGGCGCAGGTACTGACAGTTCGGCAGCGTCTGTATGTCGATCGCGCTCGGTCACTGGGCGCCGGAAGAGTTCATGTGATGCGGCGACACATCCTGCCCAACGTCACGCCGCTGATTCTGGCCAGCACCACGCTGGCCGTTCCGATTTCGATTCTCACAGAAACCACGTTGTCGTTCCTGGGCTTGGGTGACCCGACTTCCACCTCGTGGGGCGGAATGTTGAACGCAGCGAAGGACAACAGCGCCATCAGCGGCGGCCGATGGTGGGCGTACATGCCGCCGGGTCTTGGCATCGTGTTCGTGGTGCTGGCAGTCACGTTGTTCGGTCGTGCGTTGGAGGAGATTCTCGACCCACGGCTGCGTGAGCGATGAGCGTGTTGGAGTTGCAGGATCTCCACGTGACGTATCGCGCCGACGGCGCCTCGGTGCCGGCGGTGCGCGGAGTGAACTTGACGCTCGAGGCGGGCGAGACCGTAGGCCTGGCTGGCGAGAGCGGCTGTGGCAAGAGCACGATTGCCAGCGCCGTGTTGCGGCTTCTGCCCAAGGGCACAACCGTGAGCGGCACGGTGCTCCTCGACGGTGAAGACGTGTACGCAATGAAGCCGGGTCGTCTGCGAGCAGTGCGGTGGACCGGCGCAGCCATCGTCTTTCAGGGTGCGCTGCACTCACTGAACCCCGTTCGCTCTGTTGGGTACCAGATCGAGGAAGCGATCCTGTTGCACTCGACGCTGTCGTTGACCGTGGCGCGGAAACGTGTGGGCGACCTGCTGGAGCAAGTCGGCCTTCCCGCCGCTCAGGCGCATAGGTATCCACACCAACTTTCCGGCGGACAGCGCCAGCGGGTGTTGATCGCGCTCGCGCTCGCATGTGATCCAAAGCTGTTGATTGCCGACGAGCCAACGACGGCGCTCGACGTGATGGTGCAGGCGCAGGTGCTTTCGTTATTGGGCGAGTTGCAACGGGAGTATGGCCTGTCGCTGCTATTCATCACTCACGACCTCTCGGTGCTCACGCACACCTGTCAGCGGCTCGCCGTGATGTACGCCGGTCGCATTGTGGAGGAAGGCTCCAGCAGGGAGGTCTTCGCTGACCCGCAACACCCGTATTCGCGTTCTTTGGCGGCGGCGTTCCCGACGATTGGTGACCCGAGTTCGCGAATGAATCCGCAGGGTTTGGCCGGCGACCCTCCGGACCCGTCAGCCCTGCCGCCGGGATGCCCTTTCCACCTGCGCTGTTCAGTGGCCTTGGCGGAGTGTTCCACGCTGGACGTAGCTCTCCGTCAGGCTGGTGAGGGCCGCAGCGCTGCCTGTGTGCACGTGGATGGTCCTGATGTCTGACGCTGCCGCTCCCGATGCAGCCGCATCTGATGCTGTCGTTGCCCTCACGAATGTGCAGGTGCAATTCGGCGGCGGTCGAGTGCGTGCGGTCGACACCGTCTCGTTAGAGGTCGGGCGCGGCGAAGTGGTCGCGCTGGTGGGTGAGTCCGGCTGTGGCAAGACGACACTGATTCGTTCGATCATCGGTCTGGAGCCGTTGGCCCATGGTTCGATCACGGTCGAGGGCAAGACGGTCGGCACGGGTCGCGGCGTACGCGCCCTTCGTCGGCGAGTGCAGATGATCTTCCAAGATCCATCTGGCGCGTTGAACCCTCGGCACTCGATCTACGAAGCAGTTGCCGAAGGCCTGCGGATACACAAGGTGAAGGGTCACGAACCGACCCTTGTGGCCGAGGCGCTGGCCGCCGCCGGCCTGCGCCCAGCCGAGCGCTACCTGCGTCGCTTCCCGCACGAGCTGTCGGGCGGCCAACGCCAGCGAGTGCTGATAGCTGCCGCGATGGCACTGCAGCCGTCACTGCTGCTGGCCGACGAGCCTGTCGCCAGTCTCGACGCATCGATTCGTGGTGAGATCTTGGCCTTGATGCGCTCATTCGTGGACACCCACGGCGTATCCATCATTGCGGTCACGCATGACCTCGGCCTCGCATGGAACATCGCCGATCGCGTGGCCGTCATGTACCTCGGCCGCATTGTGGAAGTCGGCCCCACTGAGGAGGTCCTCGGTGGGCCGAAGCATCCCTACACACAGGCGTTGCTCAGTGTCGTGCCCGAGATAGGTGGCATTGCTCAGCAGATTCTCGTGGGCGAAACTCCCGACCCTGCACGAGTGCCCGCTGGCTGCCGCTTCCATCCGCGCTGCCCGCTCGTCGCCAGTGGTGAAGCCGACCGCCGCGGCTTCGGCGACAAATGCCGCGGCGTCGATCTCGAACTAGAACCCGAGTCCGGCGCCCACCAAGTCGCCTGCCACGCCGTCTCCATCAACTAGACGCTCGCGGTCGCTCGGTCCCGAACCACCAGCTAAGCAGTCCCTAGCGAGGAAAGCGTTCCGACCAGGTTCGCTCGCCGACCACGGCGCCGTCGCGTTCGGCGCGCAGGGCGATGTCGACGTGGAACCACTCGCGATCGCTGCGGACGTCGAGCGTCGCCTCGGTAGAACACGCCGTTGTCGAACCGTCGGGTAGTACGA
The DNA here is from genome assembly GCA_031366885.1 of Ilumatobacteraceae bacterium. GTDB lineage: Bacteria > Actinomycetota > Acidimicrobiia > Acidimicrobiales > Ilumatobacteraceae > UBA668. The sequence continues at coordinate 15,625 of JANLPB010000357.1, forward strand.
AAGTCATGTCGTAGCGACTGCGACCCTTCGCCCACCCCTTCGACAGGTCGACCGTGCTGATGCCCAGTGACCCCTCGTACACGTCGGTGATCTCGGTGCCGTGTGTGCCTGTGTATGTGCCGCCGTACCCGCTGTGCACTCGGGTCTCTCGCCCAAGCACGTCGGTTTCGTAGCGCCACACCACGCCGTCGCCTTCGGTGGTTGACGGGCCCGGGCCAGCATCGAACTCGTCGCGGGCTGCGGGTAGTGACTTCGCCGTCCACAGCACGATGCGTACCGACCCTCGCTGCACGCCGAGTGTGAACGGCTGAGAGGGCGGCCAGCAGTTCGGCCAGTCGGTGCCCGAGATCGCCAGGCGGAGGCGATGACCGGGCACCAGTGTCCAGGTGGTTGCCTCGAACTGCACCTTGAGCTCCATCCACTCGCCGGGCGCGATCGGCTGCGGCTCTGCACCGACCTCGCCGAACGGATCGCTGGGCCACACGCCGCGCTGGGCAAGGTCGAGCATGCCGCGTGTGATGAGCGTGCTGGTGCCGTCGGGGGCGATGTCGCACAGCTTGACGGAGAGGTGGCCAACTGGTGCGGAGGAGCGCACCTTGAGTGCGACCTCACTGTTGCCGAGCATCATTGATTCCTCGGTGTGCATCCAGTCATAGGTGATGCTGCGCGCATTGTCCGGCCGTTGATCTTGCGGCTGCCCCCACGGCAGCCCGCCCGCGCACGAGTTCCACGCGGTGACCCCCACATCGCCACGTACGTCGGTCTCGTCGACAAGGTCGTCCATCGCCCGACCCTGGATGGAGTTGTCACCCTCCAGCCGTGTGCGGCGTGGCGTCTCCTTCAGCTCGGCGGGCGGCCAGACATCGGCCTCAATCCAATGGCCGTTGTGCAGGACAAGATCGGGCTCGGGTGGCGTTGGTCGCCGCACAAAGATCTGCCCACGTCGGGCGACAGCCCGTGGCCCGCCGCGCAAGTGCTCGTCAAAGAACCGCATCAGTTCCAGATCGCAGTCGATGTTCGGCCCCGGCCGCGCCACCGACGGGTCCTTGTGCACCCACGGGCCAGCGATCAAACGCCAACCCGGCATGTGCTCGATGGTGCGGAACGTGTTGTTGCGGTAGCCGTCGGCCCAGCCGCTGATCAGGAGCACGGGACACGACATGCGTCGGTAGCCGTCGCCGCGCGGCCCAAGGCGCACCGAACCACGGCGCCACGTCTCGTCGGGGGTCGGGTGCCGCAACCACTCCAGCAGCCACGGCTCGTGCTGCTCCAGCCTGCGTCGCCATTCCGCCTCCCAATCGCCCGCACCCATTTCCGCCCACACAGCCGGTGTCGGCGGCAGTGCGTTCATCGCGATCATGTACAGCGGGTAATCGATGAGGTCGAGCGCGCGCAGCACGCCGCCCATGTAATGCACGTCGTCGGTGTAGCGGTCGTCGGTGGCGTACATGGCGGCGATTGCACCGAGCTGAGGAATGCCCTCCATCGCCATGTGGAGCGAGTTGAAGCCCGAATAGGAGGTGCCCATCATTCCCACCTCGCCGGTGCTCCACTGCTGGGCGGCGACCCATTCGATCACGACTCGCAGGTCGCGCCGCTCGATGTCGGGGTACTCGTCCTCGGCAACGCCCGTGGAATTGCCCGTGCCGCGTAGGTCGATGCGGAGCACTGCGAACTCCCCCTCACTGGCGAAGCGCACGTAGCTGTCGGCGTACGAAGCACCGACGTCGCTCATGCGGTAGGGCAGCGCTTCCAGCAGTGTTGCGAAGGGCCCCTCGGTGCCGGGCAGGTAGAGCGTGCCGGCCAGCACCGCCCCACCTTCGACCGCAATGGAGACGAGTTGCTCTGAAACCTGCATAGCCGTTCAGAGTAGCGTTGCATGCATGACGGTGGCACGGAGCGCAGATGTCGCAGTCGTTGGTCTCGGCGGGCTCGGCTCATCGACGGCCTACTGGTTGGCCCGGCGTGGCGTCAGCGTCGTTGGATTCGAGCAGTTCGAGCTCGGTCACGTGCGTGGTGCGTCGCACGATCATTCGCGCATCATTCGCCGGTCGTACCACACACCCGAATATGTGCGCCTGGCAGCGCAGGCGTACGACGCGTGGCGCGCCGTTGAGGCCGAGAGCCGACAGCGGATGATCACCATCACCGGCGGCGTCGACCTCTTCCCACCAGACGCGGTGATCGACCATCGCACGTACACCTCCAGCCTGGATGCCGAGCGGGTGCCGTACGAGTGGATTGACGGCGCGGAGATTCGTCGCCGCTGGCCAGCATTCGCGGGCGGCGATGTCGTGACCGACGACGTGATGGGCGTGTACTCGCCTCAAACCGGCATCGTGCCCGCCGCGCGCGGAACTCGGGTGATGCAGGAACTGGCACTGGGGCGTGGCGCGGCGCTCCATGGCATCACACCCGTGCGCGCTATTCGACCGGTCGATGGTGAGGTCGACATCATCACCGACGACGCGGTGACCCGTGTGGGCAGTGTCGTTATCACCGCTGATGCGTGGACCAACCGCGTGCTCGCCGACCTCGATCTGCGAATTCCACTTGCGGTGCTGAAGGAACAGGTGAGCTACTTCGCGCAGACAGACCTCGCGAAGTTCGCTGTCGGCCGCTTTCCAGTGTGGATATGGATGGACGATCCGAGCTACTACGGTTTTCCGGTGTTCGGGGACATGGCCGCGGTGAAAGCTGCGGAGGATTGCGGTGGCAGCGAAGTCGACCCCGACACGCGCACGTTCGATGCTGACGCGAACATGGAGGCTCGCCTGGCTGCATTCATGCAGCGGCTGTCCGGCGGCAGGTGGGCGGAACCGCGGACCACCACATGCCTCTACACCCTCACGCCAGATCGCGATTTCGTCCTCGACCGTCTGCCCGGCTACCCGCAGGTCTCGATAGCGCTGGGTGCCGCCCACGGTTTCAAATTCGCCTCGTGGTTCGGTCGCACTCTTGCCGGGCTCGCCTGCGGCGACGACTCCGCACCTGAGCTGGCGCCGTTTGCCTTTACTCGCGCCTCGCTGCATCAACCCATCGACCGCGCCGCCTGGATGGTCTGAGCACGACAACGTGCGCTGCTACAGCGCGGTGCGAATGCTCCACAGCTCGGGGAACAACTCCGTCGCCAACATCGCCTGCAAGTAGCCGACTCCGGAGGTGCCGCCGGTGCCCTGCTTGAAGCCGATGATGCGCTGCACCGTGGTCACGTGTCGGAAGCGCCAGAGCCGGAAGGCGTCTTCCAGGTCCACCAGTTCCTCGCCCAGTTGATAGAGGTCCCAGTTGCTTTCCGCGTTGCGATACACCTGCAGCCATGCGTCCTCCACGCCCGGGTCGGTGGTGTACGGCTGGGTGACGTCGCGGGCCAACACATGGGCCGGCACCTGGACACCGCGCCGCGCCAGCAACCTCACCGTCTCGTCGTAGAGCGAGGGAACGTGCAGCGCTGCCTCGACTTCGTCACAGCGATTCTGATGATGACGATGCGGCTCGAGCATGGACGCTTGCTTGTTGCCGCAGGCGAACTCGATGCAACGGTACTGCCAGCTCTGGAAGCCACTGCTTCCCCCGAGGTAGGGGCGGATGGCGGTGTACTCGGGTGGCGTCATGGTGGCCAGTACGTCCCACGCGTGCACCAATTGCTCCATGATCTTGCTCACCCGGCTGAGCATCTTGAACGCTGGCTGCAGCTCGTCGGCAGCGATGTTGGCGATCGCCCCGCGAAGTTCGTGCAGCATCAGCTTCATCCACAGTTCGCTGGTCTGATGCTGCACGATGAACAGCAGCTCGTTGTGATCTGGCGACAGTGGATGTTGTGCACCGAGCACCTCGTCGAGGTGAAGATAGTCGCCGTAGTCCATGCGCGGAGTTTGCCACGGTGGCGCGGCACGGGGCCACCGATACCGTTTCGGTCGTGCGTCGAGTGTTGTCGATCCTTCTGTTGTCAGCCGGTCTGGCCCTCGTCGGGGGCTGCGGGTCGGTGCGCGATCAGGCGCACGACGACCTTGTCGACCAGCTCGTGGGTGAAGGTGGTTTGGCCCGCCCGGTGGCGGACTGTGTGGTCGACAGGTTCTTCGAGGCCCGCACCACCGAGGAGCTCAAGGAGTTCTTCGCACGTGAAGGGCTGACCGACGCCGAGGGCGCCGAGTTCGCTCGACTCGGCGAAGAGTGCGCCCCCGTGACCACAACCACCTAGGGCAGGGTTGACGGCTCGGCTGGCACGGACTCGGCCGGCGCTGGCGTCTCGACGACCACCTTCTTCTTCGGGGGTGGGACGCCGACACTGGGCGCCTTGTCGGCCCACTCCGGCCAACGGCGGCGGCTGACAATTGACAGCGTGCGCAGCAGCTTCATTGCGACCTCGTCCTCCTGCGCCGGGCGGGCGATGATGGTGCCATCCGCAATCATGCGGTTGATCACTTCCTCGCCCAGCTCGGTGCGCACGATGGTGAGCGTCCAGTCGTTGTCCTTGCCGATGCCACCCGTGGCGATGTCGGAGTGTTCGGCAGCGAAGTCGGGGCAGTTCTTGCAGCCCTGACGGGTCCAGCCGTGGCATTCCTTCAGATCGATCTCGTGATACGAGCCGTCCTTCATCCAGATCTGGAAGACGCCCTTGATGTTCATCTTCACCATGTCCTGCTTGCGCAGGCCGTACTTCGCCTCGAACAGCGCAGGGAAGATCGAGTCGTCGAACGTTTTGCTGCACAGCAGGCCGATGTTGAACAGGAACGGCTTGCTCACCTTGCCCGCCTTGCGATCCCACATCACCGGAGGCGACGATGTCTGGCACCCCATGCCCACCAACGCCAACCGACTGAAGCCGCGGGCTTTCGCCTCCGGCAGTGCGAGCGGGTTGGCACAGTACGTGTAACGGCTGCCCGCGGTGGCGAGCACTTCCTCGCGATTGGTGACAACCGCCGGCTTTGCTTTCCACGCGTCGTCGGCCTCGACCCCACTGACCAATGCAGCGTCGATGTAATCGTGCTCCAGCAGCCAGTTCAGCATCGCCGAGACGAAGCCCCCGTCTTGTCCCTTGGTGTGCTCCTCGTCGTTGGCCGCCCGGGTGAGCAGCAGCTGGCGCCAGATGCCGCTCATCTCCTCGGGCTCGCGAACCTTGCCGAAGAGGTGCATGTCGGCCGCCGGCTCCCAGGCCCGAAAGCGGGGGCAGGCGCGGGTGCACGTGGTGCAGCCCTTCTCGCCGTGGATGCAATTGTCCAGCCCGAGTTCTTCCTCGAGATGGAACGGGATGTACTTGCCCTCTTCGTGCTCGTACCCGATGACATCGTGCGGGCAAGTCACCACGCAGCCGGCGCACCCGGTGCAGAGCCCGGTGGTGATTACCTCGGCGTACAGCTCCTTCCACTGGGCGGTCCAGCGGCCGGCCTGAGCGGGGGTCTCGAGAGTATCGGTCATGGCGTCGACTCTACGACGCCCAGGGCTGCCGCTGCTCGTTCAACGCCTGGTCCGCGGCTGCGCGCGGTTGCTTCAGGCGTGGATCAGCGCTCCCACTCATGGCAGACAGCGTCGTAGGCTGGAGCGATGCAACCGGTTGACGCAGCCACCATCAAACGGATGCGTACCCACCTTGTCGGCGACCCGGATTTGGCAGGTCGTACACTCGCCCGCCGTCTCTCGCAGCAGGCCGATGCGTGGCTGTACAGCCTCGCATTCGACCTTCCGGTGGGCTGGGCGTTGATGGCGACCGGCGGCTATGCGCGTGGCGTTCTCTGCCCGGGTAGCGACATCGACGTGATGCTGGTGCACCCCGTGAAGGCACGCGAGCCCGAGGTGCGCGAAGTGGCCGAGAAGCTGTGGTACCCGATGTGGGACGGTGGGTTGAAGCTCAGTCCGGCCACTCATAACACGAAGACTCTGATGACCCTGGCCGCCGGCGATCTCGACACTGCGACCGCGGTGCTGAAGGTTCGTTGCCTTGCGGGTGATGAAGCCATGGTTGACGACCTTCAACTACAGGCGCTGGAGCAGTGGCGACGCAAACCGATGGCCTGGTTGCAGCGTTTGCTGGACACCGGTCAACTGCGGTGGCGCAAGCTGGGTGACGTTGCTTCGCTTCTCGAACCGGACTTGAAGGATGGTCGTGGAGGACTGCGCGACTACGACATGATCCGCTGGGCGCTCGCTGTCAATCGCGCCGACGTCTCTGCGGCGTTCGACGGGCCGGTCGACGACCTTGCTGGTCCGGCCGACCTACTGCTCTCAGCGCGGTGCGAACTGCACCGCGTCACCGGGCGTATGTCCAACGTGCTGCAGTTGCAGGACCAGGACAAGGTGGCCGAGGCGATGGGATACGCCGACGCCGACTCGCTGATGCTGCAACTGTCTGGCGCCGCACACACGATCGAATGGGCCACCGAACGATTCTGGCGCCGCATCGAACGCCGTCTCCACGGTGGTCGCGGCATGTTACGGACCGGAGCGTACATCGGCGCCGGGGTGACGGTCATCGACGGTGAGGCGCACATCGCTAGCGACGCGGAGGTCGACGAGCCGTCGTACGTCTTCCATCTTGCGGCCACGGCCGCACATGCTGGTCTTCCTGTCAGCGCACAAGCCCTGCAGGTGCTCGCCAGCCGCGGTGCCGAGCCGGGTGAGCCGTGGAGCGAACGCACTCGCCGGTCGTTCGTCAGCTTGCTGGGTGCTGGGCAGGGCGTGGTGGGCGCCGTGGAAGCGCTAGAGCGCTACGACCTGTTCAGCCGCTATCTCCCCGAGTGGCGCCATGTTCGAAGCCTTCCGCAGCGCAACGCGTTCCATACCTTCACGGTCGATCGCCACCTCCTGCAAACGGTCGCGAACGCGAGCGACTTCGTCCGTGAAGTCTCGCGCCCCGACCTCCTGCTATGCGGTGCGCTGTTGCATGACATCGGCAAGGGCCACCCCGGGGACCACACCCAAGTCGGCATGGAGCTGGTGAGCAGAATCGCCGATCGCATGGGTTGGTCGCCTGACGATGTCGAGACACTCATTGCGCTGGTGGAGCATCATCTACTCATTGCGGAGACGGCCACGCGGCGCGATCTCAGCGATCCGCGAACCGCTGCCAATGTGGCCGCCGCTGTGCGGAGCTTGGGTCGCCTGGAGCTGCTCGACTCTCTCACGCGGGCAGACAGTCGGGCGACCGGACCATCGGCGTGGTCGGCTTGGAAGGCAGGGTTCGTCGACGAGCTCGTCGATCGCACCGCACGCCTGCTGCGCGGTGACGGGCGCGTGCACGAGCCGTCGAGCGATGCCAACCGATTCACTGCCGTCGTGGCGGCCTTGAACGAACACGGTGGTCTCCAACTCGAGCACGCAACGGACGACGAGTTCGAGGTGCTGCGAATCGCCAGCTCCGACCGCAGCGGCTTGTTCGCGTTGATCGCTGGCACGTTGTCGCTCCACGGTGTGG
>JANLPB010000005.1:0-13679 GCA_031366885.1 Ilumatobacteraceae bacterium
GGTGAACACCAGATGGTGGGGTCCCGCTTGCGTCCACTGATGGCTCGCCTCGCGGAGTGGCTGGAATCCCTGGGAGTCGATCAACTTGCAACGGTCAGCGAGGAAGTGGCTGAACATGTTGGGCCACTCGCCAAGCTGGCCGCTCGTGCGCAGCGTCAGATGAGCGAAGCCGAAGAGGGCCTCTACGGCGAGCTTGTCAACACGGGGTCGTCAGCGTGGTCTCAGTTGCACAGCACGGTGACATCGCAACTCACCGTCCCGGTCGCAATGCCTGACGGAACCCGCCTCGACCTTCCGATGTCGGCGGTGCGGGGCCTGGCCACGCATTCCGATGCGGCGGTCCGAGCGGCCGCGTACGACGCTGAGTTGGCGGCGTGGCCCACCGTTGCGCCCGTGTGCGCAGCGGCAATGAACAGCGTCAAGGGCGAAGCCAACATCGTCAACCGTCGGCGTGGCTGGCCGAGCCCGCTCGACGCGTCACTCGTGTCGAACAACGTCAGTCGCGCAACGTTCGATGCGATGCAAGCGGCAATCACCGACTCGCTTCCCGACTTCCGTCGCTGGATGAGAGTGAAAGCCGCACTTCTCGGCCATGACCTGTCGCTGCCGTGGCACGACCTGATGGCCCCGCTCCCTTTTGCTCCTGCGGAGATCTCCTGGGACGACGGCGCAGCAATCGTGCGCAACGCGTTCGGCTCGTACGGGGGCAGCCTCGCCGGCCTCCTCGACCGAGCGCTCGACGAACAATGGATCGACGCTGGCCCGCGGCCGGGCAAGCGCGGTGGTGCGTTCTGCATGCCCTTCGTCGGCGATCGCTCGCTCGTCTTCTTGAACTGGAGTGGCAGCGTGGATTCCGCGCAAACCACCGCCCACGAATTGGGCCACGCCTACCACAACACGCAACTGGCGCATCGAACGCCGTTGCAACGTGCCCTGCCGATGGCGTTGGCAGAGACGGCAAGCATCTTTTGCGAAACGCTGGTGGTGGAGGAGGGACTGCAACGGCTCCAAGGTCGCGACAGGCTGGCGTTGCTCGACGTCGACCTGCAGGGCTCCTCCCAAGTCGTCGTCGACATCCGAAGCCGCTTTCTTTTCGAGACCGAGGTTTTTGCCCGCAGACAGCGGAGAACCCTCGGCGTCACGGAACTCAACGAGCTGATGCTGCAGGCGCAGGCCGACGCGTACGGAGATGGCCTCACGCAGACCACCGCTCATCCGTACATGTGGGCGGTGAAGCCGCACTATTACAGTTCGCACTTCTACAACTGGCCGTACACATACGGCCTACTCTTCGGCCTCGGGCTGTTCGCGCAGTACCAGCAGGACCCCGAAACGTTCAAGGCCCATTATGACGACGCGCTGTCGCGCGCGGGAATGAACACCGCCGAGGAGTTGGGCCAGGTCTTCGGATTCGACGTCACCGACGGGGCTTTTTGGACTGCCAGCCTCGACGTGATCCGCCAACGTATCGCCGAGTACGAACGGCTGGCCGCAGAGTTCGCGTGACCACCACCCTCTACTCCCCTGACCGCGACGAGTTCGCAGCGCTACTCACCGGTGAGCCGCGCTACCGGCTCGACCAGGTGTGGGCCGGTTTGTATACACAGCTTGCGGCCCCAGGCGATATCAGCAACGTGCCAAAGCAACTCCGCAAGCGACTGGCCGCCGAGCTGCCCGCCTCGTTGACCGAAGTTGTCCGTCGAGTGAACGACAACGGCGACACGGTGAAGTACTTGTGGGAGCTGCACGACGGCAGCCGCATCGAAACGGTGTTGATGGTGTATCCCGACCGCGTCACGGTATGCGTCAGTAGCCAGGCCGGTTGCGCGATGGCCTGCGGGTTTTGTGCCACCGGCCAGGCCGGTTTCACGCGGCACTTGACAGTGGGCGAGATAGTCGAACAGGTGGTGATTGCTGCCCGCGACGCTCGTGCGATGGACCGCTGGTTGGCCAACGTGGTGTTCATGGGCATGGGCGAGCCGATGGCCAACGAAGGTGCCGTATGGGCCTCTGTCGAACGGCTCCACGGCGCGATCGGGCTCTCCGCGCGCCACATCACCATCAGCACCGTGGGCTTGATCCCAGGCATTCGTAAGCTCACCGAGCGCCCGCTACCCGTCAACCTTGCGGTCTCGCTCCACGCCGCCAACGACCGGCTGCGCGACGAACTGGTTCCCATCAACAAGCGTTACCCGCTCGACGAACTGATGGCCGCGTGCAGCGACTACCTGGAAGCGAAGGGCCGACGACTGAGCTTCGAGTGGGCGATGATCGACGGCGTCAACGACCGCGACATCGATGCCACAGAGCTCGCCAAGCTGTGTCGGCGGTTCCGGCTCCCAGCCCACGTCAACCTGATTCCACTCAATCCCACGCCGGGCTACCCCACCATTGGATCATCGAAGACCCGGGTGGCGCAGTTCCACACGTTGCTCACCGACCTCGGGGTCAACGCGACGGTTCGTCGAAATCGTGGCACCGACATCGACGCGGCCTGCGGGCAACTTGCAGCTGGCCAGCCCGTCACCCTCAAGTCCGGCGCACGCACACCCGTCACGATCCGCTCGACGCCGGCGGCTGGCACGCCCAGCACCGACTGAGGCGCTAGTCGATCAAATACTTCGGGTTGGCAACCGCTAGCTTGTCGCGCACGTCGGCCTGCACCAGTTGACGAACCTCGGTCAGTCGGTCGTCGAGCGAGCCTTCACGAATTCGCGCAGCGAGCTCAGCGTCATCGGCACAACCGAGCTGAGTGAGTCGCGCAGCGTGAGCCACCGCCTGTTCGGCACCCATTCGCAGCTCACGCTCGACCATCGCCAGAACGTTCACCGCCACCCTCGTGTGGAACTGAAGACGACCAGTGGTCCCCGCCAGTACGTCGCGCTCCAACCACTCGCGCACCGATTCGACCAGCTGCTCGGCCGTCGGCGAGTCGTGAAGGTTCACCAGCGGCCCTCCAAGGCGAGGAACAGGTCGTGCTCGTTCTCACACACTCGGCGACCGATAGCCGCAAGCTCGTGGCTACGAGTCACTCCGGTCAGGTGAGCAGCGGCTTGGCCGATGCACATCACGCCCCACTTGAGCGTGCCAAGTACTTCCCACCATCGAACGACCTCGGGGTCGACGGTGCCTCCACCCGCAGCCTCGTACGCGTCGAACAGTTGTTGATACTCGCCGACACCGGCAACGGGCAGCGCACCGCCGAATCGCCAGGCTTTGACGCACAGCCAGCCAAGGTCTTCCATCGGGTCACCGAGGTGCGCCAACTCCCAGTCCAGAACCGCCCGCAGGCCGTCCTCACCAACGATGACGTTGCCCAACCGGAAGTCACCGTGCACCAAGACCGGCGGTCGCGCTGGCGGCCGGTGGGACTCCAACCATTTCAGCACCAACTCGAACGTGGGGTGTGGCTGGCCAAAGGTGTCGAGTACCTCGCGGTACTGGTTCACCTGATCGAGCATGGGCAGTTCTGTCAGCTCGTTGGTCGCAACCGCGTGCACGTGCGCGAGCGCGGCGCCCAGCTGCGCCGGCAGCACCTGGCGAGCGAGGGCGAACCGTTCGTCGCGTAGAATTTTTCGGGCGATGGTCTCGCCGTCGACGGCGCCCGTCACCATGAATGCACGGCCCAGGGCCGACACGTCAGTCGATGACGCCACGACCTCGGCCACGGGTGCCCCGGCGGCCCCAGCGGCGCGTACCACGGTGGCCTCCATGCCCATGTCGCGAACGTCGCCACTGCGTTGGCGCTGAAGGATCAGCGCTCGTCCATCAGCGACGAACCGGAACGTGTCGCGAGAAGCGCCACCGCTCAGCCGAACGACATCGGTCACCGCACCCACTGCCAGCACATCGGCGAGCGCTGCAGCCAGCTCGTCGAGTACCGCGTCAGCCATTCCGCAAGCCTTGCCGATCAGGCGGTTGCGATCCGAACCCAAGCACCTAGCAGTGCGCACGAACGGTTGGGTACGGATTGACCGCTACCCCACCGTTCGGGTGAATCTCAAAGTGCAGGTGCGGGACGCTGAAGCGCGCATTCCCGGTCTGACCCATGTATGCGATGACGTCGCCGGCCGCCACAGCACCAAGCTTTCCGTAGCTGTCGAGGTGGCCGTAGAAGTATCGGTTTCCGTCGGCGCCCACCAACGACAACACATTGCCCCCCAACTCCGCACTACGCGCCGTTGCAACGCCGGCGACAACGGCCAGCACCGGCACGCCGATCGGCCCAATCATGTCCACGCCCTCATGCCTACGGCCGCCGCTGCGCGGCGCGCCCCACGTATCGCCGAAGGACACTGCAGAGTCACCGGTTGGGCACACCCAGTCCGCACCGCCGTAGTCGGCGCCACCAGCACCACCGGGCCGACCCCCGGCTCCGCCACCACCGGTTTGGCCGCCGCTGCCCGACACGTTGGGTGCCGTGGTTTGCGGCGCGCCACCATCGACCGCGGTCGCGCCGTCGGCGTTTTCCGCCGAGCCACCCGGCCCGACGGTCGTGACCGTCGCGGCCAATTGAGCTGCGGCCGCCGCGGCGCGGGAGCGTTCCTCGGCCTGCAACGCCTTCTTCACCGCGTCGTCCTTCAACCGCTGCGCCTCCACCACCTTCAGATGCTCGACCTGTGCCGTTGCCGTATCGCGCAGCGAGGCGGAGGTTGCCTTCTGCTGTTCTGTTTCGTTGCGTTTGTCAGCGAGCGCCTTCTGCTTCTTGCCCAGCTGGCGGTTGAGCGATTCGAACTGGTCGAAATCGCGCGCAGAGGTGTCGGTGATGACCTCCGACAGAGCGGCGATCTGCATCTGTTCCTCCGGTGACGCAAAACCATTGAGCAAGGGCGAGGTCGTGGTGTCCGAACGGGTGAAACGATTGATCGCCACCTGCTGCACTCGCTCTTGCAGCGCCGCAACCTGACCCTGCAGATCGGCGACTTCGGCCTCGAGCCCCTGGGCCTCGATGCCAAGTGAATCCAGTTCGGACTCGGCCTCGAAGTATGCGTCGGCGGCAGCATTGGCCTGCTCGCGGGCATCGGCAATCTCGCGAGCAGCCTGCTGCGCGCTGGAGTCGTCGGCGTGCACTGACTGCCCAGGGAGCGAAGGAACCATGGCGCACACGCTCAGGAGGAAGATCACGGAGCGTCGCATTGCTCGCAAGGCTACTGGCGGTCGCGGCATCGTGATCGTCACCGTGCCTCACCTCCTTTCGTATGACGTTCGACCTCGCCACAGCGGCGAGGTGCACGTATCGTCATCGGCTGTATGGGCCTCGCTCTGAACCTTGCCGACACAACGTTTGTTCGCGACGGCCGAGTCATTCTCGCGCCTCTGTCCTGGCAGGTCTCATCCGGTGAGCGGTGGCTGGTCTTGGGTGCCAACGGATCGGGCAAAACGACACTGTTGCGCATCGCAGCGCTGTACGAGCATCCATCCGCCGGAACGGTCGACGTGCTGGGTGAGCGCCTCGGTCGCACCGACGTTCGCGTGCTCCGCCGGCGAATCGGCTATCTCTCGGCCTCGCTGACGGCGCAACTGCGGCCCGAACTGCGTTGTCTCGATGTGGTCATGACCGCGAAATACGCAGCGTTGGAGCCTTGGTGGCACCGATACACAATTGCGGACGAGGCGCGCGCCGCAGAGTGCCTCGAGCGAATGGGTGTCGCGTGGACTGCTCAGCGAGCGCTGGGCACCGTGTCGTCCGGCGAGCAGCAACGCGTGCTGCTGGCCCGGACGCTGATGAACGAGCCCGGCGTGCTGCTGCTCGACGAGCCCAGCGCACGCCTCGATCTCGGCGGCCGCGAGCACCTGGTACAGGCGCTCAGCGACCTCACCCTCGACCGTTCGGCGCCACCCCTGGTGCTGGTGACGCACCATCTCGACGAGGTGCCCCCGGGGATGACGCACGTGCTCATGCTCCGCGATGGCCATGCACTGGAGAAGGGTCCGCTGGACGATTGCCTGAACAGCCAGTCGTTGAGCGAGTGCTTCGGTTTACCGCTGCATCTGGAACGGCGCCCCGACGGTCGATTCAGTGCGTGGAACGCACCAACTCCGTGAGCCGATCTCGACCGTTTGTTATCTGATCCGTCAGCACGCGCTCCAGCACGCCCGCCGTCCACAGAGCACCGCCGTAATGGAGATGCATGTGCAACGCACTCAGCCCGTCCAGTTCCAGCACCTCCGCACGGAGCACCCACGGACTGTGCGTGCGACCGTCGGTTTCGGCTCGCTCGAAAACGACATGGTGCGCCGAGTGGTCGTGAACGGTGCGACGCATGCGGAGGCGTTTGCTGCGAGCAAACGGGCCAAGCCGCGCCTGCAACTCCACCTGCCACACTGACTCGTCGGTACCCACACGCTCCACTCGATGGAGGAGATCCATCCACAGCGGGTACTGCGCAAGATCGTCGACGTACGCAAACAACGCGTCGGCGCGACACGGCGCCTCGAGTGTCGCGTGCACATCCATCCGTGCAGTATCGCCGATCGATGATCAATCGCTCACAGAATGATCACAACCGCCGTCCACTGTGAGGCCATCAACTCGCCGTCATAGTGCGGCCGGAACAAAGGACAAATCCATGCAGCATCGCAACAAGCTCCTCGTTGGTTTCACCGCAGTGGTACTCAGCGGAACATTCGCATTCGGCGCAGTAGCTTCCGCATCAGGCAACGGCGACGGCGAGGGCCGATCGCAGCTGACAACAGCGGAGAAGTGCTCCAAGGTCGACGACGTCGAAGCTCATGTGGCGCATCTGCAGCAGCGAATCAGCGAGCGAACTGCCACGCTTCAGGAACGCCGAGCCACTGCCGAGGCCAATGGTCACGCCGACCGTGTTGCCAACATCGACCGCCGGCTGGAGCGCCTTGCCAAGATCAGTGCTCGTCTCACGACTCGCCTCTCCAAGGTGGAGACCTGGGCGGCCGCCAACTGCGCTGGCTGAGTTCAGTAGTTGGGGGGCTGATCGCGTTTGCCGAATGCCCTCGCCAGCAACGGACTGTTGGCGGTGAGTAACCCGTCGAGGTCGTCTCGCTGATCGAACACCGGCTTCCACGGCGCGGGCGCAGGTTCGTCGTGAGACGGCTCGACGGGCTCTTCGACGATGTCGGCAGAGTCATCATCCGCTGTGTCCGCAGCGGTGTCCTGCGCAGGTACCGCCAGCGAGAGTTGGCCTGTCTCGTCGCGGGCGGGCGTGGTGCGGTGCCGACGGGGACGAGGAGCGATCGGCAGTGTTTCGCGGGACTTGAACAAGCGCGGCACCGCCTCACGGCGATCGTCGAGCATCCAGCCCAGCGGTACGACCATGGCATCGGCGTGGCGGCGACACAACACACCGGCTCGATAAGGAGCCACCCCATCGAGCGACTCGATCCAGACGACGAGGTGTTCGGCGTCGATGCCGTACATCACCTCCGCTGGCTGCGAACAGCCAGGTCGTTCGCACAAACGAGCCATGGAACGAAACTACTCGCAGCGTGACCTCGCGCAGCGGACAGTGACCCACAAACCATCTGACAGCTCACGTCCGTGTGTGGTCAGGTCGATGTGTGGCCGAACACCTTTTTGCAGATATCGGGTCGAACTGGGGTCGCTGTGGCAGTAACTGGCGCTGCCCAGAACGCTACGTACGCTTCTGGGAAGCCCCAGTTCGCCAGCACCATCTGGTGCGCCGAGCAATCGTTACGTTCAAAAAGTGACGAAGGCCCCGCCGAGGCGGGGCCTTGTGAGTGGGCGATACGGGGCTCGAACCCATGACCTCTACGGTGTGAACGTAGCGCTCTAGCCGACTGAGCTAATCGCCCTCAATGGCATCGCAAGGCTAGCAGCCAACCCCCCGCCGACAACCGCCAACCTCTCGCTGACACACGCGTCCGCGTTCACCGGTCGCC
The DNA here is from genome assembly GCA_031366885.1 of Ilumatobacteraceae bacterium. Classification (GTDB taxonomy): domain Bacteria; phylum Actinomycetota; class Acidimicrobiia; order Acidimicrobiales; family Ilumatobacteraceae; genus UBA668. Next base: position 7,879 of record JANLPB010000005.1, read on the forward strand.
TGACGGGTTTCACGTGAGTACGAGGCAGGCGGTGCCCATGCCTTGGCGATCTCGGTGTGGTTCTGTGCCATCCGGGCAACGCTCATTCACCGTCACCAGCACTTGCACCGTCGCGTCGTGGGGTTCGGTGCACAGCCGCTCGGCCGCATCGCCGTTGGCTTCGAGGACCACGCAATCACCCGGCTGCAACACATTGTCAACCTTCGGTGGCACCGGGTCATCAGCAGTCAGCACACTCACCATCACGAAGGCGACACCAAGCAGCAACAGCCACCCCATCAGCCGCCAGGGAAACCGCGGCGGATCCTGATAGCGGGCAAGCGGATTGTGCCGTGGCTCGACAAACGTGGGCGTCGGGGCCTCCGCGGTTGGCCCGCTCGACGTGTGAGGCGAGCCCGCCAGCGCGAGGTCGTACGTCCGGCGGCGCTGCGGGTCGCCCAATACCCGCCACGCCTCATTGATATCTGCCATCTTCATCGCGCTGCCTTCGCCGTGCGTGTCGGGATGGTGCGCGCGAGCCGCTCGGCGGTACGCGGCACGAATCACATCAGGCAACGCGTCGTCCGCAACGCCGAGCGTGTCGTAGTGCGAGCGCTCGTTCGTTGCGATCAGCTCGACGCTTCGCCCGCGACGCTGCCGCCGCTGCGCCAGTAGATGCCCGATTCACGATCGAGGAAGCCCTCGTCGACGAGATACCGGCGTAGCGCCGCGGTATCGGCATGACGTTGGCCGATCATCAAATTGACCATGGCCTCGGTGTAACGACGGCCCGGTTCGAAGAGTTGCGCCAGCCAGTCGAGAATCACCAGGCGCTTTCCGGGCGAGGACGGAATCGACTGCAGGCGACCTTCGCTGACGAACGCGTTCATCACCTTGCGATCGGCGAGCGGGAGCGCGTTGTGCTCATTCGGCGCCGGCCGTGAGAGCGCAGCCCTCGCGGCCTGTTGAAACACGTCGTCGGCAATTGCGAGACGACCACCCGTTGCTACCACCAGCCCGGCATCGACCAGCTTGCCCAACGCTTTGCCGACCTGTGCGGCGCTGAACGCGGTGGCCGTGGCCACGTCGTCGGCGTGCTGCGCGCCGAGTTGGACCGCGGCAAAGACGGAGCGCCGTTGTGCGTCAGCCAACGCCCCAACAATTGCACCGGCTGTAGGAAGCGCCTTCACATCGGCCGCCATTGCGTCAGTAGCCCAGGTCGAAGTGGATTGGGCCGATCAACGGTTCACCGTTCGCGAATCGGCGGACGTTGGCGGTGATTCGCTCAGACAGCAGCGGCACGGCCATCTCAGGCGTGTTGCCGACGTGCGGCGTGATGATGCAATTGGGGAGCGACCACAACGGATGATCCACTGGCAACGGTTCGGGGTCGGTGACGTCGAGTGCTGCCCCGCCAATCACATCGTTCTGCAGCGCCCACACGAGGTCGTCGGTGACGATGTGGCGACCACGCGCGACGTTGACGATCCAGGCGTGAGGAGACATCTGTTCCAGCTCGGAGCGCGAGATCATGCCCTCGGTTTCTGGTGTCAGCGCGAGCGCAAGAAAGACCACGTCGGCGCCAGCCAATGCGTCGACGTAGCGGTCCGGTTCGACCACATCGTCGGCACCCTCCATGTCGGCCACGCGGTTACGAACCACCGTAACGTGACAGTCGAACGGCGCCAGAAGACGAAGGAGATGCTCGGTAATTCCACCGCCACCGAGAATGGTGACGTTGGCGCCGATCAGATTGCGACCGTGTGGGCGTTGCCATTCGACGGCACGCGCGTAGGTGCCCAGATGCCGCAATCCGGCGAGGGCGAGCGTGAGGGCCAGTTCCGCAACCGGCTCGGCGTACACCCCTTTCCCACACGTCCAGACACGTTCGTCATCGACCAGGTCGACGAACGTCTCGATGCCCGCGAACGGCAGCTGCACCCACTCCAAGCCGGGCGCCTGGTGCAACGCGTGACGCAGCGCCTCCGGGTCACGGGGCGCCCCCCAGACCAGTGCCTGCGCCTCGGCGACGGGCACAAGCTGACCCCCACCGGCAAGGACAGCATCTGCCATCCACGACGGAGCGCCATCGGGCGCCAACGCGATTCGAGGTGCGGAACTACTTGACATGGTGATGGTCAGACATTGTGGCGAAAGGCTACCCCGCGGCCACAATTCGGGCAGCGACGTTTTCCCCGCTCTCCAGCGCTCCCTCCATGTACCCGGTGCAGTCGGCGACGTGTTCACCGGCGAGGTGCACGCGCCTCCAGGGCTCGCGCAGCACCTGCCAGTGTGCGGTCACCTGGCCCGGTTGGTAAACGGCGTACGACCCGCCAAAGCGCGGCTCGTTGCTCCACGCCCGCGAAAAGCCATCAAGCGGTGCGGCGGCGAGATGGTGCATCGCCTGCATTTCGCTCGCCGCCAGCGCAATTCGCTGCGCCGGGGGCAGCTCGGCCCACGCACGCCCACCGTCGCCACCGCAGTACGCCATCAGCACGCCGGGTACTCCAGCCTGGTCGATCGTTGGCTCGTACACCCGCTGCGCCTTCCCCGAAGTGGTCGCGTATCCCGCCGGCCAAGCGCGCTGCGGCCACTGCACTGCCGACTTCGTCACGGTGCCATAGCCCAACTCGGCGATGGCTGCGCCAAGAGCCGGGGGCGGTGCGGTGTGAAACGCGACCCGCCGCAGCGGCACGAGCGAGCACGCCACCACCAAATGATCGGCGCGCACGGTTCGCTGGTCCGTCGTCACGACGACCCCGTCGGCGTCCTGTTGAATTCCGAGGAGGTGCTCACCGAAGGTCAGCATGTCCTTCAGTGGTGCCGCCATTCCCTCAGCGACCGCGCTGAACCCCCCGGCGACTCGGTGCGACTTGATGGTCGCACCCTGACCATGCGCGGCGCCGTACGCCCGCTGCTGCGCAACGAACAACAACGACACGCGGCCGGGCTCCTCCGCGAACTCGCCCTGGGAGTCGCGCGACTTGAAGAGCCGTGCCAGTTCGCCGAGCTGCGCCTGCTGCGCCACATCGGCCAACGACTGCGCGTCCAGTGCAGCCGCGTCCGGATGCAGCCACGGACGCGAGACGTCGGTGATACCGCTGGCGGCCGCCTCGACGATGCGGTCGAATTCATTCAGCTCGTCGTATACCGCAGGCTCCGCTGCACGAACCTGGTCGGGGCCAAGCAACTCGCCATTGCGATGAATCCATCGCCGAATCGTGGTCCACTGCTCGCCGACACCCAGTCGCTCAACACCGAAACGCTCCAGCTGTTCGAGCAGCCGCACGTGAATCGAGTCGACCCACTCGGCTCCGCTCTCTACGACCTGTCCCGCGATAAAGGGTGCCCGAACGCTGCGCACGCGGCCACCGGGCCGATGACCGCCCTCGATCAAGTCGACATCGCAACCCGCCTGCCGCAGAACTTCGGTGGCACGCAAACCAGCGAGCCCGGCGCCAACAACGACTACTCGCATCCGGGAGCGTCAGCCGCCCGCCATCATCGCTGCGATCTGGCTGGAACTGTCGCCCGACTTGCGGAGCACCGACGCCACGAAACCCAGCGCCGACATCGTGATCATGAAGAGCACCACGGCACCAACACCCCAGAACGGCTTGATTGAACTCTTCACCGCACTCAACAACGCGACTGGGAAGGTGGACGAACCAGCATCGCTCACCAACGCCGAGATGACTGTGTTGTCGATGCACAGCGTGAATGACAACAATGCACCGGCAATGAGCGCCGACGAAATCAGCGGCAGGGTGATCTGGCGAAATGCCCTCGCCGGCGGAGCACCGAGGTCGCCAGCCGCTTCCTCCAACGATTCGTCGAGTCCAGCCAGGCGAGCGCGGACGATGAGTGTGACCACGGCTGACGCGTACAGCGATTGCCCGACCCACAAGCGATGGATGCCAAACACAAACGGACCGGAGTTGCCACGATTGAACTGGTTGCCGAAGAAGCCAGCGTTGTCGCCCAACCAGGGGAACCACGTTGACAATGAAATTGCGTCCATCACTTCTGGTGTCACGAGAATCAGAAAAATGACGGCCATGAACACCACCGTCCACTTGCCAGGACGGCGGGCCAACGCTGTGCCCGCAAGGCCGCCGATGACGACCGAAATGGCGGTCGCTCCCAATGCGGCCAGGAACGAGTTGCGCATCGCGTCGCCAACGTTGGCATCGCGAAATACCTCTCGAAACCAGTTCGTGGTCTCGCCCGTATACACCAACGCGACCAGGAAACCCACCGGGCCCGACCAACGCGCAAGGAGACGGTGACGGCGTCCGGTGATCAACTTGACCACGTAGGGCAGCCCGACGCCGATGGCAAGTATCCCGAAGAAGGTCAGTAGCAATGACAGTGTTTCGTCGGCTTTGAACAGCCTGCCCCACCAGTCGGTACTGAACTGACCAGCCCAAATCGTGAGCGAGTTGCCGCTGTTGAACGAATAACCGATCATCAAGATGATCGGCGTAAACATGAACAACAGGACAAGCGCCGTCCAGATGGCAGCGACCGGCGTGAACCAGTCGAACGGTGGCTTCACGCTGCCAGACGCTGACTGAGAGGATGCCATTCGCCGCTCATACAGCGAAGCACGGAACCCGTCGAATAGCGGCGACACCGTACGCGCGACCCAGCGCAACGCGTAGAAGATTGCTGTGTACGCAATGAGCGTCGCTAACACCGCGACGATCATCAGTACTGCCATTGCAGCTCCGGCCGCCCAGTTTTGTGAGCCGCTGAACTGGCTGGCAATCATGGCGCCGATCATGTTGCCCTTGGCGCCGCCGAGGACTGTCGCTGTGATGTAATCGCCGCACATAGGGATGTAGGTCAGAAGTACTGCCGCGACAATGCCCGGGCCGGCGAGCGGCAATGTGACACCGGCGAACGTCGCGAACCGTCCGGCGCCGAGATCCTTACTGGCTTCTCGCATGCGAACGTCGATGCGATCGAGCGCGACGAAGAGCGGCAAGATGACGAAGCCGAGGTAGTTGTAGACGATCGCCAGCTGGACGGCGAACGTCGTCTGCAACACGTGGAGAGGATGATCCAGGAAGCCGACATCCTGCAGCCACCTGGAGAGCCACCCGTTCGGGGCTAACGGAATTCGCCACGCGATCGTGCGAATGAGGAAACTGGTGAAACTCGGGATCACGACCAGGGCTAGGAGCGGCGCTCGCCAGTTCTCACGCACTTTGAACGCGATGAAGTAGGCAACTGGGAACCCAATTGCAAGGCACAGCCCCGTCGCGAGCAGTGCGATCTCTAACGTTTGGCGAAACGTCTTCCAGGCCGGGCCTCTGAACACGGCCCGATAGTTGTCCAGGCTGAGGTGGCTCATGTCCACCGGTATTCGTTGCGTCGTGTCCTTCGTGCCGAACGAGTAATACACAATGAACGCGATGGGCGCGACAAAAAAGACTAGGTACCACACCATTGAGGGGATGGCGAGCCCGAACTTCGGTCCACGCCACCTCCTCTTGGGCGTCGACGCGTACGCGGACGACATGTGTCAGCCCGCTGCCTTGGCCTTCATCTTGTCGAACGTGCCAGTGATCCGGTCTTGAGCCGAGTTGACTGCGCCGGTCTCCATGTTCTTCACCTGATCGTCGCTGAAGAAAATCATGTCGCCGTTGACGAGGTCGGGAAGCAGCTCGGAAATCAGCGCGGGCATGTTCTTCATACCGCTGTTGTAACCGTGGTAGTCGAGGTCCTTGATCGAGACTTCAGGAACCAGCAACCAGTTGATCCAGGCGTGCGCTGCCTCGGGGTTCGGGGAACCAACGGGGACGCAATAATTGTCC
>JANLPB010000010.1:0-2506 GCA_031366885.1 Ilumatobacteraceae bacterium
GCCCACTCGCACCCCGGGGTGCGAGTGGGCACTCGGATGGCTACAGATCCCCGGGTTGGTTGAGTTCGACGAGGTTGCCTGACGGGTCGTGTAAGAACGACTGCCAGCCTGTTCCAACTCGCTTCGGGTCGCTGACGGTGACACCGTGACTGCGAATCTCTTCGACGGCCGCGTCGAGATCTGCCACACCTATCGCAAAGTGCTGCCCCCGGTCATCGGGCATGTCGATTTCCAAGAGATGAACCTGCTGACCCGCAAGGTCGAGCCACGCTCCAGCGAACGAGAAGTCCGGCCGATCATCACGAACCGTCAACCCAAGCACGGACGTATAGAACTCCACCGCGGAAGCCGTGTCGGTGACATTGATGGACACGTGATGGATCCCAAGCGGCGTCATGTCAGCAGTCTTCCAGACGTGTGGGGCGGGTGGGTATCGAACCCACGACCCAGGGATTGTGAGTCGGTAACGACGCGCCCGCGACCGCTGACTCTGCTGGCTCGGATGTTTCTGGACGCTAGTGCTCTTGTCCATCCGCCTGGCCAATCAAGATCCGTCACGCACCACGAACGCCAGGCGCTCACGCATGCCCGTTCTGTCGGCGTCTACGTCAGCCCGATGCGTCCCACGCCGTCCGCAAGCTCTGACCGACTACCACGAGTGCCGCATTGGCATGGTCGTCTGTCGGCGCCACCGGCGGAAGCGCGTTGCTGTCCATCTCGGACGCACTCACTCCCGTTGGGTACAACCGAATCCATGCGATCAGATTGCCCACGCGGCACCACTCGTCGATTGTCTCGCTCACCGGCTGGTGAGTCCGGATCCCGAAAGCCTCGTCACAGGATGTCGACGCCGAAAGGGCGACCACCTCAAACGAAACCTCGGGACTTGGTGAACTCGTGCAGCCGACGAACGCGTCAAGCGCCGCCAGGTACCGTCCAGCGTCCTCGACGGTCTCGACGTCGTAGAACGTGACTTGAGCGAGGGCGTCTTGATCGGCCGAGAAGAGCCTGTTCGTCGCCGACTCCTCCCGAGTCGGCATGACCGTGCTCTGGCCCGAGCAGTCACCGATCATGAGCCGGCTGGTGAGATCGGTGTCGTCGTCCTGAACCGTTGTGGCGGGCAGCCAAGGGAATTGGGCCGAGTTCGGTAGCGCCGTCGACAGCCAGTGGTGGTCAGGGTGTCGCGGCACCGATGCGTCACTCGCTGCGTTAGAGGGCGCGGCCGCACTGGTCGTCGTGACTTCAACCGTCGCGACTGGCAACACGGAGGACGAGTCGGACACGGTCGAGCTTGCATCCGACACCGGGGATGACGTCTCCGAAGGATCGCCACAGCCAACGAGTGCGGTGATGCCGAGCACCATGAGCATCGTTGTCATCCTCGTCCGGCGTAGGGAGGAATGCTGCTGCAGACTGTGGTCTTCAGCGGTGTGCCTCGGCATCATCAACCCGCCGATGATCCGAACGCCGCGGCTAGCGCCCGGGAGCACTTCCGACTTCGACTCATCAGTTCTCCCCGATCCCACGTGCGGTGTTGAACCCGACGGTCTCCCGTGCGGCGACAGACGCACGCCAAGCATAGACACGACCAATCCAATGTCGAGGACACCCTCGAGTTCCGGCGCCCGAGGGATCGGTCACTGGCCGATGCACTTCGGATCAGTACTGGCGAGTCGTCCTGTAGTCGGGGCGGCCGTGCTGGCGAAGACGGCGAGGACGACCACGCTGTTGTCCTTCGCTTCGTACCCGACCGCCCACGGATATCCGCCGACGACAGTCTTCCGGTTGACGACTGCTCCTCCGTAGCTCACCGCGAGCTGCGGCTTGCAGCGACCTGCTCGAGCACCTCGCTCCAGCTCAAGGTCCTGACCTCGCCACCGGCGATCTGCTGGGAGCGGCGGGCCATCTCCTGACCCCACGCTCGGTCGACCTCGGCCGGGTCGACGTCACCGATTTCGTCGTCGAGGCTGGCGAGCAACTCGACCGCAAGCACGGCGCGTTCCTCAGTGGGAAGGGCCAGGACTTTGGTTCGATGGGCCGCAGACTTCGCGTTCACGGCCCGACACTATCCCTGGCCGGCGAGCGAGGGTCGGCTTGCAGCACGAGCTCTCACACCTCGGGCGCCACCTCCCTCATTCCCGGCGAACTGCGCAGCTTCCCCATGGCGAAAACAACGCCACCATCTTCGATTTGTCTTGGAATTCTTGGATGGAGATCTCCGGCAACAGCCGGAAACTGCGAATCATCCCAGCTAGACCTACGTGGGGCGGGTGGGTATCGAACCCACGACCGAGGGATTATGAGTCGGCGTCGGGCCGTCCGGGTGGTGCCAGATGATGCTATCTACCAGCGGTTTGTCCTCCGGCCAGTCCGTGCAGTGTTGCCCCGTGACACCCTCTGTCGGCGAATTTCTTGGATGAAATGTTGGATCGCCCCGTCCGACTTCAGGCGATGGCCGACCGTTCGGAACTGCGGCCAAGGACTCGTTGTGGTCAGGGATCGGGAT
>JANLPB010000040.1:0-1987 GCA_031366885.1 Ilumatobacteraceae bacterium
TGATGACCCCGAGGGCGGCAGCCATCATGTCGGCGTTAGCGCCGCCGCCGATGTCGAGGAAGTTGGCTGCAGTGCCACCGACCTGGTTGACCACGTCGAGCGTGCTCATCGCCAGTCCGGCGCCGTTGGCGATGATGCCGACGGTGCCGTCGAGGCCGATGTACTGCAGGTCGTGTGTGCGGGCCAGCTGCTCGCGCTCGTCAAGCTCCTCGGTGGCACGGAACTCTTCCCACTCGGGGTGGCGGAAGCCGGCGTTGTTGTCCAGGCTGACCTTCGCGTCGAGGGCGTGCACGCCACCGTCGGGACGGAGGATGAGCGGGTTGATCTCGGCCAGGTCGCAGTCGCCGCGAGTGAAGCAGTCGTAGAGCTTCACCAACATGTCGGCGACGCCGTCGAGGGCTTCCTCGTCGATGTTGGCGCGCACGGCAGCATCGCGGGCAACGGCCAGCGAGATGCCGTCGACCGGGTTGATGTGCAGCAACACGATGGCATCGGGGTTCTCGACAGCGACTGTCTCGATCTCGACACCACCTTCGGCGCTGAGCATCAGCAGGTGGTCCTTGGCGGCACGATCCAGAGAGTACGAGGCGTAGTACTCCTTGCTGATGTCGCTGGCGTGCTCTACCCACACCCGCTTCACCAGGTGGCCTTTGATGTCCATGCCCAGGATGTTGCCGGCGTGCAGGCGAACCTCATCGGGGGTCTCGGCCAGCTTGATGCCGCCGGCCTTGCCGCGACCACCGACCTGCACCTGCGCCTTGACGACGACCGGGTAGCCGGCCATCTCGGCAGCGGCCACGGCTTCGTCCACCGTGTAGGCGACGTCACCGGGGCTCACGGCGATGTCGTAGCGGGCGAAGTACTGCTTGCCCTGATACTCGAACAGGTCCATCTAGGCCTCGGTTTCTCTCTTGTCCAACTCGGCTTCCAGCCAACTGCTGATTGCCTTCAACGAACTTCCCGGCCCGAACACATGGGCCACACCCTGCGCCGTCAGCGTGCGCGCGTCGGCATCAGGGATGACCCCGCCCCCGAACACCAGCAGGTCGCCGAGGTCGCGTGTGCGTAGTTCTTCCATCACGCGGGGAAACAACGTGAGGTGCGCGCCACTGAGCAACGACAGGCCAACAGCGTCGACGTCTTCCTGCAGGGCGGTCTCGGCGATCTGCTCGGGCGTCTGGTGAAGGCCCGTATAGATGACCTCGAAGCCATGGTCGCGCAGGGCGCGGGTGATGGTCTTCGCGCCGCGATCATGGCCATCAAGACCCGGCTTCGCCACGACAACTCGATAGGGCCGATTCACAAGTACGGAACCCTACGACCGATGTGCCACTCGGCTCAATTCGCGACGTCGCTTATGGAGCGTTGGGCGGGCACACTGGGGGCGATGCAGCGCCCGCAGCTTCGTTCCAACTTCGCCCGTGCCACTGTGCCCGTGCTGCTCGGCATCGGTTTCATCATTCTTGTCGGGCTGATGCTGTGGGGCGTGGCAGCCCTCACTGCCAACAACTCCGAAGACGCCACCGCCAATTTGGCGCCCGCGTTCCAGGAGATGGGCCGAGCCGAGTGGGTGGCCGACCAAATTGCCGACAGCGGCCCCATCATCCTGCAAGACCTGATCGGTACCGACCGCAACATCGTGCTCGATCACACCGACATCTTCTACATCTACCTCGCCCATCCGGCTGACCGAACGTCGGCATGCCAGATCGAGCAGGTGAAGCACACGCGAGAGTTCACTGACTGCGAAGGCCGGACCCTTCAACCCTCGGACCTGGCGCTTCCCCCGAAGGGCGTGCGGCCGATCATCAACAAGGGTGCCGGCACACTGACCCTCGACCTCACGGCCGACTGAGCGGTACGGGCGTTACGCCCGAACGGGAATGTTCGAAACGAGACGATCGGCGAAGGTTTCAGCGTGCTCATCGAGCTTGCTGCGGTGCAGCGCAAGCCCACCGATGACCTCCGCGCCGAGCCGCGACACGGC
>JANLPB010000041.1:0-9048 GCA_031366885.1 Ilumatobacteraceae bacterium
GCGTTCCAAGTTCGACGGCATCGAGCGGGCCGACTCGTTCATCGTCGACCCGCACAAGTGGATGTTCGCGCCCGCCGGCTCGTGCGCCCTCGTCTACCGCCAGCCGTGGCTGGCCCGCGAGACACACACGCAACACGGGCCATACATCGACGTACTGCGAACCGAAGACGACGCCTACAACCCGTGCGATCTCGGCTATCAGCTCACTCGCCGTGCCAGCGGCCTGCCGATCTGGTTTGCGATGGCGCTGCACGGGCTGGAGGCCCACCGCGTTGGCATCCGTCACGGCATCACGCTGGCAACTCAGATGGCGGCAGCGTTGACAGTCAACCCATCCACCGAGCTGATCATGCAGCCGGAGCTCGGCGTGGTGCTCTTCCGCCGTGACGGCTGGGGTCGCGAGGAATGGGCGGCGTGGGCGGCCGGCCTGCTTCGGGACAAGGTGGCTTTCGTGGCACCCAGCACCTACCGGGGCGAGCCGATGGGCCGCTTGGTGTTCATGCACCCGCGCACGCCGCAGAGCATCGTCGATGAGCTGATGGCCAGCCTGGTCGGCTGACCGGCAGCGTCTCAGAACATCAGCACGCCGCGAGGCGTGCGAACCTCCGCCCACAGCGCGGCTAGACCCTTGTCGACTTCGATCGTGTCATCGGAGCCAATCTCGGCCAGCACCGTGCGAATCAGGTCGGGCTGCGGATGGACGATGTGGAGCGAGCGGAGCTGCGCATCGTGGGGGAGCGATGCTGACGGGTGGGGAGAGTCGAGCCAGTCGATGAGGAACGGCAACGCCCCGTGGTACGGCTCGTCCAGGAGAGGAAACGTCAGCTGCCAGTTGAGCTGCACACCATCGGGCCGCATCCGAAACATCTCGGTGGCCGGACCAAGGTCGACGCCGTGCGCGGCCAGTCGCCCGAGTACGTCGACGAGCGGCAAAGAGGGGCGGGCGCACCACGCCACGAAACCCGGCTGGGTGAGCTGGTCGACGCCGAACGGTCGCGGCGCCTGGGGATCCGGCTGGTCAGCATCCGGCCCGACGATCTCCAGGTACGTGCTGCCGCCCAACCCGGTCAGCTCGTTGCGCGTTCCGCGACCCGTGTGTGCACCGCCGGCGACCACGGCGACGCCCCACTGACTTCGAATCTGCTCCGATGTGGCGTTCACGTCGGGGGTCGCGAGCACGAGATGGTCGATCACATGTTCATTCTGACCGATCCCCAGCATTTCTGGCACGAGTCACACTGGCTGTGCAGCTCGTGCCTTCGTGACCGGCAAGAATGGCGCAATGAGTTCTGTCGCTTTCATTGGCCTCGGCGTGATGGGCACGCCAATGGCCCGCCATCTTGCTGCCGCCGGCCACCAGGTCACCGTCTACAACCGCACGCCTGAGAAGGCACTGGCCTGGGTCGCGCTGTACGGCAACCGGGCAGCCCCCACCCCGCGGGAAGCCGCCGAGGGTGTGGAGTTCGTGTTCCTCTGCGTCGGCGACGACAACGACGTGCGCGATGTGGTCTACGGCCCCGATGGTGCGCTCGCCGGCGCCGGTGCCGGCGCCGTTCTCATCGACCACACGACCGCCTCGGCGGAGGTGGCGAAGGAACTGGCCGAGGCGGCCGCCGAATTCGGCGTCGGGTTCGTCGACGCGCCGGTGTCGGGCGGGCAGGCCGGCGCCGAGAACGGACAACTCACCATCATGTGCGGCGCCGACGACGAGGCCTTCTACGAGCTGGCCAAGCCAGTGATGGCCGCGTACGCGAAGGCCAGCGCACTGATGGGCGCTGCGGGCTCCGGCCAGCTGACGAAAATGGTCAACCAGATACTGATTGCGGGAATCGTGCAGGGCTTGGCCGAGGGCCTCAACTTCGCGGTGAAGGCCGGGCTGGACCCCGAGCAGGTCACCGAGGTCATCAAGTACGGTGCCGCGCAGAGCTGGCAATTGGAGAATCGCGGCCGCACAATGGTGCGCAACGAATTCGATTTCGGGTTTGCCGTCGAGTGGATGCGCAAGGACCTTGGCATCGTGCTCGACGAAGCGCACCGCAACGGCGCCCGTCTCCCGGTGACTGCGCTGATCGACCAGTTCTATGCGCAGGTCATCGCCCGCGGCGGCAAGCGCTGGGACACCAGCAGCCTGATCAACCTCCTCGCCAACGACTAGTTCCAGGTGACTCTGGTCGGCTCACATCGACACTGAGTGTCGATCTAGTACGATCAGAAGGAGATTTGCCGAATTGCAAATCTCACCATGCCCAGTCTTTGTGTGAAGGCCGAAGATCGAGCGCTGATGGAAACGGCGGCGCGCAAGCACTACCTCGTGGAGTATGAGGATGTTCAGGCTGCCGAAATGACGAATCGGCAGTTTGCGTACCGGGTGTCGGCGGGAGAATGGATAGCCATCATGCCCAGCGTGTGGCGGCATCTCGCCACGCCCGAGACGTGGGAACTCCGTGTTCGGGCGGGAGCTCTTTGGCTCGGCGATACTGCGGCGCTCGCTGGTCGATCGGCGGCGGCGTGGTGGAATCTTGATGGCTTCGAACCTGACGTGGTCGAGTTCGTTACCTCGCATGAGAGGCGGTCGCGTGGTGGCGTCGCTGTTCGGCTGACGAGAGAGTGGACGGCGAAAGATTTGCTTCGCCACGACGAGGTGCGAGTCACCAGCGCAACAAGAACGATCATTGACCTTGCCGGGCAAGGCACCACGGCTCGTGACCTTGAACGAGCAATCGATAGTGCTATTCGGTTGCGGCTGACGTCGATTCCAACGCTGACGAAACGAATGAGTGAGCTGGCGAAATCTGGTCGGGAGGGACTTCCGGTGTTGCGAGAGCTGCTTCTCGATTCCGGCGGAGAATCAGCGTTGGAGAGAAGGTTTCTCCGCCTCATCCGCATGGCGGGACTCCCTCGGCCGCAGACGCAGATCACTTTCAAGGCAAAGGCGATGAAAGCAATTCGGGTCGACTTCCTGTACCCGGAACAGCGCGTCGTCGTTGAGGTGTCGGGCCGGGTCGGGCACACGTCGGACGGTGATCGACGCAAGGATGCTCGCCGACGCAATGAGCTGCAACACCGCGGCTTCGCCGTGATCGAGTTCACCACCGCTGACGTGATGACCGACCCCGACTACATCCTCGAGTCCTTAGGTCGTGCACACCCGACTCTGGTCGGCTCACAACGACACTGAGTGTGGATTCGGCACGACCAGAAGCCGGGAGCGACCTGCTAGCGGGCGGCGGTAGCGACCGCGTCGACGATCCTGTCGATTTGTTCGTCGGTGGTGACCAGCGGCGGGCAGAACAGCAGCGAGTCGGCGTTGAGCGCCCGGCAGATGACACCTTCGTCGAACATCACGTCGCGCATTGCCATCGCATTTTGATCCGGACGCAGCGCTGCCGCCCACATACCGCCCAGGCCGCGAACGTGGTCGATGGTGCCGTCGTCGGCCAGCGACCGCAAGCCGTTGGCGAGGCGATTGCCCATGTGAACCGCGCGGGCGACCAGACCCTCGCGCTCGATGATCTCCAGGTTCTTGAGGGCGGCGGCGCAGGCGGTGGTGTGGCCGGAATAGGTGAAGCCGTGACGCAGGAAGAAATCTGGGCTGGCCTCGAACGCTGCCGTGGGCCGAGGCCCGACGAACACGCCGCCCAGGGGCTGATAGCCGGAGGTGACGCCCTTGGCGAACGTCACGAAGTCCGGTGTCACGCCGTAATGATGTGCCCCGAACCAGCTGCCCAAACGGCCGAAGCCGGTGATGACCTCGTCGAACACCAGGTATGCGCCGTGCTGGTCGCACAACTTGCGCAAGCCCTCCAGGTAGCCCTCCTCCGCGGGGAAGATGCCACCGGCGCCTTGCACCGGCTCGGCGATGATGGCCGCAACCTCGTTGCCGCGCTGGGTCATCAGTGTGGCCAACGCCTCGATGTCGTCGGCCGGTACCTGCACCACTTCGTCGACGAACGGACCGAAGTTCTCGCGGTTGGGTGCGATGCCCTGCGCGCTGGTGCCGCCGTAGGCCGTTCCGTGATACCCACGGCCCCTGGAGATGATCAGCTTGCGGTGGCCCTGGCCTGCCTGGACATGGGCGATGCGAGCGAGCTTCATCACCGTGTCGATCGACTCGCTACCCGAGCCGGTGAAGAACACGCGAGCACCGGGGATGGGCCCGATCTCGCTGAGCTTTTCGGCCAGCAGCTCGGCCGGGTCGTTGGTGAACGGATCGAAGCATGAGTACGCCTCGAGCGTGGACACCTGCTGCGAGATGGCGTCGGCCATCTCCTGTCGGCCGTGGCCAATGTTGCAGTACCAGAGGCTGGCCATGCCATCGACCAGCTCCTTGCCCTCCGCCGTATAGAGCAGAGCGCCCTCGCCACGCACGATTCGGATGAAGTCTTCGCGGGTCGGCTTGGCAAATGGGTGCAGGAACGCCTTGGGCATGCTCGAACCGTACTCAGCAGACGACGGCGACGACGAACGACATCTCCACACCGTCGCTGCCGACCACGAGTGACGGCCTGCCGCATAGGATGCCCACTCGAGGAGGCGTGGTGGCAGGAGCGCGAAGCAGCGGCGGGTGGTCCGCGATGGGTTCGCTCGGGCGCGGCATTGGCCGGGCGCGGAGCGGGCTGCGGTCCGTCGTCGGCGGACACGCCAACGCGACGAGCACGCCTACACGACTGCGAGCGTTCATGGTCGCGACTGCAATCGTTGCCTTGCTCTTCGGGGTGTTGAGCGCAATCGGGGTCGATCGGCGGGCGGCGTCGCTCACGGCTGCGGACAGCGCATCGCAGCAGCTGATCGCGGTCCAGGATGTGCAGGTCCGGCTGGTCCACGCCGACGCCATCGCTCGCGAGAACTACCTACGCGGCGGCATCGAGGATGGCGCCAAGCGGGCCACCTACGCGTCGGAGTTAGCCGCAGTCAGCAACGGTTTGGTGGCCGTCTCGAACCGCGTCCTGCGCAACGAGGCCGCCACGTTGGCCGAAGTGTCGGCGCAGCTCAGTCGCTACTCCGGGCTGGTCGAACAGGCCCGAGCCAACAATCGGCAAGGCTTTCCGGTCGGTGCCGCATATCTCCGCACCGCGAATTCGCTCTCCTCCGACATGGCCGTCGGGTTGCAGTCGGTACAGGCCTCACTGCGCCAACAGGTCAACGACAGTCTCGACCGTGCCGACAAGGCCGGGGCGTGGCTGCACGCCACCGGCTGGCCGCTGCTGATCATCTTGGTGCTTGGCGGTGCGTGGATGACGGCGCGATTCCGGCGCATCCTGAATGTGCCCGTGGTGCTCGCGGCGCTGTTGACGCTGTTGGTGCTGGTCATCGGCGGCACGGTGCAGGGGTCAGCAATGTCGGCTGCGGAGGACGCAACGGCCAGCGAGCTGCAGGCCGCCGACCTTGCGGCGCAGGCCCGCTCGGCCGCATTCACAGGCCATGCGCAGGAATTCAGCACGCTGATCGCGCGCGGCAGCGGCGGCGACGACTCCGCGTGGCAGACATCCGTCGCGACCACCGAACTGGCGCTCGATCGACTCTGTCGCACCGCCAACGAGTGCTCGCTGCAGAGCTACCTGGCGGCCTACACCGCCGCCCATGCGGCAGTGCGTGCCAGCGACAACTCCGGCGACTGGGATTCCGCCCGCGGCTCAAGCCTTGATGGCGACGCCGCGGCCGCCTTCGAAGCATTCGATGGTGTCAACAGGGATGCGGCCGCGCAGTTGGGCCACAAGGCTGCTGCCGCGATGTCGTCGGCGGCCGACGGGCTGGCGGGTCTACGTATCGTCGTGTTTCTCGCCGGGCTGATCGTCGCAGCGTTGGTGCTGGTCGGGTACGGCCAACGTCTGCGGGAGTACCGATGACCACACGTACTCGGGCGACACGCGGGCTCGCGGCCGCGCTGGCGGTGCTGTTCGTTGCCGGCTGTGCCAGCGGTCAGCGACTGCCGTCAGCCGTACAGGGGTCGACACCCCCGACGACAGTCGCGCCGGCAACCCAGACGTTCACGTGTCCGGCGGACCAGGCGGAGCCCGACGGCGCAACGCCCAAGACGTACGCGCCTGATGGCCCACTGCCCAGCGCTGCCGATCTGCCCGCCGATTCGACGATGGCAGAAATCCAAAAGAACGGGGCGCTGCGCATCGGGGTCTCCGCGGACACGCTGCTGTTCGGCGCCCGGAATCCGTTGACGGGCCAGATCGAGGGCTTCGACATCGACATGTTGAAGGAAGTCGCCAAGGCGATCTTCGGTGTCGACGACGCCGCGGCGTACGACTACCTCGACTTCGTGGTGATCCCGTACAACCAACGAATTCCCAAATTGCGCAGCGGCGATGTCGACATCGTGGCGCACACGATGACCATCAACTGTGTGCGCTGGCAGCAGATTGCCTTCTCGTCGGAGTACTACACGTCAGGGCAGCGAGTGCTCGTCGAGGTCACCTCGCCGTACACCAGTATCGACGCGCTGGCCGAGGCCGGGGCAACCGTCTGCGTGCCCGATGGCAGCACCAACCAGGAGAAGCTGGCCGACTATCCCTCCATCAACGCAGTGGCCGAGCCAGACATCAGCGATTGTTTGGTTTTGTTGCAAGCCGGGCAAGTGCAGGCGATCACCGGCGACGACACCGTCCTGGCTGGCCTCCAGGTTCAGGACCCGGCCACCGTTGTCGTCGGCGACAACTTCACCTCTGAGCCGTACGGGCTGGGCATTGCGCAAGATCGGGTCGATTTCGTCAAGTTCGTCAACGCGCTGTTGGACGAGATGCGGGCAGACGGTCGCTGGCAGGCGATCTACGACCACTGGCTGCTCGGCACGCTTGGCGCACAAACTCCGCCGCCCGCGCGTTATGGCCGAGAGGAACCGTCGTGAGCAACGGCGCTCGCATCCCCTCGTCGTCTGAAATCGCCACGCTGCTGGCGGAGTGGAACGAGTGGGTTTCGGCGCGCACGGATTCGCTGCTCTCACTGGAGGACAGGGTGCGTTCGGCGGGGTCTGGCGACGACCAGACCGACGTTGCCGCAGCGTTTGTATGTCGCAAGGCCATCACCGATCGACTGCAGCAAGTGGCGCACGTTGCGCAGCGCGATCGTGCAACTGCCGCAGAGTTGGCGGCGCAACCTCTGCACGACGACCTTGGCGACCTTGTCGCCAACTCGATCCTTGACGCAGCGACTCTACTGGACGCCGTGTTGCAGCGAGTCGAACGGTCAGTCGGCGGCCGCGAGAGAGCGCAGGTGGAGGCGGCGACCGCAGCAGCCGGTGCGGATGCCGACTTGGTCGTCGCCCACCGGCTGGCCACAGAACTGGGCATGCAGATGAATCAAGTTGCGCACCTTCGCGAACTGTTGGACCGACGCGAGGGGTTGACCGACATTGCGAGCGAAGCCGCCACAGTGCGCCGCAGCCTGGAAGCCGCAGCCACCGAACGCGATCGTCTCATGCAGCAGTGGACCACGGTCGGGGGTCGCTTGGACGAACTGACGGCAACGGAAACTCGTGTACGCGAACTGGCGGCGCGTTGCCGGGAGAAGGTGCTGCAGGCACCCCCGCTGGCTGTTCCCTCCGTCGCTACCATCGCGACCGATCTTCCCGATATCGCGGGGCTGACGTGGATTGCGGCCCGCGGTCGCATCCTGCCGCTCCTGGCCCGAGTCGATCGCGTTGCGGCGTCGCTCACGGAGGCGGATCGTCGCTTTCAAGCGGCTCTCGATCGGCGCGACCAACTTCGCGGTTTGGTGCAAGCATTCGCCGACAAAGCGTCGGCCGGGGGAGTGCTGGAGCTGCCCGAGCTCGACTCGCTCTACCAGGAAGCCAAGGCCGTCCTGTGGGCGGCACCGTGCGACCTCGATCGAGGTGCGACGCTGGTCGACCAGTACATCGCGCTCGTGAACGCCAAGGTGAAGGAGGAGGCCCGATGAAGTGTGCGCAACCCGGGTGTACCGGCACCATCACCGACGGGTACTGCGATGTGTGCGGCCTTGCGGGCTCCGCCTCCACGGCCGGTACCACCGACCCCGGCGCCGCGGACTCGGCCGCAACCGCCGGGCACGCCAGCGCCCGCTCGGTCACCAGCAGGTTGGGCACCGTGCCGCTGGGTTCGGCGCGCAATTCGCCCGTGACGACGGGCTCGCGACCGACGCGGCGTCTCGGCGGAAGTGCCAGCCCATCGCGCCTGGGCGCTGGGCTGACACAGGTGCCGCCGATCCCCGAGGTCGACCCCCGGCACAGTCTGATGGACCCGCCGGTGGTGGCGGAGGAGAAGCGCTACTGCAGTGTCTGCCAATCTGCTGTTGGCCGCTCCCGCGACGGGGCCGCGGGCCGCACCAAGGGGTTCTGTCCGAAGTGCCGAACGCCGTTCGACTTCGAGCCGACACTGGCCGCCGGCAACTTGCTGGGGGGCCAATACGAGGTGGCGGGGTGCTTGGCCCACGGCGGCATGGGCTGGATCTATCTCGCCCGCGACCGCAACGTGAACGACCGTTGGGTGGTGCTGAAGGGTTTGCTGAACTCCGGTGACCCGGACGCCTCGCGTGCGGCCGTGGCCGAGAAGCAGTACCTCGCGGAGGTCGAGCATCCGCTGATCGTAGAGATCTACAACTTCGTCACCTCCGCCGACGGCAACTCGTACATCGTGATGGAATACGTGGGCGGGCGTTCGTTGAACAACCTGCTCAAGGATCGCATGAAGGAGAACAACGGTGCGTTCTCGGCCATCCCCGTTGACCAGGCGATTGCGTACATCGTCGAGATCCTTCCCGCGTTCGGGTACCTGCACGCGCTCGGTTTGCTGTACTGCGACTTCAAACCCGCCAACCTGATTCAGGTGGGCGACGGCATGAAGCTGATCGATCTCGGTGGTGTGCGTCGCGTCGACGACGACCAGTCGCCGATCTACGGCACGATCGGGTTTCAGGCGCCGGAAGTCGCTCGCGACGGCACCACAGTCGCCAGCGACCTCTACACCGTCGCACGGACGCTGGCCACACTGATCTTCGAGTTCAAGGGCTACCAAGCGCAGTTCGAAACATCGCTGCCGGCTCCGGAGGCCGTGCCCCTGTTCG
>JANLPB010000054.1:0-2299 GCA_031366885.1 Ilumatobacteraceae bacterium
GCGGCATCACGGGTTTGCTGGGGCCCAACGGTGCCGGCAAGACCACGCTGTTGCGAGTGATGGCAACTGTGCTCTCGCCTGACAGTGGGACAGTGCAGCTACTTGGCCGATCACTACTCCACGCCGACGATCGAGAATCGATTCGGCGACGTCTCGGCTACGTGCCGCAGGAACCGGGTTTCCACCGTCAGTTCTCCGCATTCGATTTCGTTGACTACGTAGCGGTCCTCAAGCTGATCACGGATCGCAAGGAGCGCCACGACGAGGTTCGGCGCGTGCTCGATGTCGTTGGTCTGACGTCAGTGATGCACAAACGGATCCGCCAGCTTTCGGGAGGAATGCGTCGCCGAGTAGCCATCGCACAAGCGTTGCTCGGCTCGCCCGAGCTGCTGGTGTTGGATGAACCGACGGCGGGCCTGGACCCTGAGCAGCGACTGAGGTTCAGGGAGTTGCTGTCCACCGCGGCTCGCGGAGCGGCGGTGGTGTTGTCCACGCATCAGACGGAGGACGTGGCTGCGCTGTGCCAGCGGGTCGTGGTGATGCACGGCGGCGTTGTTCATTTTGACGGCACTCCGTCGGGTCTCGCTGGGCTTGCCGCAGGGCGCGTGTGGCTTGCGTCGACACACGACGAATCAGCGAAGTTGGCATGGATGACCGGAGAGGGCATGGTCCGCCATGTCGGCGAACCACCGGCAGGGGCGCGTCTTGATGAACCCCACGTCGAGGATGGATATCTGCTGCTGGTCGGCGCCTCTGTGCTGCAGGAGTCCTCGTGGAAGTGATCGTGGTTGGGGCCGTGGTCTTCGGGCTGGCGTACGCATTTACGCATCGCGGCGAGAAGCGTCCGACGAAGGATGAGTGGCAGTCGGGGCCCGCCGCAGCGTCTGGTGCAACGTCGGCGAAACTCTCAACGGCAGCGGCCGTGCCCGGTGTGCAACTCAAGGCCGGCAGTCAACGCGCGGCCAGCGTGCAGCTCGGTCGTATCGAGGGTCGTCAGCTGCTCCGCAATGAGGTCTTCATCGTCGGAATGGCGATGTCGGCCGCGATCCTTGTGATTTTCGGGGTGGTCTGGGCTTCGAACAACATCGGTGCGCAGAACTCTTGGCGGTACTGGTTGGCGATGCTGCCGGTGTTCACGCTGGCGTTCGCGGGGCTGACGTTGGTTGCGGTAAACGCCGCCGCATTGCGCAGTTCTCGCGATGGAACCGATGAGTTGTTCGGCTCGTTACCCGCCATCGATGCGACGCGGGTGGTCGGGCATCTTGGTTCGGTCTGGATGGCGTTCGTCGTGCAAGCACTGTTTGTTGCCGGCAGCGTTCTCATCGGTGCGCTGGTCACGCATCACTTCGGTGCAATCGATGCCGCCAGCGTCGGCGACGTGGTGGTCAGCTTCGTGTTGGTGATGTGCGCGGTTTCGTTGGGGGTTGCGCTATCGCGCTGGCTGCCGCACCCGCTCGTCGCGCTCGCAGCGCTGGTTGCGTTGGGAATTGGCGGCTCCGCAATCGGCGGCATTGGTGGTCACCACTGGAGCCTGACTCGCCAACTCTCTATCTGGCCACGCTACCCCGACCACGACTGGGCATTCGCTGTTCGGCCGACGTGGTGGCACGCTGCGTATCTCCTTTCGCTCGCAGCCGTTGTCGCCGTCGCGGCCGTCGCTCGGCATCGCCGGGACCGGGTGGTCGCCGGCCTTGCTGCCGTGGCGATAGCGCTCGCCGCCATCACAGGTCTCATCCAAACCCGTCCGATGAACGACGCGGACGCGGGGCGGATTGCGGCGATGGTCGCCGACCCTGTGGCGCACTCGACATGTCGCTCCAATGGCGGGCTGACCCTGTGCGCGTATCACGACTACGCCGACATGGCGGACACGTGGGAGCGGGAGCTGACCGACCCTTTTGCGGCTGTACCGCCCGAGCGCCAGGACGATGGTTTCACCGTCGTGTGGCGCGAGCGGCTGCTTGGCCGGCTTGATCCGGCGGTCAAGCAGCGACTCGACATCGATGAGCTGACCGCCCAGTGGGGTCGCGATCAGTCGACGTGGAACGGCGCCGCCGTCAACGGCGACGACTCGAACCCGGTCAACCGGCTGGCGCTGGGGTTGTGGGCGGTCGGCTTGCCGCTGGTCGCGGAGGATGGTGCGCCGTGCTCGGTCAGTGGGCAGGCACGGGGGGTGGTAGCGCTCTGGGTTGCAGCGCAGGGCAAGAGGGCCGATGCGGCCCGCGGGTTCGTGTCGGGATCATGGAGCGAAGTGAAGTCTGCCGACAACGAATTCGACGTCGCCCCTGAATGGCTTGAC
>JANLPB010000094.1:0-17159 GCA_031366885.1 Ilumatobacteraceae bacterium
CACACCGGCAGCAGGCACCGCCGCGACGATAGGGCCTCCGGACAACTCGACGTCGTGCGACTCACCCGCCCCCTGAGGTGACTAAATAGCGGCCCACCGTGACTCTCATGTGTTGCCAGCGAGTTCGGTTTCTGAAGCTCAGGCTGGCGCTCGACGGCCACGCCAGGCCTGTTGCGTATCGAACTCGATCAAGCACACCCAACGCAGTCACCGTGGTGCGTCCTTCTTGGGCCCAGCCTTGTCTTGTCGCATTCCTGTAGCCCGCTAATGCGGTCGCCTGCACCGAGTGAGCTGAATCGCCACTCGCCCACACGGCCAGCCCGTGAGCCATATCCAAATTTAGCTCGGACCACGTCGCCCGCACCGCTTCGGCCACCGCAAGTTCGACGCCGTCGACTACCGCGTCGGCCACGACGCTTGGCCAGTCAGCGCCGCTGACCAGTACTAGCTGCGCAACATCACGTTTCGCTCGCAAGCCTGAGCCACCGCCTAAGACTGCGTGGCAGCAGGCGTGCAGTAGGCGACCCTCGGCCGACAGGCCGCTCACCGTTGCGCCGGCCAACGTGAACGGTGCACCTGACGCGGACCACAGTCGTTCGTGCTCGATGCGCTCACCGAAGTAGCCGCCGGTGATGGCCAGGTGTAGGTCCAGCTCGCCGCCCGACGGTGCATACAGCACGATCGCCTTGCCGAAGCGTTGCTCCCACCAGCCGCGCACGGGAGGTTCGGCCCGCACGAACCCGGCTGCGACCAACGCCGCAAGCGCGGCCTTGTAGTCGACACGTCGAATCAGCAGGTCCGCATCACCGAATATCCGCTCGGCGGGGTCGGCATGATCGAGATGGGCGATCGCCACGCCCTTCAGCACCCGAACGTCAACGCCGGCGAAAGAGAGGGCACCACACGCAAGTGCCGCGGTCTCCTCGGCCAGCAGGCAGGTGCGCAGTGCGGCCAACAACGACTCGCGTGCCGCTGCAACAACGTCGTCGTCGCCGATCACTGCGCCGGCCTCGATCGCCTCCCACAGCAGACCCTGCACCCGATGCTGCTCGGCGAGCGCGATCACACCCGCCGTCAGCGTCGGCGGCGCATCAACCGAACGTGGCACACCGGGAAGGCCGTGCGCCACCGCCGCGCGCAGGACCGCGAGTGCGTCGCTCATCGCACGAACTCCGCAAGGACGTCGACGGCGGCCGACGAATCCTCGAAACTGACAATGACGACTTCGACCTCGCGCACCAAACGGTCGAGGCGGCGGAACATCGAGCGTTCCAGCCCATCGGTACCCAGGCTCAGCGAGGTCAGCCGCACCAGCGCGTCGGCGGCGCTCACCGTCGCAATTTCCACCGGCCCCGGTCTCCGGTGGACGAACGCCACCAGCCGCAGCGGTACCGCGTCGGCAAGTCGGCCTTGCTCGCTTGCTCGAAGTGGGTAGACCTCGCTGAAGGCATCCAGTGGGTTCACGGGAATCTCGATGCCGATCGACGCAGCACCGAAGGCTCGGAGGCCGATCGGTCTGTAGTAGGGGCGAACCATCCCATCTGCGCTCACGGCAGTCACCTCGTCGGCGAGGTAGCCGTGCCCACCAAGGACCGCGGCAGCGGTCAGCGTGGACTTGCCGGCGCCGCTGACCCCGGTCACGGCAACGGCGTGGCCGTTCACCTCGAACGCCCCGGCGTGCAGCACGGCGTGCGTGGCTGCGACGGAGGTGGCCGCGCAGCGATTGATGGACACGATCGAGTCGGCGAGCCCACCGGCAACGTCGGTAACGGCGGAACCGCCAGTGACCGAGACCTTCCACAGATCGCCCTCGACCGACCAGACGATCTCGGTCGGCTCATCGTGCGCGGCTGGCCCGATGACATCGCCGAACAGATCCGTGAAGAGGGCGACGATGGGTTCGGGGGCGACCACTCGCACGCTGGTGTCGAGCACGCGCAGGACAATGGCGCTCAACTGACCGTCTCCAGTAGGCCGCGCTGCACCAGGAGGGTCAGCGTGGAGTGCACCGTCGCTGCGTCGAGACCGAACTCGCCCAGCTCATCGAGCAACTGGGCCGCCGTGCGCCGGCCGTCGAGTGCTACCCACACCAACGCTGCTGCGCCCAGCAGGTCGAGCGCCTCGCCGCTCACCCGGCGCGCCAACACGCGATCGGGCCCCTGCCGCCACAGCACTTGCGGACAGCGGACGAACTCGTCTGGCATCGCGCCCGACGGGTGGTCAGCGGTGCCGTCGGTCATTGCGCCAGTCTCGCTGCTGCGGCGACCGCAACCCAACACGGCAACCCAACACGGTGACGGCTGGCTGACAGAATGCGATGGTGCCACCCGAACTGCGCCCCTTCGAGATCCGTGCGTGGGGGTTGCTGGCCGGTGTCACGATCGTCAAGCTCGGCTGGCGCCCGTCGGGCTTGCACGAGCGTGATCGGTGGTGGGCGATCGTGGCCATCATCGTGGTCGCGGTGATCGTCGCCGAGGCGCTGCGCCGCCTGCGGCCACTCCTGCCCACACCGGGGACGGTGCCGCTTCTGATCTGCGCCGCAGCCGCGACTATCTACCTGTGTGTGCCCGAGACCACCAATCAGATGCCGATGGTCGGGGCGGTGGTCACCCTTGTCACGCTCGCCGAGCTGCGCAGCCGTCGCCAGCTCCACATCGGGATTCACGGACTGACGGCTGGCATCGTGCTCTGGTCCGGCATCTACGGCGCCACCGGCCGCCAGAGCGCACTGGTCGGCGCACTGTTCTCGATGTGGCCGATCGTGATCGTTGCGTTGACGGCGCTGCTGGTGCCAAGGCTGGCGCACGTTGCCGAACCCGTTCGCTGGCTGGTGGCCGCGCTAGGCGTGGCCGCCGCGGTAACGGTGGCACGCACCGGCGCATTAAAGCCAACCATCCGGCCGGCCGTGGTCGCCGTACTGGTGTTGGGCGGCCTCTCACTGGCCGCCGCGGTCGCTATTGCGGTGCTGGCCCCGCCGAGCCCGCAAGCTTCCGATACGTCGCCAACGTGATGTCGATCAAGCGGCGCTGGTCGAACAATTTTCGGGCCATCAGCGTGATCTGACGACGGTCGAACTCGTCGCTTGCGCACACGGCTGCGACGGCCGCGGCCAACGCCGCGCTGTCTCGAACTGGCACCAACACGCCGGTTGCCCCATCTGCCACCACCTGGCGGTTGCCGCGGATGTCGGTGGCCACGGTTGGCAGACCCATCGCCGCCGCCTCCATGGCCGCGCGTGGAAAACCCTCCCGCCAGCTGGCCGTCACGAAGATGTCCATCGCGGCGTAGCACTCGGGCATGTCTGTGCGCTGGCCCGCAAACACCACACCGTCGGCAGCGGCTTGCGAGATCGCTGCTGGCGAAATCGCGTCGGCCTTGTCCGAGTCGGCGGGCCCGATGATCACGAACCGCGCTGGCGAACCGGAGGAGCGGAGCATGTGGGCGGCCTCCAAAACCTCGCCGATTCCCTTCTCGCGCACCAATCGCCCGACCACACCGCACACGACCTCGCCGTGAGCAATTCCCCAGTCGTCGCGCAGTTGCTCGCGCGTTCCGTCCGGCACGGCGTCGGGCGAGAAGCGCTGCAGATCGATGCCGTTGCCCAACCAGGTGACTCTGGCCGAAGGCACCCTCAGGACGTTCACCAAGGTCTCCACATCCTCGGGGCTCTGCACCAACTCGGCATCACTGAAGGCGGCCGCGATTCGCTCCGCCGAATACACCGGCCACCGTCGCCGCCGACGATCGGTGGGCTGTGCGTAGAGACCGTGTTGAGTGTTGACGACCAACGGCACACGCGTGAGCCAGCCAGCGATGCGCCCGAGGATGCCCGGCTTGGGATTGTGAGTGTGCAAAATGTCGGGTCTCACGCGCCGTAGCAGCCCAATCAGCTGCCAAAACGCGCGCACGTCGTGCAACGGATTGTTGCTGCGTGTGAACGCCGGCACCGGCACGTGCGCGATGCCCATCTCCGCCAGATTGGCGACGTGCGCGCCAGCGGCGGACATGCCGATGACCTCGTAGCCTGCGTCGGCGAAGGCGCAAAGCTGCGGACCCAACAGCCAGTCCAGGCTCATGTCGGTGGTGGTGAGGTGGACAAGCCGCGGCCGGGACGGGTCCTTGGGAGGCAGGTCGACGGCCAGCGTCACCGCGTGTCGCCCCGGTACTTCACGCGCGCCGCAAGTGCGCGCAGCTGACCCTCCAGGCGCATTCCTCCTGCGGCCTTGGCGGCGAAGAAGTCGGGTGTGTCGCCGCGCTGAATCGGGGTCCGCCACAGGCGGTGAACGTCAGCATGGCCCGGCCTGTTGACGCGGCTACCGGCCAGCGCTGCCGACTGGAAGCGACGGCGCACGGCCACCTCGGCGGCGGGGGAGCCGGGTACGGCCTTGGGGTAGGCGAAGTGTGCTGGAGGCAGACCCAGGTTCTGGCCGATGAGATCAATGGAGCGGTCGAGGTCGTCGAGCACTGACGCTTCGTCGCGTCTGTCCAGTAGCCAATGCGAGTGGGTGTGCGAGCCAACGGTGACCAGGCCGGTGCTGAGTGCATCGCGCAATGCCGCCCACGAGGTCGGTGACGCTCCCCACGGAAATGGACTGCTCTCGTCGATGAACTGCGTCGCCGCGTACAGCGTTGCGGGCACGCCATGGCGGACCAACGCAGGCACCACCACATCGGTGAAATCGTCGGTGCCGTCGTCGAAGGTCAGCACTACGCCCGAAGTCGGCTGCCCGCTAGCGAGTGCAGTGACGGCGGAATCCAGCGGGAGCACATCGTGGCGCTGCGCGAGAAGGTCGAGCTGGGCCTCGAACGTCTCCAGGTCCAGATCCACCTCGCTGTCCGAACCGCCACCCACCCGGTGATAGATCAGCACCACCACACCATCGGCCGTTGGCAGCACGCGGTCACTGACCACCGACAGCTGCTTGACCAAGTGCTTCAAAAAAGGGCCGCCGCTCATGTGAGGACCACGGCGAGACGCCGGCACATCTGGTCGATGCCGTCGAACGTGGCCCGCCAGGACGAGGCTGGTTGCGCGCTCGGGTCCGGCACCTCCAGCACCGTCGGGTCCGTCATGTACGCAAAACCGGCGGGCCTACCTTCGCTGACCATCGTCAACCATTCGCGCAGCGGCGCGCCGCTGCGGGCGCCGACGGCTTCGCCCCGCTGCACCAGCTCGGGCAGTGTGAACGTGCGTGCGAACGAGCCCTCCCACTGGCCGCCGACGAAGACTACGTTCTGCACCTCGGCCGTGATGACAAGATCGGCGGTCGACATCAACGAGTCGTCGATGACACAACTGCGGTGATCAGCGACGTCGATTCCGCGACCGGCCAGCAGCGTGCGCGCCGAGTCGGTGACGGGAAGGTCGCGGTCGGCCATGCCGGCGGTGGACACCCTCGTATCCAACCCGGCGTCGGCCAGATAACTGCCGAGCAACGCGCCGATGATGACCGAGCGAGTTCGGTTGTGGGTACACATTGCGACGACATGCAGGCTCATGTTGCGGCCACCTGCGAGTACAGCGCGACGTGTGCATCGACCACGTCGTCCAATGTCCATCCACTGCCCTGGTGGCGTGCAGCCTCACCCATCTTGCGGCGCAGAACGGGGTCGCCCGCCACTTCTGCGAGAGCGCGGCCGAGAGCCTGCGCGTCGCCCGGGGGGACGACCCGACCGACGGCGGGGTTGACCAGCTCCGGCACCCGGCCCACTGAGGTCGCGACGACCGGCTTACCCAACGCCAACGCCTCCAGTACGACCAGCGGCTGCCCCTCATAGTCGCTGGCCACCACCAACATGTCGCCCGCCGCAATTTCGTGCAGCGCGTCGCCGGATGGGGCGACAAAGTCGACGCTATCCGCGAGGCCGAGCTGCTGCGCCAACCCCCGATGCCGTTCGAGGTCTGGCCCGGCGCCGACGGCCACTAGCCGCAGTGGCGCGCCGAGGCTGCGAGCAACCTGCACGGCGCGCAGGAGATTCGGGTAGTTCTTCACGTCGCGATGGCTGGCGACTGCGACCGCCGTGACGAGCTGAGCCGGGCCGGTCCTCACGATTGATGCCTCGGCGGCGGCTCCAATGGCGGCGGGATCGATGCCGTGGGGAAGCACCACCGCACGTCGCGCCGAACGCCGGGGCAACGAGGCTGCGACCACGGCCGAGACCGCAACGACCTTCGCATCACGACGCGCCGTCAATCGCCACAGCAGCCGGGTGGGCGCACGCAACGTGGCGAACGGAGTATGCGAGGTGGTGACCACGTGGCGCCGACCACGAGCGAGCCGAACGACGATCGATGGCAGTGGGCCGTGCACATGCACCACACGAAACTCGGTGCTCACGGCGAGCCGCAGCAGCAGCCGTGCCGCCCGCAACCCGATGCGATCCGTGCCACCGAGACGGTGCACGATGATGCCCGCATCGAGCAGCACAGAGATCAGTTGGTCGCGCGCGTCGTTGACCACGGCCACCTCCACCGGCACGCCGCGCCGCACCATGGTCACCGCGAGGTCCACGACAACCCGCTCGAGCCCGCCGATATCCAGTCCCTTGGTGATCAGCATTACGGGCCGCAGGACGACGGTGTCAGCGTTCGTCTCAGCCACGACTGCGGCTCAGCGGTTGAGGTCGACTGGCGGTTGCGGCGAGAGCGAGTGTGCGCGACCGCGGGCGCCACTCAGGGAGGCAGAGCAACACCAGCAGCGGCGGCCAGGCCAGTGATCGTTGCCGGACCAGGATGCCGAGGTTGCCGAACCGCGACAGCGCCAGACCGCACATGAGAGAGGCCAGCACGCAGAACGTCACGTACGGAACGCGCCTCATAGCCCTCGGGATTGAGAACAGTCGGCGCCAGCCGATGAGTGCAATGAACAGAATCGCTGTGGTTTCGACTGCGGGGATCAACGACGTGATGCCCGTGGCCTCGAACAACAGCGGCCGGGTGAGCGTGCGAAAGGCGGCCACCGGGTAGTCGGCCGGGCTGGAGACTGTCATCGGGTCGAAGGACGACCCGCCACCGGTGGAGCGCCGCGATGTCTCCTTGCTGATGACGTCGATGGCGGAGGTGGTCGACCCTTGCTCGGCGGTGCTGGAAGGGCTGAGATAGCTGACGGTGACCTGTGCAACGAACACGAGGCCGACAACGGCGACGAGCGTGAGCACGAGTTGCAGTAGCCGGCCGGCCCCTGCCCGGCCGGCCCGGCCGACGACCACGCCCACGGCCATCGCGGCCACCAGCGCACCCAACCAGATGAATGCAAAGTGTGGCCGTACCAAACCGGCACCGACCGTACCGCCGATCAGCGGCACCAGCGAGCGCGTGTGCCACCGCCCGCCCCACAACTGCGCTGCGCCATACGACATCAACCCCAGGCACAGACACATCCAGGCCTCTTTGCCCAACGACGACGGCCAGAAGATCAGGCTGGGCGCAAGGAAGCACAGCAACGCGTAGCGACGCTGCGCCAGGCCGGGCACCGCCAGGCAGGCAGCCTTGATGTAGAACACCACGCCCCAGAACCCCATCAGCCCGAACCATAAGAACCCGGCCATCTTGCTGGAGCCGACGAACGTGTACAGCAATCCGGTGAGCGTCCGTATGAACTCTGTGCCCTGCTGCACGGGGATCACATCGATGATACTGAGCGTGCCGTCGTGCACGCCGCCGGCCAGCATGCGCCCGGTGGAGTGATAATTCTCGGCGTCGGCCGCGCCCCCATAGGCGCCGAACACGACGTAATAGCGCAACAGCGTGCCGGCCAACTTCAAGATCAAACCGACCACAGCCAGATTGGCGAGATGGCTGAACTCGCCACGAAACGTGCGGCGCAACATCGGCACCGACACCATCACCATGATCGGCGCCACGATCGCGGCGCCCCATATGTCATAGCTGAGGGTGGCCATCGCCCACCCAGTGACCATCACGTAACCGACGCCGGCCACAAGGACCAGAAACTGGGAATACTCGCGGACCGCCCGCCGGATTGCTTGCACGGCCCGCACCGTGTTACTTCCGTCCCCGGAAACGGCTGAACAGCGACCTGCGTTCGGCCCGGTCGGCATACTCGTAGTAGTACGACCGGCCCACGGCGGAATCGCCAATGGTTGCCAGGATGAAGTTGGCATCGCTCAACGAGCGCAGCACCTCCATCGATCGCTTCGCAGCGGCGGTGAGCGTGTGGTCGAGCCGCAGCACCACCAGCACGGTGTCGACGTGTGGCAACAGCTCCAGCACTTCGGCGGTGGCACCCACGGGCGACGTATCGATGACCACCGCGTCGGCAAACGACGCGACGTCGGTGAGCAGCCGGCCGGTTGCCCTGGCGAGGTCGCCCGGCGAGGCTTTCACGCCGTACAGGTCGAGCAGAGCCAACCCGCGCACCGGCGTACTGCGCAGCAGCTGCTTGGCCGACGATGCGGCGACCTGCTCGAGCGTGGTGACCAACGGCTCGGGCTTCGAGCCGAGTATGCGCGCCTGCATTGCCGGGCGGCGAAAGTCGGTGTTGATGATGACCGTGCGCTTGTCGGCCTCCACCATCGCCGCGGCGAGGTTGATGGCCAGATCGGTTTTGCCATCGCCGGAGCATGCCGACACGACGAGTGTGATCTTTGCCCGGGCCGGTGCGTTCGGGTCTTTTGGCGTTGAGCTCTCGCTGAACGTGACGACGTTGCGCAGCGTGCGGTAGGCGTCGCTGAGCTGGTCGTGTCGGTCCTCGGTGACCACGATTGCATCCCGCGGTTCCGTCACGACCGGCACGATCACCGAGACTGGACCGCCAAAGATGGCCTCCGCCTGTGCCCGTGTGCGAATACGACGGTCGAGCCGGTTCAGAATCAAGGCCGTTGCAACGCCAACGGTGAGGCCGAGCATCAGGCCCAGGATGCCGCGAGTCGAACGACTCTTCGGCGCCGAAAGACCGCTGGAGGCCTGGTTCTGGACAGCCTCGGCGCGCTGCAGGGTGGTGAGCGTGATGGTGGAACGGTCGTTCTGCAGGTTGTCGTAGTTCTCGAAGATCACGCTGTACTGGCGGCTCTTCGCATCGAGCTGAGCGGCGATCACGCGGTCGTCGGGCTTCGCCACCGCCTGCTTCTGGAGTGCGTTGATCTCCTTCTCCAGCGTGTCCAAACGCTCGAGTGCCGCCGTCTGTCGGGCTTCGGCCAGTGTGTCCTGGCGCTCAGCCACGTACGACGTCAGCTGATCCGCAAACGTGTCGGCAATCAACACGGCCCGCTCGGGAGTGGCCTGGGTGGTGGTCAACGACAGCGCGCCCGTGCCCTGGTCGAGCGTGGCAGTCACCTGTGCCGCCAACGCGGCAGAGTTGGATTCGCCCAATGCTTTCGCTGCCCGTTGGGGCACCTCGCCGGTGGTGGCCAGTAGCACCAACTGGTTGATGGCCACCGGGTCGTTGTAGATGCTGCCCGTACTGGAGGAGACGAGCACGTAGTGAGTAGCCGAATAGCTGGTGGAGACGCTGTCGGCGGTGGAGGCGGGCTGAGGGAGCGCGCCAAGAACGGCGCCAAGGACACCGAGCCCGAGTACCGCCCACCAAAAGCGACGCAGGGCGCCGAAAACGAATTCTCTGTCCACGCTGCTCCTGCGAGTTGGAAGCATGGATGCTACCTTGCGCGTTCAACCAGCTACCTGCGGGGCCACAATGGTCCGGTGAACTGGAAGATCCTGCTGTCGCCCCCCGAGATGTCGGAAGTGGAGCGCGCCCTGCTCATCTCCGCGTTCGACAGTGGATGGGTCGCCCCGGCCGGCCCCGACCTCGATCAGTTCGAGCTCGAGCTGGCCGCATTCACCGGTGCGGCCTTCGCCGTCGGCCTCAGCAGCGGCACCGCGGCGCTACACCTGGCTCTGATGACGGCGGGCGTGCAGGCGGGAAGCGACGTGCTGGTGAGCGACCTCACCTTCGGCGCATCGGCCTTCGCCGTCACCTATCTGGGCGCGCGCCCGTGCTTCGTCGACTGCGAGGCCGCGACATGGCACCTCGACCCGGATCTGCTTGCGGAGGAGCTGGGCCGGCGCGCTCGAATCGGGGCGCTGCCGGCAGCTGTGGTGGTGGCTGATCTGTATGGGTCGGTCGCGGACTACCAACGCCTCGAGCCAATCTGCGCCGAGTTCGATGTGCCGCTGATCGAAGACGCTGCGGAGGCCATCGGCGCCAGTCGCCACGGGCGCTCGGCCGGGCGCTTCGGTCGCATTGCCGTGCTGTCGTTCAACGGCAACAAGATCGTCACCACCGGCGGCGGGGGAGCCGTGCTCACCGACGACCCGTCAGTGGCGGCACGAGTCCGCTACCTGGCGACCCAGTCGCGTCAGCCGGTGTTGCACTACGAGCACCACGACATCGGGTTCAACTATCGAATGGGAAACCTGAATGCGGCCGTCGGCAGGGGCCAGCTGCGCACGCTGCCAGAACGCATCGAGCAGCGCGGTCGGGTTCGTGACACGTACGAACGGTCGCTCGCGGCGCTGCCTGGAGTCAGGTTTCAGGCGGTGCCAGCCGACTGCGTGCCCAACCATTGGTTGACCACCATCACGATCGACGAGCCGCAGTTCGGGGCGTCGGCCGCTGAGGTTCTCGGGGCACTCCACGCCGCCGGTTTCGAGGGTCGCCCAGGGTTCAAGCCGATGCACATGCAGCCCGTGTTCGCCGACGCGCCGGCGGTTGGGGGAGCGGTGTCGGCGGAGTTCTTCGCCAACAGCGTCAGCCTCCCCAGCAGCGGACGCATCACCGACGACGACGTCGCCGAGGTCTGCGCAGTCATCGCCGCCGCCCGTCCCTAGCGGACGGCGGACGTTCCTTTGTCGCCGAAGCGGGTGCGGCGTTCGACCACTCCGTCGAACGTCACGGCGGCGTCGCCGTTGACAGCGATGTGCACGTTGTCGGGGTGGGCGAGTGGCTGGGGCCGAACCACGAGCGAGTATCCGCCGGTCGCAACGGTGCCACGGAACGTCAGGGTCACCGTGCGCGTCTGGCCCGGCGCCAGGTCGAGCGACAGCGAATACACGTTCCAGCCCAGCTCGGTCTGCGTCGTTGCACCGACGGTCGTGCCATCGATCGTGACCGAGTCGAACGACAACGGTGAGTACACACTGAGGAGCGTTCGATTGGTACCCGTTGGCAAGCCGATGATGTTGCCGATGACGTAGTCCGGATACCCCGAACTGGGGGCGCCGTTGGCGAGCTCGATGGTGGCCGTCGCCGTCGTCTCGCCCGAGGAGTCGTCGTAGGTGGCGTCGTAGGTGATGGTGCGCTGCAGGAACGAATCGATCTTGTTGCCGCTCGCGTTGTTCGTGACCACGGCCAACCCGTCGCCGCCGTTCAGCGCAGGCAGCGCGCCGTTCATCCCGACCAGCGTGAGGAGGTGTTGCTCGTCGGGCTCGCGCGCCCACGCGACAATGTGCCCGCTGGTGGCGGCCGGCCCCAGGTCGCGTGCCAACAGCTGGGGGCCGGGAAGGCTGCTGGACAAGACCTTCGTCAACGTCGCCTCGGCAACTGCCGCCAACAAATCGCCGCGGTCGGCCTCGGCCACCGAGTATTGGTCGACCAGCAGGAACTGCTCGAGATTGCCCGAGTCCAGAGGCGTGGCCAAACCCTCGACG
Source organism: Ilumatobacteraceae bacterium (assembly GCA_031366885.1). Lineage (GTDB taxonomy): Bacteria > Actinomycetota > Acidimicrobiia > Acidimicrobiales > Ilumatobacteraceae > UBA668. The sequence continues at coordinate 11,609 of JANLPB010000094.1, forward strand.
GTGATCGGACCGGTCGCCTTCAACAGCGCCGCCAACGCCGCCGGATCGAGAACGAACACCCCATCCAGATGCTCACCGCGCCCGGCTTCATACATCTGCGCCATCACCGAAGCGGTCGACGGCATGTCGGGTGACATGGTCACATTCGACCAGTACTTCCCGTGCGGGAAGCCGCCAGGTCCGAAGCCGCCGAAGGGACCGTAGCGGTTGATGTATTCATCGCTGGCTGTCAGCACGACACCTGTGGCGGACTCGGTTGCTGCAATCAGTTCCGCGGTTCGCCCGAAACCGGTTCGCCGGATGCGGCCGTGGTCGATGGTGATGACTGCCCAGTTGCCCATCAGCCCGGTCAAGCCGCGGGCTTCTGCTGGCGACGTGAAGGCGACGAGGTAACGACGCAACTCGTTGGTGCCCAACAGCGCCGGCCCGGTCGTAGCAGCGGCGCTCGTGGCTTGCGCCTGTTGCGCCACCTTGTCCGCGCGGTTGGCGTAGCGCTGCAAACGGTCAGCCACCGGCCCTATCAGCCATGGCGAATCCGCCGAGTGCAGGGTGCTGCGCAGGTCTGTGACAGCCAGCTCGAGATTGGCGAACGGCACCGCCAAGTCGGCCACGGCTTGCACGTCGATCACCCCGTTGTCGACTGTCAACTGGTCGAGATCCACCACCGACAGGGCCTCGGCCGCGGCTGTCGCGGAGTCGGCTGCGGCGCCCACGACCGACGACATCAGGTCGCGGTGCTGCGCAAGCACGGGCACGATTTGCGCCAATTGCACCCACGGCCGGTCTGCTTCGTGGCTCGCCGCATTCAGCAGACGGGCACTCTCCGTCAGCGACTGGGATGCCCGCAAGGCATCGCCAGATTGAAGCTGGTCGAGGCCGTTGATCAGCCCGCGGTACCCGGATGTCAGATTGCTGCGGGCGCGCATCCCGGCGACGCCAAGACCGATCGCAGCGACCAGCACGACACCCGCGACGCAGCCGACACCGATCATCACTCGGCGGCGGACAATGCGCCGACGGCGCCGCACACCGAGCACGACGATCAGCGCCATCGCCGCAACCGCGATGAGCGCGCTGCCGCCGAGGAAGCCGCGCGACGGCAGCCTCAGCAGCACCTGGATGCTGCACGTCGCGCTCACGCAGCGAAGCACGGGCATGCTCTCTCGCCGGCTACCGATCACCAGCGCCACCGCCGCGGCGACGATGCCGACCGCGGCGCCCACGAGCGTGCCGGCGGACAGGGCGGCGACGCCTGCAACCACGACCAATGCCCACCACGGAGCCGACGCGGCTGCCCACACCACGAAGCCCGCCAACAAACCCGTGAGTGCAAGGTCGACCATGCGCGAGCCGGTCGGCTGGCATCCCGACCACGCGGCAACGACCGCGGCGATGATGGCCACCACCATGACGCCACGATGGCCGTTCAGGGTGATGGTGTTTCGGCGTGTCGCCATTAGGCGGCTCGAGTGGAACGCATCCACTCCACTGTCGCCCGTAGACCGTTGCCGAGCGGCACTGGGACGACATCAGGGAACAGGGCCATCAGCCGAGCGTTGTCCGCCTGCGAATGCAACACGTCGCCGGGCCGGGGTGGCTCGTGATGCGTGGCGACGGCCGTGCCAAGAATGGATTCGAGTTGGCCAACCAGGTCCAGTAGCGAGCACCGAGTCCCGAACGCCAGATTCACGGGGTCGGGCGAAGTGACCCGCCGCACCAAGGCCTCGCACAGCACTGCGGTCAGCGTGCCCACGTAGGTGAAGTCGCGGCTGTTGGCACCATCGCCGTAGATGGTGACGGGCTGTTCGCTGAGCGCGGCATCGACGAACCGGGGGATGACCGCCGCGTAGGGATGCCCGGCCGCCTGCAGCGGGCCGTAGACGTTGAAGAATCGGAACGCCAGCGTTGGCAGCTGGTACGACTGGCCCCACGCCAGCGCATACGCCTCAGTGGCCAACTTGCTGGCCGCGTACGGCGACATCGGCCGAGTAGCCAAATCCTCGTGCTTGGGCAGCGTCGGGTTGGCCCCGTAGACACTGCTGCTGCCCGCAACGATCGTGTGCAGCATGCCGTTGCGCCGAGCGGCCTCCAGCACATTGACAGTGCCGGTGGTGTTCACCTCGTGAGTGGGCAGTGGCGCAGCAACCGAGCGCGGGACCGAACCCAGCGCGGCAAGGTGAACGATTGCGCCCGCGCCCGCGCACACGCTGTCGAGGAGCGCGACATCGAGGATGCTGCCCTCGGTCACGCTGACGGGCAAACCCTTGAGGTTGGCGGGGTTGCCGGTGGAAAAGTCGTCGATCACGACGACGTCGGTGACCTGCGGTGTGGCCAGCAAACGGCGACAGAGATTTGCTCCGATGAACCCTGCTCCACCGGTGACGACAACGCGCATGCAGCGAGGATAGAGGGTGCAACCGCGCCGTCACCCGCGCTCAGATGGAGACGGACTCCGTGGGGCCAGTGGCGATCGTGCGCAGCTGTTCGGCGGTGATGGACAGTTCCGCGTCGGCCGGTCGCTCGATGTGCAACGGAGGAACCGTGACGTGCGAGATCAGTGGGTGCACCGGCCGGCTGTCGATTTCGTCGTTGCCGAGTAGTTGCTCGTGCAGCTTTTCGCCCGGTCGCAGACCGGTGAAGACGATCTCCAGCGGCGGTAGCGCTTGCTCGGCGAAGCGCTGGGCCACGTCGACGATCTTCACGGGCTGCCCCATATCGAGCACCAACGCTTCGCCGCTGCGGCCAATGGCGCCCGCGTAGATGGTCAGGCGCACGGCTTCTTCCACCGTCATGAAGTAGCGCGTGACCTCGGGGTCGGTGACCGTCATCGGGCCGCCGGCATCGGCCTGCGCGGCGAAGGTCACCAGCACGGACCCCCTCGAGCCCAACACGTTGCCGAACCGTACCGACACGTAACTGCCGTCGGCCTCGCTACCGCGCTGCGCAGTCAGGCGTTCGGTGATCCGCTTCGAGTAGCCCAACACGCTGCTCGGGTTGGCAGCCTTGTCGGTGCTGATGTTGACCACGTGGGTGGAGCCGACGGCTGCTGCTGCGTCAAGCACGTTGGCCGTGCCGATCACGTTCGTCTTCCACGCTTCCTCGGGGTGAGTCTCCAGCAACGACAGGTGTTTGAGCGCGGCTGCATGAAACACGACGTCGGGCTGGAACTGGCGGAAGAGTTCGAACAACCGATCGCGGTCGCGAATGTCGGCGAGCAGCAGATTCGGGTCGACCAGCATGGCCGTGTGATCGATCGACAGTTGAACTGCGTGCAGGCCGCTCTCGTCGCGGTCCAGCATCATCAACGCTGACGGATCGAACTGGTTCAGCTGGCGACACAACTCGCTGCCGATCGAGCCACCGGCACCCGTGACCAACACCCGCCGACCGGTGATGTAATGCGCCACGGCTTTGGTGTCGATGTCGGCAGGGTGTCGACCGAGCAAGTCCTCGGCGGTCACGGCGCGGATGTCGGCCAGCGACACCGACCCGAACATTTCGTCGGCCTGCGGCAGCACCAGGAACGTCAGGCCAGCCCTGTTGGCCGCCGCGGACATATGGCGAATCAGCTCGCTGTCCGCACTTGGAATGGCCAGCAGCACGTCGGTGGCCCGCAGGCGAGTGGCGACCTTCTCGAGGTCGTCGAGCGTGCCCTCCACCCGCAGGCCTTGAAAGCCGAGGTTGCGCTTGTGCGGGTCGTCATCGAGCAGAGCGATCGGTTCGAAGGGACTTCTCGAGTCGGTGCACAGCGCACGGACGATCTGGTACGACCCTTCGCCCGCGCCCAGAATGAGCAGACGACGGCCGACGACTTTCGGGCGACGCTTCTCATTGAACAGACGCCACGCCGAGCGCATCGCCACTGCGCCGGTGGCGGTGAACACGGTTGCCAGCAGGGGTACGGACCGCGGCAGCTGAGAGCTGCCCAACTGCACCGCAACGAGCGCGAGCGCCATGCCCGTGAGCACGACGGTGACCGCAAGGGCGCTCAACTCGTCGAAGCTGCCGTAACGCCAGCGGCGGCGGTACAGGCCTGTGGCGTAGCCGAAGACGCCCTGGCCGATGATGGCGACGGCGGCGGCGATAGCGATACCGTCGCCCGACAACGGCCGCACTTGGAAGTCGTAGCGCAAGATCGTGGTGAGGGGTATGGCGAACACCCACACCAGCGAATCAACGGCGAAGTGGATGAACGGCAGCCAGCGAGCTGTTCGCGAAACGCTGCTGCCTTGGTTGGCGCGACGAAGGTCCGTCACCTGCCACCACCTTGCGCGTGCACGTTGTGCACCAATTCCTCCAGCGTCATCGTCCAAGATCTCCCGTCTCAGTGGCCGTTGGCGTATGGGAGACGACGATACTCCAGAGTCTTGTAAATGGTCCATGGCGAATTCGCACACCTGTGTGTGTCAGTGCACCTTTCGGTCCATGGACGCCCAGTAGGGCTCGCGGAGCTTGAACTTCTGCAGCTTTCCGGTTGCGGTACGGGCCAACGAGTCGCGGAACTCGACGACCTTCGGGCACTTGTAGGCGGCCAGCTTGGTGCGGGTGTGGGCGATGACGTCGGCTTCGCTCACGGTCGAACCGGGGGCAACGACCACCAACGCCAGCACCATCTCGCCCCACTTCTCGTCGGGCACGCCGATCACCGCGACCTCGGCAACGTCAGGGTGGCTGAAGATCGCGTCCTCCACCTCGATGCTGCTGACGTTCTCGCCGCCGGTGATGATCACGTCCTTCTTGCGATCGCTGATGGTGACGTACCAGTCGTCGTCGATGATGCCGCCGTCGCCGGTGTGGAACCACTGCGGCCCGTTGGGGTCGTCGGCGGCCGTGTGGATGGCATCGGCGGTCGCTTCCGGCTGCGCCCAGTAGCCGCCCATGATGTGATTGCCGCGGGCGAGGATCTCACCGTCGGGAGAGATGCGAACCTCGACACCCAGCGCCGGCGCGCCCGCCCGACTGAGCTTCGTTGCGCGCTCGGCCGTGGTCAGTTCGTCGAACTCTTTCCGTCCGCGATTCATCGTCAGCAGTGGCGTGGTTTCGGTGAGGCCGTAGATCTGGATGAACTCCCAGCCGAGCTCGGTCTCGATCCGTTCGATCGTTTTGGTGGGCGGGGGAGCGCCGGCGCACACGATGCGCACCCGGCCGCGACCGGGAATTTCGCCGTCCCAATGGCTGGCCGCATCGAGGATGGAGTTGGCCACCGCCGGCGCTGCGCACATGACGGTGACGCCGTGCTGCTGCACCCGACGCAGAATCTCGGTGCCATCGATCTTGCGCAGGATGATGTGCTGCGCACCCATGCCGGTGACGGCGTAGAGCATGCCCCAGCCGTTGCAGTGGAACTGCGGCAGCGTGTGCAGGTACACGTCACGATCGCTGATGCCCAGCTGCCACCCGAAGGTGGTGGCGTTCAACCAGATGTTGCGATGCGTCAGCTGCACACCCTTCGGGCGGGCGGTGGTGCCGCTGGTGTAGTTGATGGTGGCTGTTGCGTCCTCGTCGTAGACCCACGGTTGCGGCGGCGCATGATCCGCCGGCGCGTCGGTGG
>JANLPB010000105.1:0-11378 GCA_031366885.1 Ilumatobacteraceae bacterium
CGCCAAGGAAAAAAACAACATCCGCACGCACAGCCACGACGATGCGGTGAAGCTGCCAGCACCGAAGATCCACACCCTCGAGACCGCGATCGAATGGATCGCTGGCGATGAGCTGGTGGAAGTGACGCCGAAGTACATCCGCATTCGTAAGCGCCACCTCGGCCTCGAAGAGCGTCGCAAGTCCAACAAGAAGGGCGGCTGAGCGTCCTACGAGCTTCGGCGTTCACGTGCGGTACTGCCGCATCTGAACGCCGAACTAGCGGCGTGTAGCTGGGTGTGGGAGGGGCGTCCACTTGGGGCGCTCTAACAGCTTGACCATCTTTGCGTGGGCCTCGGCGCCGACCATTTCGATGATCTCGTCGCGCAGGTACTGATACGTGGGAACGCCGCCTACGAACGCTTCGTCGGTCTCGGTGCACCACCAGTGGAACTCGGCACCGCCCGGACCCCAATCGCGTCGCTTCCACTCGCGCAGTGTGGATGTGACGTAGCCGTGGTCGTCGGTGGTCTCCTCCAGGCGCAGTGGCAGCTGCCAGCAGACGTCGGGTTTCCAATCCATCGGTCGTTCGCCGACTTCAAGCGCAGCGATATGGAAGGCGCACCCGGTGCCGCCTTCGAAGCCGGGCCGGTTGAGGAAGATGCAGGCATCGTCGACGAGACGCGTGGTGGTGACGCCATCGACCACATCGAAGATGCCACCGGCCTTGCCCTTCTTCTTGAACTGCCAGTGTCGCTTGCTCAGTCGCGCCGACGACTCGACGACCGTCTGCACATCCGCGTCATCGATGAAGTGCGCGCCGTAGCTGCAGCACCCCTGCGACAACTCGGTGGCGTCCTCATCGAGCACGCCTTGGCAGCCGTTGCCGAAGATGCAGCTCCATCGACTCCGCAGGAACGTGGCGTCGAACACCCACGTGCGGCGGGTGTGGTTGTCTTCGAAACTGATCCATTCGTGGGTGTCGAGCGGCACCGTGTCCTTGAGCATTACGAGCGACGCTAGCAACACACCCTCGGTCACGACACGGCCCGTCAATACACACGTGCCGCAAACAGCCTGCTCGGTAAGCTGGCACGACCATGGGAACGCCACAGTCCTCGCCACCACAGACCGCTGATCAGCTTCGAACCGCGTTCCTCGACTACTTCGCAGGCAAGGGGCACGCAGTTGTGCCCTCGGCCAGTTTGATTCCGCATGATCCAACGGTGCTGTTCACGGTGGCCGGCATGGTGCCGTTCAAGCCGTACTTCGTCGGCGACGAGGTGCCTCCCTTCAACAGGGCGGTGAGCTCGCAAAAGTGCGTCCGAGCCGGGGGTAAGCACAACGATCTCGACGACGTCGGTCGTACCAAGCGTCACCTCGTGTTCTTCGAGATGCTGGGCAACTTCAGCTTTGGGGACTACTTCAAGAACGAGATCATTCCGTGGAGCTGGGAACTGACCACCGAGACCTTCGGGCTCGACGGCGATCGGCTGTGGGTCACCGTTCACGAAAGCGACGACGAGGCCGAGGCCATCTGGCACGAGCAAGTCGGCGTGCCGATGAATCGCATTCAGCGGCTGGGCGACAAGGACAACTTCTGGCAGATGGGCGATACCGGCCCGTGCGGCCCATGTAGCGAGATCCACATCGACCGTGGCCCAGCCTTCGGTCCTGAGGGTGGCCCGCTGGTCGATACTCACGGCGACCGCTACATGGAGTTCTGGAACCTTGTGTTCATGCAGTACAACCAGGCGCCGGATGGCAGTCGCACATTGCTGCCCAAGCCCTCCATCGACACGGGGCTAGGTCTCGAACGCATGCTCTGCCTTCTGCAGGGCGTCGATGCTGTGTGGGAGACCACTCTCATGCAGCCACTCATCGACCAAGCCTGCAGCCTCACGGGTCGCAGCTATCGCGCCGGCGACTACGTCGACCGAGACAGCTTCGCGATGCGCGTGTTGGCCGAGCATGCTCGTTCGGCGGCGATGTTGGTCAGCGACGGCGTCTTTCCCAGCAATGAAAATCGTGGGTATGTCCTGCGCCGGATTATTCGTCGCGCCGTTCGCTATGCGTACCTGCTGGGTACCGAGAAGCTGGTCATGCCCACGCTGGTGAACACCGCAATCGACGTCATGGGCAACGCCTATCCAGACGTCGCGAGCAACCGCGATTTCATCACGAATGTGCTCACCCGTGAGGAGGAGCGGTTTCGTCAGACACTCAAGACCGGGTTGGTGATTCTCGAGGACGAGCTCACCACCCATACGGATTCGTTGCCCGGAGGCACTGCCTTTCTGTTGCACGACACATACGGCTTTCCACTGGAGTTGACGCAGGAAATTGCCGGCGAGCGTGGCGTCGTAGTGGACAACGACGGGTTCGAAGTCGAGATGAAGACCCAGCGCGAGCGCGCCAAGGCCGGACGCAAGGGCACTGTCACCGACGACGGCCGCCTCGAGGGCTACCGCGAGGTCGTCGAACAACACGGCATCACCGAGTTCGTCGGGTACACCGACGAGTCGTCGAGTTCGAAGGTTGTTGCGGTTCTGCCGGGCGATTCGTTGCCGGACGGAACCGAGACGGTCGAGATCTTCCTCGACCGCACCCCCTTCTACGCCGAGGCCGGTGGGCAGGTCGGTGATACCGGAACAATTCGTACTGACGGTGGCATCGCGACCGTCATCGACACCACCTACGCGCTGCCCGGCCTTCGCCGCCACATCGCCCGCATCGACAGCGGTGAGATCTTGGTCGGCGACACTGCCAGCGCCGCTATCGACGTCGCCCGCCGCAACGCCATTCGCCGCAATCACACCGGCACCCACCTGCTGCACCACGCCCTACGGAAGGTCTTGGGCGAGCATGTCAAGCAGGCCGGCTCCCTGGTCGGACCCGAGCGGTTGCGTTTCGACTTCAGTCACTACGAGGCGGTGACTGCCGACGAGATTCGCCAGATCGAGGACATGGCCAACAGCGAGACACTGGCCAACGCGCCGGCGCGCGCCTACGAGACCACCAAGGACGAGGCAACGGCACTGGGCGCGATTGCCTTCTTCGGCGACAAGTACGGCGACGTCGTGCGGGTGCTGGAGGTGGGCAACTCCATCGAGTTGTGTGGCGGCACTCACGTCCGCGCAGCCGGTGATATCGGCGCCATCAAGGTGATCAATGAAAGCAGCATCGGCAGCAACCTGCGTCGCATCGAGGCAACCACCGGCGAGAACACCCTGAAGCTGCTCCAACGCGACAGTGCTGCGGTGGCCGAAGCCGCCCGGTTGGTGGGTTCCCCTGTTGACGAACTCGTCGAGGGCGTGCAGCGGCGGCTCGCTGAGATCCGATCGCTCAACGACGAGCTCAAAGTGTTGCGCTCCAAGTTGGCCGTGGGTCAGGCGGCGGATATCGCGGCTTGTGCCACTGACGGCGTCGTCGTGTCTCGTGTCGATGGCTTGGCGCCGGGCGATCTTCGCGACCTCACCATCGCGGTTCGCCAACAGCCCGGCATCAAAATTGCCGTGCTGGGCGGAATCACCGAGTCCGGCGGCGTATCACTGGTCGCTGCGGTCACCCCGGCCAGCGGCCGGGTGGCCGGCGACCTCATCAAGGAGGCGGCGAAGGCGGTCGGTGGCGGCGGCGGAGGCAAGGGCGACATCGCGACGGCTGGCGGTAAGAACACGGCTGCTCTTGATGAAGCGCTGCGTCTCGCTGCCGCGGAGGCCCGGGCGCAGGCCTGAGAATGCGCGCGCTCGGCATCGACCTTGGCTCGAAGCGCATCGGGATCGCCGTCAGCGATCGCTCGGGCACCATCGCCTCGCCATTGACGATGTTGCAACGCACCGGTTCGCCCAGGCGGGACCACGAAGCGATCCGCAAGCTGGTCGTCGAAGAGGAAGCGGAGGTGCTGGTGGTGGGCCTTCCGCTCAACATGAACGGTACGTCGGGCCCAGCCGCGAAGGCCGCGGTCGCTGAGGCCAGAGCGCTGGCTACGGTGGTGGGCGTGCCGGTCATCACCTTCGACGAGCGCCGCACGACAGTCACCGCTGATCGAGCGCTGATCGAGGCCGGCATCAGCGCGCAGGCGCGGCGCAAGTTGGTCGACAAGGTGGCCGCTGCGGTGATCTTGCAGACATGGCTGGATTCGCGAGCGGCGCAGCAGTGACGTACGTCGACGATCGTTCGTGGCACCGCGACCCGTGGGACGATGCCGATGTCACGGATGCGCTCGTGGTGGAACGCCCTCGCCGTGAACGGCGTCCGTTCAAATGGATCATGTGGTTGGTCTGCTACCTCGGACTGGCGGGAATTGTCGCCGTCGGCGTTGGCGGCCTCTGGTACAGCCAACAGGTGAACCCGAAAGGCGACCCGGGCGCGCCGATCACCTTCACCGTCAGCGCAGAGGACACGCTGGAAACAGTGAGCGAACGGTTGCAAGCAGACGGTTTGGTGGAGAGCGCGAAGGTGTTCCGGTTCTATGTCGACCACCACGAAGGTCTCGTACTGATCCCGGGCTACTTCCGGCTTCGCCCCGATGACCACATGGGCAACATCATGCGCGTCCTGCGCACCCCGCCGTCCGAGACCTACACCAAGGTCGCCTTCCCCGAGGGCTACACCTTGGAGAAGATGGGCCGCCGATTGGAGGAAAAGGTTCCGCGGTTGTCGGCGATCGACTTTAACGTCGCGGCCACCAACGGCGACATCCGTTCGGCCTGGTCGCCCGAGGGCACCGGCAGCTTGGAAGGGCTGCTCTTCCCCGACACGTACCAGGTGTCCAACGGCGAGAGCGTGAACCAGATCATCGAGCGGATGGTCAAGTTGATGGAGCGCGTCGGAAAACAGGAGAACATCGAGGAGCGCTCGGCTGCCCTCGGCCTCGATCCCTATCGAATTCTGATCATTGCCAGCCTGATCGAACGAGAGGCGCGTGTCCCTGAGGACCGGGCAAAGATCGCTCGCGTCATCTACAACCGGCTGTATCTGGGAATGCCACTCGGAATCGACGCGGCGCTGTTCTACGGCCAGGACCCAACGCTTTCCTTCGGGGAACTCAAGGCGCTGGACACGCCGTACAACACGTACCTTCACGCCGGGCTGCCACCGACGCCGATTGCGAACCCTGGCCGGGCAAGCATTGTTGCGGCTCTCAACCCGGTGGCCAACCCGTCGCTCGGCGACCCGATTTGTGCTGGCATTCCCGAAAACGTGCCGTGTCTGTATCTGTACTACGTGCTGGCTGACGAAGATGGACGCCACGTGTTTGCGGCAACATTGGAACAGCACGAGGCCAACGTGGAGATTGCTCGCGCGAAGGGTTTGCTGTGATCACTGCCGCCACCCGGGTCGCGGGTGTGATCGGCAGTCCTGTACGCCACAGCCTGTCGCCGGCACTGCACAACGCAGCGTTCCATCAACTCGGCCTCGACTGGGTGTATGCGGCATTTGAGGTTGCCCAGGGTGCTGCTCCCGAAGCGCTCTCGGCCATGCGCGCCCTCGGACTCGGTGGCCTGTCGGTCACCATGCCGCACAAGGAATCGGTTGCTCGTGCCGTCGATTCGCTTGACCCAGCTGCTGCGGCGCTGCGCAGCGTCAACACAGTGGTCGCCGAGCAGGACGGTTCGCTGAGGGGGTACAGCACCGATGGTGCTGGCTTCGTCGCATCGCTGGCGGCACGCGGCGTGGAGGTGACGGAGCGCGTCGTGTGCGTGCTCGGTGCAGGGGCTGCGTCGCGCTCGATCGTAGACGCGTTGAGTCGGGCAGGCGTTGCGCAGGTGGTCGTGATCAACCGCACCGCTGCGGGCGCCGAAGCGGCCGCAACGCTGGCCGGCGACCGCGGCGTGGTTGGTGACGTGGGCGATCACCGTGACGCAGACATTCTGGTGAACACGACGTCGGTGGGGATGGATTCCGACGAGTCACCGTGCGACCTTTCGTTGCTTCGCGTCGGCCAGGTGGTTGCCGACATCGTCTACCACCCGCGCGAAACGGTGTTGTTGCGGGCAGCGCGAGCCGCGGGCGCAATGACCGTTAATGGTTTGGGAATGCTGGTGCATCAGGCCGCGCTCCAGCAACAGTTGTGGCACGGTCGGCTCCCGGACGTGGCGGTGATGGCGGCCGCCGCCGAGCGGGAACTGGCAGCGCGCCGTCAGTAGAGCGCCAGTAGCCTGCCCAGGATGCTTCGTTACCTGACCGCCGGAGAATCGCACGGGCAAGCGCTCGTTGTCATCATCGAGGGTCTTCCCGCGGGCTTGTCACTTACCGTTGAGGACATCCAGCCGGAGCTGGCACGGCGCCGCCTGGGTTACGGGCGCGGACCGCGTCAGCGCTTCGAGATGGACGAGCTGACGCTCATCAGCGGCGTGCGCCACGGACGTACCTTGGGCTCGCCGCTGGCGATCGAGATCAAGAACAGCGAGTGGTTCCGAAGCGACAAGTGGCACGAAGAAATGTCACCGGCCCCTGGGGCCACCAAGGATCCGCTGACGTCGGTGAGGCCTGGGCACGCCGACCTCGTGGGGATGCAAAAGTACGGCTTCACCGATGCTCGCGATGTGCTCGAGCGGGCGTCGGCTCGCGAGACCGCAGCTCGCGTCGCGGCGGGTGCCGTTGCCAAGAAGCTGCTCGGAGAGCTTGGTGTCTCGGTTATTTCGCACGTCATCCAGATGGGTACCGCTCGCGCCGCTGTTGGCTTGCGTCCACTGCCCGCCGATCTTGGAGCCGTCGATGCCGATGAGGTTCGCTGCTTCGACGCTGTCGCCTCGTTGGCGATGATCGAGGAAGTGAAAGCCGCCGCGAAGGACGGCGACTCGCTCGGTGGCGTGGTGGAGGTGCTCGGCTACGGCGTGCCCGTGGGCCTTGGTAGTCATGTGCATTGGGACCGCAAGATCGACGCCGCGCTGGCTCAGGCGGTCATGAGCATTCAGGCTGTCAAGGGCGTCGAGATTGGCGATGGCTTCGAGGTGGCCGGTCGTCGCGGCAGCAATGCGCATGATGCGATCGTGTGGGATACATCGCTCAATGGTGGCACCGGTGACTACCGCCGCGAGAGTTCGCTGGCCGGCGGCACCGAGGGTGGCATCACCACCGGCGAGTTGTTGGTCGTGCGTGCCGCCATGAAACCGCTGGCGACGCTCAACCGACCCACGCTCAAGACAGTCGATGTCGTCACCAAGGAGGCGACGGTCAGTTTCAAGGAGCGCACCGACGTCACCGCCGTACCCGCGTGTGCGGTCGTCGCCGAGACAATGGTTGCGCTGGTGCTCGCCACGGAGGCCGGCCGAAAGTTCGGCGGCGACAGCATCAGCGAGTTCGTACGAAATGCAGTGTCGTTCAAGGCCACGCTTCCGTGAACGTCCGGCCCATGAATGACCGGCCGTGATTCGCCCTGATGAGCATCTGGTGTTCGTCGGGTTGATGGGCGTCGGCAAAACGACCGTTGCACGGGTGGTGGCCGATCGGCTGGGTCGGCGCGTGTTCGACAGCGACGCGATCATCGAAAGCCGCCATGGCCGCACCGTCCGCGAGATCTTCGCCGACGAGGGCGAGGCTTCGTTTCGTGCGCTGGAGACCGAGGTGCTTGTTGAGGCCCTGGCGTCCAGCGAGCCGCTCGTGATTGCGGCCGCCGGTGGCGTCGTGCTCAGCGAGGCCAACCGGCAGGCGCTGAAAGCGTCGGGCGCGAAGGTGGTCTGGCTGTGCGCCGATCCCTCGACCCTGGTCGAACGCGTCAGCGGTGGCGGCCACCGACCGCTGCTCGATGGCGACGCAGCCGGTACGTTGCAGCGCATGTTCAACGAGCGCGAGGCTCTGTACCGCGAGGTCGCGGATGCGATCGTTTTGGTCGACAACCGATCGGTGAGCGATGTCGTGGAAGCAGTGCTGCGATGATCACGATCCGCGTGCCGCTCGGCGATCGCAGCTACGACGTCCTGGTGGGTAACGGCGCGCGGCGCGAACTCGCTGCGCTGCTGCCGCGCTCGGCCCGCAGGGTCGCGCTTGTCACCCAAGCGGGTGTGCCCGTCGACGTCGATCCCGGCCTGCCATGCGAGCGCTTCGAGATCGGAGACGGCGAGCAACACAAATCGCTGGCGACCATCGAGACGCTGTGTCGCGGTTTTGCCCAGATGGGTCTCACGCGCAACGACGTGATCGTGGGCGTCGGTGGTGGGATGGTCACCGATGTTGCGGGTTTCGCCGCTGCGTCGTGGCATCGCGGCGTGGCAGTGGTTCACGTCAGCACGACATTGCTGGGCATGGTCGATGCTGCTATCGGAGGCAAGACGGGTGTCAACCTTCCCGAAGGCAAGAATCTGGTTGGCTCGTTCTGGCAGCCCAGCGGCGTCATCTGCGACCTCGACGCGTTAGCGACACTGCCACCAAGAGAGTTGCGCTGCGGCCGCGGCGAAATGGCGAAGTACCACTTCCTGACCGGCGACGATCTGCTGGCGATGGACGAGGAGCAGCGCATTGCTCGCTGTGTCGAGATCAAAGCCGAATTCGTTGCGGGCGACGAGCGCGAGTCCGGACGCCGAGCATTGCTGAACTACGGACACACGCTGGCCCATGCGCTCGAAATCGAGACTGGCTACGAGATTGCGCACGGTGAGGCCGTCGGCATCGGGTTGATGTATGCCGCTCACCTGGCACGCCACCTCGGCCGAGTTTCCGATGAGCGAGTGCAGCAGCATTACGACGTGGTCGGCGGGGCGTACGAACTGGACACCGCTCTCCCCGCCGACCTGTCAGCGCAGCGGCTGGTCGAGCTGATGTCGCGTGACAAGAAAGTGCTCGACGGCGAACTCACCTTCGTCCTCGATGGTGCCAACGGCGTCGAAGTCGTGCCCGACGTGCCTGTGGCCGCGGCGATGGCTGCGCTCGCCGCAATGCGGTAGTTCTGGTCCTCCGCGCCTGGTCGGGCGGGCCATCACCAGAACACTGCATCGCCGGATTCAAACTCCCGCCGGCACCGCAGGTCAGCCGATGTCTCGGCCAGCTCGATGGCGTCCCGCTCCCAGAGTGTGCGCCCGCGTGTGTGTGGTGGTGTCGGTCCAACGGTGGGTGCAAGCCGCTCGAATCGCTGGCGCGCGGCCTGACGGCTGACGCCGAGCAACCGACTCACGCTTCCCCAGTCGTATCCGTCGTCCCTCGCCATTCGAACCGCACTGACCAGCAACCAGTCGGCCTCCTTGGCCAACGACCTCACTTCGGCAAGAGCACGACGAGGGTTCCTTCCCTGGGCATCGGTCATCACCTGACGTATGTCGCGCACGGATCCTCCATGACAGTCGGTGGGGAAGCCGTAGTCGGCACCGTATCCGGCATGCTGGGGGCATGACGCCACAGATCCGCACAGAGCGACTGCTGCTTCGTGAGTGGCGCGACGCCGACCGGGTTCCGTATGGACTGCTCAACGCCGACCGCGAGGTGATGGAGCACTTCCCGTCGGTGCTGACATCACTGCAGAGCGACGAGATGGTGGACCGAATGGCCACAGCGTGGGAGCTGCGGGGATTCGGGCTCTGGGCTGTCGAGCGCACCGACACCAGCCAGTTCATCGGCTTTGTGGGGCTCTCCGCACCGGGTTTCGAAGTCGCGGGCGTCACCCCGTGCGTGGAGGTCGGGTGGCGTGTGGCCAAGCAGCACTGGGGGAGCGGGTTTGCACCGGAAGCGGCTACTGCCGCGCTCGCGTTCGGCTTCCACAACCTCGATCTGCCCAACGACGAGATCGTCAGCTTCACCACCACCAAGAACACCAAGTCGCAGAGGGTCATGCAAAAGATCGGCCTGCACCTGGACCCAGAGCGTGAGTTCGACCACCCGCTCACTCCAGGCTGGCACGGTCAACGACATGTGCTGTATTGCATTGATCGAGCTACTTGGCAGGTGGGCGTGGCACGATA
Organism: Ilumatobacteraceae bacterium; assembly: GCA_031366885.1. Lineage (GTDB taxonomy): Bacteria > Actinomycetota > Acidimicrobiia > Acidimicrobiales > Ilumatobacteraceae > UBA668. The sequence goes on from JANLPB010000105.1 coordinate 9,871, forward strand.
GGGACGTGGCCATTATCGCCCTCCTTCACGGACCCAACCTCAACCTTCTCGGCCAACGCGAGCCGCAGATCTACGGCAGCTCGACGCTCGAGGACTACGTCGAAACGGTTACCCGGGCCGCCGCCGGCCATGGTCACTCGGTGGAGGCGATGCAGACCAATCATGAGGGAGCGCTGGTCGACGCGATTCACGCGGCACGCAATCACGCCGCAGCGATCATCATCAACCCAGGTGCGTTTACCCACTACGCCTGGGCGATTCACGATGCGCTGGCAGCGTTCGAAGGCCCAATCATCGAGGTCCACATCTCCAACCCAAACGCGCGTGAGCCATGGCGGCACACCAGCGTGGTCGCACCCGTCGCAACCGGCTCGATCATCGGCCTTGGCATCCACGGCTACGAGCTGGCAGTCAACGCGATCGCTGTCAAGTTGGCATGAGCCGCGTCGACCGCGTTCGGAACCGTCTGACCGATTCGGGCGCGGACGCGTTGTTGATCAGCGACCTCACCAACATCTGTTGGCTCACGGGCTTCACCGGGTCGAATGGCTGGGTCGTTCTCGGACCCGATCAGCTCACGCTGGTCACCGATGGTCGCTACGGCGAGCAGGCAGCACGGCAGCTGGCGGCGGCGGGCGTCGTTGCCGACGTCCTGGTCGGCGCTACCGGGGCGGCGATGCAGGCTCATCTCGCGGACACCACCCGGCGGTACCCAACTACCGGTTTCGAGGCCGCCCACGTCAGCTACCAACAACACGCCATTTGGTCGGCTGCGTTCGCCACCGCGTTGGCCCCAACCGAAGGCATGGTCGAATTTGAACGACGTACCAAGGATGACGCCGAGATCGAGGCGATAGCGACCGCCTGTCGTATCGCCGATCAGGCGCTTGCTGAAATTACCCCAACGCTGGGTCGCGGCCTCACCGAGGCGCAGGTACGTAATCAGCTGGAGATCCGCATGCGCGAACTGGGAGCGTCGGGGCCGAGCTACGAAACGATTGTGGCCACCGGCCCGAGCAACTCAGCACTGCCGCATCATCGCCCCACCGACACGCTGATCGAGCACGGCCACACCGTCATCATCGACGTCGGCGCCCTGGTAGACGGATATCACAGCGACATGACCCGTAGCTTCGTCATTGGCACCCCGACCGCGCTGCAACAGGAGCTGTACGACCTGGTGCTGGCGGCACAGGTGGCCGGTGTGGCCGCTGTCGCGCCCGGCTTGACCTCGAAGGAGCTCGACGCAGTCTGTCGTGACGTCATCACCGACGCCGGTTACGGCGACTGGTTCACACACGGAACTGGTCACGGAGTGGGCCTTCTCATCCACGAAGACCCGTTCGTCAATCGCGCCGGCACGGCCACATTGCAGGTCGGCGACGTAGTGACCGTCGAACCAGGCGTCTATCGTGAAGGTTTCGGCGGCATTCGAGTAGAAGACCTGGTGGTTGTCACCAGTGCAGGATGCCGCGTTCTCACTTCATCTCCGAAGGATTCGCCGTGCC
>JANLPB010000177.1:0-14805 GCA_031366885.1 Ilumatobacteraceae bacterium
GTCGACGGGTCGATCTGCTGCGATCCATGGTTCCTGCCCACCTTCTTTGGTTCGTGGTTCGTCTTCCCGCGCAACGATCAGCTTTCCCCGGAGCTGATGCAGCGCATCTGCAATCCAGACTTCCTGTACATCTCGCACATCCACGCCGACCACCTCGACGAGGAATGGCTGGCCGCCAACATGAACAAGGACACCAAGGTCCTCATCCCCGGGTACCCGACGCGCGAGCTGGAGCGCATCATGCGCCGGCTCGGTTTCAACAACATCATTCGCACCGTGGACGGCGAGGAGATGGCACTTGGCCCCCAACTGCGCATCGCCATCCACTGCGAGGTCAGCATCACCGATGGCCCCGGGGGCGACTCGGCGCTGGTGATCAGCGACGGCACCGGTCGACTGGCCAATCAGAATGACTGCCGCACCAGCCCGCTGGAGGCACTCAGCTCGCATGGCCCGATTGATCTGCACTGGATTCAATACAGCGGCGCGATCTGGTACCCGATGGTCTACGAGGAGACGCCGGAGCGAATGCGCGAACTGGTCGACGCGAAGGTCGACAGTCAGTTCACACGTGCGATGCGATACGTGGAAGCAACCGACGCTCGCGCTGTCGTGCCGAGTGCCGGCCCGCCTGCATTCCTCGACCCGGAGCTGTGGTCGGCCAACGTCATCACGGGTGACGAACTCAGCATCTTTCCCGACCAGCGGAGTTTCATGGCGTTGCTCGCCAAGGCCGGGCGCACGGGGGTCCTCGCCATCCCCGGGACCGAAATCGCGTTTGGCAGCGACCAGCCAACCGACGAGATGACGGTGACGCACCCGATGGCCGACGCCGAAGTACGCGCCATCTTCGACGACAAAGAGGCCTACCTGCGTCGGTACCAGGCCGACTGGCTGCCCTGGCTGAAGCAGATGCGCACCACGTGGCATGCGCCGACGCCCGACCTGTTGGCGACGTTGAAGGCGTGGTGGGAACCGCTGATGGCAATGGCCCCGGCGCTGTGTACGTCGGTCGGCGCGTTGTGCGTGCTGCATGCCGGCGACCCAACGCAGCCCGGCGGTCTGTCAATTGCGATCGACTTCCCGAATCGTCAGGTACGTGAGTGGAAGGGCGAAGCCCACTCGTTCCGTTTCACCATCCAACGCGAGTTGGTGGAGACCGTGGTTGCGCAACGGGCAAACGACTGGAGCAACGCACTGTTCCTCTCCTGCCGATTCACCGCGTGGCGCGACGGGCCGTTCAACGAGTACCTGTACAACTTCTTCAAGTCGTTGTCCGTCGAGCGCATGCGCCGCGCCGAGGCGGAAGCGGTACGCAAGCACGACCCGGATAGGGGATTGCTCGCCGCGGAGGAGTTCGAGCTGGGCGGCTGGATGATCGAACGCACCTGCCCGCACCGGCAAGCAGACCTGAAGGTGTTCGGCGAGATCGACGGCGACGAGCTGGTCTGCACCCTGCACGGCTGGCGCTTCGACCTTGCCACGGGCTCGTGTCGGAATGCCGCCGATCATCATTTGCGGGTCCGACGCGCCGCCGACTAGTTCCATACGTGTCCTGACCGTTTGCTGATCTGTTTTCACGTCACGAGGACGACTTGTCGACGTCTAGAGAATGTGCTGCACCACTGTCCAAACCCCGGGTACACGCTGTCTGCGTGGCTTGAGCGCATCGGGGCAGATGGTCAGCCGGTCGACCAGCGGCTGGTAGACGCTGCGGTCGATCTGGTGGAAACGATGTGTGCTCGGCCAAAGGGCCTTGACGGCGCGTTGTCTCGTTTTGGCAACACACTCGGTGCCGATGGTTGGCCGATTGCGCAGGTCAGTGAATGGCTGCAACAGCTCAGCACCTTTGTGACCCGCCACCAGGCCAAGCAGTTGACGCACTATGCGGCGCAGGCAGCGGTCGCGCAGGGCTGGGCGGAGGGCTTCGTACGCGGTGCGCACACCGGTATGTGCATCGACCCCACTACTGGTCTGGTCACTGCGTTGGTCCTGCAGCTGCGCCTCAAAGAGGTGTATCAGCTGTGCGTCGCCACCGCGCAGCAGCCTTCCGCGCTGCACACACTGGTCATTCTCGATATCGATACGCGGGGTGCTTCGCGCCTCGACGCTGATCTGCTCACCGCGTGCGTGGCCGGCATGGTCACTGACACGTTCTGCGCGGGTGAGACGATTGCCCGTGCAAGCGATCGAATCCTGGTGCTGGCATCCAACTCCGATGCCACCCACGATCTCGCCGGTCAGCTCGCAGAGCGCTTGCGGCTGAGCCCGAGCACCCAACGCGCCCGTGCGACCGTGATGCTGGATCCGTTGCCCTCGCGCCCAGAACTGCTCGAGCGGTACGTCCACGATCTAGTCGGGTAGGCGTTCGGCCCTCACCAGGCTGAGCCGGTACGCGAAGCGGTAGCGCCCAGCAGCAAGCCGATAGCGCGGCAAGGTATCGGGCCCGCAGCTGGCGGTGCCCAGACCGCGCTGGGCCGCATCGAGATGCACGATGAGTTCACGCCGCGGTGAGAGCTCGGTCTGCGTGGTGGCGGCGTAGAGGTCGTGCGCCGTGTGATGCGTCGCCGAACAGTGCAGCACTGCCTGTCGTGTCGTGTGCATCGATGTCGTGTGCATCGGTGTCGTGGCGGACAGCACGTCGATTCGTAGCGCTTGCCCCTTCACCGGGTCGATGCATTCGAACCAGCGACAGTCGGTGCGCAAGCCGAACTCTTGGGGCACGAGGTACGGAGCGGTGTCGGGAGCGGCCGTCCAGATACCCAACGGGGAGCCGGCATTGCGGTCCGGGTAGTTCTCGCCCGGGCCGCGCCCGAACCAGCGCAGCTGTCGAAAGCGCGCCGGCAGTGCGAACTCGACCCCGACCCGAGCGAGGTCGGCCAGCGCTTCGGGCACGACCACGTCATGGTGGTACTCGACGCCGCCATCCACCTCGCGACGTTGCATCGTGTGGTGCACCAACTCGTCGGCGGGCAACCGGTCGACGCCGGCGTCCTCCCAGCGACGTAATGATTGGCCGCCGACGCCGAGGCGCTTTGAGAGGTCGGGAATCAGCTTGAAACCGTCGTTGTCAACTGTGGCCCGCCACAAGGTGAGCGCGACGGGTGCGACCAGCGCCCTGTCGACGGCCTGGCCGTTGAATGCACGGCCGTCTTCAACGGGTGCCGGCGGAGCGATGCGATGGCGCTTGGTGGCCGACCGCAGCTGCACCTGGTCCCACGCGACGAGGTGCCCCTTCGGCGCCCAAGGCTGGTCTGTGGCTGTGGTGAAGCGAACGGTGAGATGAACTTCGCCGTTCCCCGGTGGCATGTCGCACGGCAGCGTCACGCTCACCGAAGTGTGCGGCGCGACCGCAGGCAACGGCAACCGACCGCGACGGTGCACCACCCCGTCGACAAGCAGCTCCCACGTTGCGCGCAGCCATCCGAGCCCTGTGAACGACTGTCGGTTGCTGATGACAAGTGTGCTCTTGTTCTTGTACGACACGGTGACCGGGCGGTACACCCAAGCGACCTCGCGCATCGCCGGGTGCGGCACGCCGTAGCTGTCCACCAGCCCGTCGGCGACGAAGTTGCAATCGTGGGGTTGGTCGCCGAACTGGCCGCCGTACGCCAGCCTGACCGTGCCGTCGGGAAGGACTTGGCGAATGCCGTGGTCCTTCCACTCCCAGATGAAGCCACCCTGCAGACCGGGCGTGGTGGTGATGACGGACCAGTAGTCCGCCAGCGAGCCGTTGCTGTTTCCCATCGCGTGGCTGTACTCGCACATGATCAGCGGTCGCGTGCCAACTGCGGCGTCGCCGTACTCGCGGATCGCCTCGATCGTCGGGTACATGGGGCAGACCAGGTCGGTGCTGGCCATGCCGCCATCAGTCCAGCCCTTGTGCAGCACGGCGCCCTCGTAGTGCAGCGGCCGACTGGGGTCGACACTTCGGATCCAGCCGGCCAACGCATCGTGGTTGGCGCCGTAGCCGCTCTCGTTGCCCAGGCTCCACAGGATGATGGACGGGTGATTTCGATCGCGTTCGACCATTCGGCTGCCACGGGCAAGCCAGGCGCTTCGCCAACGCGAGTCGTCGCAGAGGCTGGTGTTGTAGCCGTGGCTCTCGATGTTGGCCTCGTCGATGACGTACAGGCCCAGTTCGTCGCACAGGTCGTAGAACTCGTTGTCGTTGGGATAGTGCGAGGTGCGCACCGCAGTGATGTTGTGCTGGCGCATCGTCAACAGGTCGGCGCGCATATCGGCGACCGTGACGGCCTTGCCCCGCTCAGGGTGGTGGTCGTGCCTGTTGACCCCAAATATCCAGATCGGCTGCCCATTGACCAGCAACTGCCGTTGGCGAATCTCCACGTGACGAAACCCGACGAGCTGGTGCGTGCTGTCCAGCACTTTGTCGTTCTCGGAGAGCAGCTCGACCAGCACCCGATAGCGAACGGGTGACTCTGCCGACCAGGGGCGAACGCCTGCCACGGTGACGGTGTGATTGGTGACGAAACCTCTGAACACGTAGGGCACGGCGAAGCGGGCCGGCACGTCTTGTACGGAGGGCTTGCCGACCCGCGAACCGGTGGGGCCGAGCAGCGTGACCCGCACGCGGTGGCCGGGAGCCGGCTGGTCGGCCCAACCCACTTCGGCGGTGACGGCCAAGACCCCGACACCGTCGGCAACCTCTAGGTCGGCGTGGCAGCGCACATCGGCGAGATGCACTGCGCGGCGCGCCTCGATGTACACCTCGCGGTGCAGACCGGCCATCCACCACTGATCCTGATCTTCGACGTAGCTCAGTGCGCTGTAGCGAGCGACGACGATTGCCACCGTGTTGGCGCCCGGCTGGGCGAGTGCGCTGATGTCGTACTCACTGGGCAACCGGCTGTCGGTGCCGTAGCCGGCGAACTGACCGTTGACCCACACAGCGTGCACGCTCTCGGCTCCGCCGACGTGAAGCACCAGTTGTTGGCCTCGCCAGGTTGCGGGCACGTCGAACGTGCGGCGGTAGACGCCGGTGGGATTGTGATCGGGCAGACGCGGCGGCGGGCCGGGAAAGGGCATTTGCACGTTGGTGTAGTGCGGGAAGTCGCCCGTGTTCTGCACCGTCCAGTTGCCGGGCACAGCGACCTGTTGCCAACCGGTGGTGGGGGCCGTCAGCGCGCGGGCGGGTACCTCGGCGGGTGAGTTGAACAGTCGGAACTGCCAGCTGCCATTCAAGTTGCGTCGGCTGCGACCCTTCCCGTCAGTCGGCAGGGGCACGTGCATCGGTAGCCGGCGGAGCGACACAACCTCCGGGTCGGTCCACGGCGCGGCGGCACCGATGTCGGGTAGCACGGGACTACTACTCGTGAACCCACACGGGGGTACCGATCGGCACCAGCCCGCTGTCCCACACGAAGTCCATTGCCATGGTGCTCAGCCGCACGCAGCCGTGCGAGGCGGGGTAGTTGGGAACGCTGGTCATTCCGTGGATGGCGATGCCGCCGTTGAAGTACTTCGGCCGATAGATCTTGCCGAGGTCGCCCTCCCACCAGCCTTCGGGGCGTTCCCGAGTGACTTCGAATAGGCCGGCGGGCGTCATCGCGTCGCCCTTCTCGATCTTGGTCGGGTCCTTCTTGTTGGTCGCCTCGTATGGGATACCGCTGCCGGTGGAGGTGTTGAAGGCCCACACCGTTTGCCCGTCGACCACGATGAAGAGTAACTGCTTGGCCTTGTCGACTTCGACCAGGGTGCCACTGTCGGACATGCCGTGCGCGCGCTCGGGGAATGCACTGAGGTATGCGGCAGTGCCATCGTCGACCGAGCCCGAGGACGGCAGACCGAGGTACTTCTGGAACGCCATCACCGCTTGCACCGTGGCGAACCCGTACTGCCCATCGGGCGTGCCGGTCCAGAAGCCCAACTGGTTCAGGCGCTCCTGCACAGCTTGTGTGTCGGGGCCATTGTTCTTGTGGACTGCAGCCATCGGGAACATGGTTGTCCCGACGACGACGACGTTGGCCGGCAGCGTGGTGGTGGGTGCAGCCGTGGTGGTAGTGGGCGCCTCGGTGGTGGTGGGTGCAGCCGTGGTGGTGGGTGCTTCGGTGGTAGTGACGGGCACCGTGGTGGCCACGGGCGTGATGGGCGCGGTCTGCGTGGTGGCGGGCGCGTCGGCGCTGGAGGTCTGCGAACAGGCCGACATGCCAACAAGCGCGCCAGACATGCAAAGCCAAGCGATACCGGTTCGAAACGAAGTCATACGAGGGGAGCCCTGGGGAGGAGAGACTGTGACGCTTCCAGACTAGCGAACGACCTCTCTAGAAAGATGGCAGCTCGAACCAGATCGTCAGTGCGTATTTGATACCGCCACGCAGTGACGTCGTCTGGTGCGGGTGGGTGACCAGCGAGGGCCATGCAAGCAGCTCGCCGATCTCCGAGGCTTCGTTGGTGGTGCTCTGCCGTGGGAACTCCAACACTGCTCCGTCGTACCCCTCGTTCAACTTCACCGACGCCGAGACCTGGGCAATGTCGTGATGCATACGAAGGTGTTCTTGTTCACCCATGGCGTAGCGGATGACGAAAACATCGCGCACGCCGCGGTAGTCGATGTAGGGCCAGACCGTCTGCAACTGCGGCCAGATGCGCACCCCGAGATCGATCTCGACGGCCTCGAAGAGCCGCGGACTGATCAGGGCGAGCGAGACCTCATGGCCGGGCACCGGGTCGTCGGGCTGTGGCTCGAACGCACCCACCGCCTCGGCCGCACGGATCACCGTCGAGCAGAATTGCGGCATCCAAAACGGGACGACGACCAGTTCGTCGCCGATGGTGCGCAGCCCACGCCGATCATCGATCGCACCGCGATAACCGAGGATCTGCTGCAGGTCGTTGGGCATCAGGTCATTAGGCATCGCGTCGTTAGGCGTCACCCTGCGATCGTGTCAGAGATCCGTCGCGCTGAGCGACCACGGCGTCGTTGGTACCGCGCCGATTTGAAAGCGCTCCACCAGTTCATGTAGCTCGACCGGCTCGTTGGGGCCGCACAGGCCCAGGCTGGTGGCGAGGCGGGTCAACACGCGGTCGGGGGTCACCCCGCGCATGGCCAGGTCGTGCAACGTGACGGCACCGTGGCGTTTGGCCAACCGCACGCCATCGGGTGCGACCACCATCGGGATGTGAGCGTACGTGGGCGTGGCGAGGCCCAGGAGTTGCTGAAGCGCACGTTGGCGGGGCGTGCTCGACAGGAGATCATCGCCGCGCACGACGTGTGTGACACCCTGTGCGGCATCGTCGACCACGACCGCCAGGTTGTACGCGGGGACGCCGTCGTTTCGCTGCAGCACGACGTCGTCACTGACGCCAGAGTAGACGCCGGCGACCAGGTCGTGCACCGTGAAGCGCTCGCCATCGGCGGCAAGGCGAACCGCCGGCCGTCGACCCGATGCCACCAGTTCAGCGCGGCGCCGCGCCGTGAGCGTGCGGCAGGTACCGGGGTACGCGGCCTCCGGCAGCTCGCCCACTCGTTCATTGTGCGGGGCACTGACGGCCTCGCGGATCTCCCGACGTGTGCAGTAGCAGTCGTACACGCGGCCGTCGGCCCGCAACCGCGCAATTGCGGCGTAGTAGAGCTCGAACCGTTCCGATTGGCGAACGACCTGCCCATCGGGGTGCAACCCGAGGGCAGCCAGCGACCGCAGTTGGTCGGTTTCATTGGCTCGCGAGGAGGTGACGCGGTCCAGGTCCTCCATCCGTACCAGCCATTCGCCGCCCAGCGAGCGGGCGTGTAGCCAAGAGACCAAGGCGGTGCGCAGGTTGCCGAGGTGCAGCTGCCCGGTGGGCGAAGGGGCGAATCGGCCGCGCATGTGTTCATTATCCGTCCGCCAGCGCTCGTTGTGCATGACCACGTTAAGTGTCGACCCAGAACTGCCGAAGACAATTGCGACGCTCCCGCGATGGGCGCGCGCGACGAAAGGCAGAGCACGTGGCGGACGCGAATGTGTACCGTGCAGAGGAGGCCACTGGCCCCTTCGTGCGAGAACGCGCCCTCGCCATCGTCACGACCAACCTTGCACCCACACCGTTCTTGCTGCTGCCGTTCACTCTGCTCGTCAGTTCGTTGCTCCACAAAGACGTTTCGTCTGCGCGTCTGGGTTGGTGGGTGTTGGTCGCCGCCATCAGCAGCGCGCTCATCCTGATCTCGTTGTACTGCTACTACATGCGCGGCGACATACGGGGCACGTCGCGCTCCACGCAGCTGCTGATCGCCGTCGCATTCGCCTCGATCGGGACTCTGTTCGGGATGTGCCCCTGGGTCGCCGGTGGCAGGTCCTCGGATCTTGTGCTTCTGTTTGCGCTTTTCCCCGCCACGGCCAGCGCCGTCGGCTGCATCGTGACGGCCGGCCGCCGCGATCTCTTCCTGTCGTACCTGGTGCCGTTGATCGCAGTGTCGTCGTGGTCGTTGATCGACTCCCACGACACACGCCTACGAGCGCTGGGCTTGCTGGCGGTCTCCTTCGGGGTGTCGCTGGTGGTGTTGCATCACGTCGTCAGCCGCAACACCCTCGACGGAATCCGACTCCAGTGGCGCAGCGAACGCCTGCTGCGTGACCTCGCTCACGAGCGCAGCGAGCTCACTGGTGTGAACGATCAGTTGGCATCCACCAACCGCCGTCTGGCGCACCAGGCGACGCACGATCCGCTCACCGGTCTCTACAACCGTCGCGGCACGCTTGAGCTTTTGGACCAGGTGTTGGCAAACGCGAACGCGCAAGAACCGGTCGGCTTGCTGTTCTGTGACCTCGACCGGTTCAAAGCCGTCAACGACGCGCTCGGTCATCGAGGTGGCGACCGGTTCATCAGCATCATCGCCGACAGGCTTTCGCGGAGTCTGGAGCCTGGGTCGATCGCTGGCCGAATGGGCGGCGACGAGTTCGTCGTGGTCCTACCCGGCCTCGACATGGGGGCCACGGCAATGATTGCCAACCGCCTTGTCGGTGTGCTCGCCCAACCCGTGTACGCGGAGGGTCGCGAGGTGCCGTCGTCAGTGAGTGTCGGAGTCGCCGCGTCGCCGCTCCACGGCACGGCGGCGAGCGAACTGCTCCGCCATGCCAACGCGGCGCTGTACCGGGCGAAGGCGGGTGGCCGCAATCGCGTCGAGTTGTTCGATGGCTCGATGCAGGAGGAGATGGTGAGCCGGCTCGAGGGCGAGCAAGCACTGCGCAGGGCAATCGACGACGGCGACATCGTTGCGTTCTTTCAACCTGAAATCGATGCGACGAACGGTCAGATCGTGGGTGCCGAATTGTTGGCGCGATGGGTGCGTCGCAATGGCCAGATCATCGCCGCTCAGGAATTCATCGACTTGGCGATTTCGGCCGGGTTGCTCGAGCGAATCACCGAACGGGTCATTGCGAGCGCCAGACCCCATATCCGCAGGCTTGCGGTGCTCGGGCTACCGGACGACTTTCGCTTCAGAATCAACATGGCGCCGCAAGCCACCGAGCGCAGCTGGCGTGATGACCCGATTGAGCACATGATGCAGGGCATCGATGCGTCGCTGGTCACGGTCGACGTTCAAGAAAGTTCGGTCGCCGGTGATCTTCCCTCTGCAGCAGCCAATCTCGCCGCTTTCCGAGCGCGCGGCGGCAGGGTGTGCCTGGACGACTTCGCTCGTGGCGTGTCGTCCTTGAGCCTGCTGCGCAAGCTTCCGCTCGATGAAGTGCGCATCGATCGAGTATCGATCGACACCATCGCGGCGCACCCGCATGATCGCGCCATTGTCCGATCGATCATCAACCTGGTGCGTGAGATCGGCTTCGCAGTCACCTCCGACGGGGTGGAGACGGGCGCCCAGGCCGACGCGCTCATCGCTCTTGGCTGTGTGCACCAGCAGGGTCATCTGTACGCACCGGCGTTACCGGCTGGAGAGTTCGAGAGCTTCCTGTTGGCGCGGATGGCGGAGCGCCTCGCGGTGAGCGCGACGCCGCGGCAAGCGTGGGAGACCAACGATCTGGCCTAACCTCTGGCCGGCTGGTTCGTAGCACCGAAATCGACGTACTGGAAGAGGTAGACGAATGTTTTGTCCGGCATGTGGCTCAACGATTCAACCCGGCCAGAAGTTCTGTACCGAATGCGGCGGCGCACTGGTCAGCGCAGCGCCGGGCGCGCCGCTGCCGCCACCGTCGTGGGGGCCGACCCCAGACCCCTCTGACGCGACCGCGGCGCTGAAGGTTGTCGAGCAGACGTCACCGACCGGCTACGAGCCGTCGACGTGGGATTCCACCGCCACCCAGCAGATGCCGGCGCAGGGCGGCGACACGGGCAACCTGCCGGTGACCGCTAGCGCCGCCTCGACATTTCGCATCACCCCCCTCGTCGCTGTGTCGGCCCTCGCCGGGGTGGTGTCGGTGGCTGCCGCGTTCGTCGAAGTCGCAAGCTACGAAGTTGCGGGCGACTTCGTCGACAAACAGACGTTCAAGCTGAACGACTTCGCGTCGAACCTCACCGTCGGCGTCATCATCGCCGCCGTGCTGTTGATTGCGGGCTCGGCGCTGGGCGCCACTGGCCGCCGCGTGGGTTCTGGTCTGGCCGGCGGAGCCGGTTTGGCGGTCGCTGGCGCGTTCGGCTGGGTCATCGGCCAGGTGACGATGCTGTTCGACGGCCGGGAGTTGGCATTGCTCGCCGGCGGTGGCACGTTCACCCTGACCACCACCCAGGAGATCGGGTTCTGGCTTGCCGTCGTGGCAGCTGGGCTGGGGGTACTGGCATTCATTCTGTCACTCACCGCCGGAGGAAACGATGGCTGGCCAGTGATCAACCCTGCCGTTGGCGTGCTTGGTGCCCTTGGCACGTTGGCCGTCGTGATCGGCCCACTGATCCCGATGAATGGTGCCTCGTTCGGCGACAACATCGCCAACGACCTCGTGCCACCGGCGACGCTGTATTTGCGGCTCGCAGCATTGCTGCTCATCGGGATCGGCGGTGTGGTCGGCTTCCTCGCCAACCGGAGGTGGGGGTACGGAATGGCTCTGGGCGCAATCAGCGTCGGTGCCTGGCAGTGGGCGACAGCGATCGGCGAAGTGGGCGACTACCCGCTGGGCATCGCCGGCGCAAACGTTGGAGCCACGGATCTCACCCCGCACGTGGTGACCAGCGTCGGCGTGGTCGTGATGTTGATTGCTGGTGCGGCTGGCCTGCTGATGGCTGCTCAGCACAGATCGCGCTAGCTCTGCAGCCGCACGGCCGTGGCGGCAAGGCGGTGGCCGCATCGCGTGGCGCTGGCCGGGTCGTCGCCCGCCGCCAATGCAAGGAGAACGCCGGCCGCGAATGCATCTCCCGCGCCGGTGGTGTCGCGCACGTCGCTCACCGTCTCGGCCGGCACGGTCTGCACCTGCTGACCTGCCTCCAGAACGAGTGCAGGCTCGGCGCCGTGCTTGATGATCACGAGAGCGCCTCCGAGGTGGCCAGGGCACAGTCCGGCACCGAGAGTCGCCGCCTCCAATTCGTTGGCGAGCACGACGGATGGCTTCAGCGCGCGGATGCGGGCGAGTGCGTTGTCGGGTCCCACCATCTGCAGCACCGACGCTGACGAGGTGTCGACACAGATGCCGATTCCGCGCTCGGACGCCCAACCGGCAAGCGTGGTGGCGGTTGCTGCCAACGGCTCGCCCACCAATGAATAGAACGGGATGTGCAGCGTGTGTACGCCGTCGAGCCACGTTGGGTCGGGGTCGGCCAGGTCGCTGCACGCGGCGCGGTCGCTGAGCATCGTCCGCTCGCCGGCGACGTCCACCAGGACCACGATGGTGCCCGTGCGACCTGCCCGGCGAACCAACACGCTGGCACCGTCTGCGAACAGCGCGTCTGTCAGGCCACGCCCGGTTGCATCGTCGCCGACCTGGCCGATGAAGCGCGCCGCGCCACCGGCGCGGCACGCGGCCGCAACAACGTTGGCGGCGCTTCCACCGCGCCTGCGTACGACCATCGCGGGCGTGTCGCTGGCGACGTTCACGGGCGCCCGCAGGTACACCACCACGTCCTCTACCAGATCGCCGATGGCAGCCAACATGCGTGCGACGCTACGCCGTCGTAGCGGTAGCAGGAAATTGCAGGTGAGCTCGCGCACGGCTGCCCTCTACCCTGGTGACGCGGACCCTCGGAGGAAGCCATGACAGACACGACCGACCACACGGTGAAGAGCCAGCTGCGGGCAGCGATGACCGCGGCCATGAAGGCACGCGAGGAACTGGCGTTGGGCGCCCTGCGCCAGGCGCTGTCAGAGGTCGCGGTCGTTGAAACCGCGGGCGACGAGGTGACGGTGCTGTCCGACGAGCAGGTGCTGGCGGTCATTGCGATCGAGGTTCGTAAGCACCACGAGACGGCCGATGCGTTCGACACCGCTGGTCGTCCCCAGCAGGCCGTGCGCTCGCGCGCTGAGGCCGCGGTGCTCGAGGCCTACCTGCCAGCCGCGCTCAGCGACGACGAGATGCAGCGGCTCATCGCCGAGGAAGTTGGTGCCGCCGCGGCCGAAGGTGCCACGGGTATGAAAGCAATGGGGCGCGTGGTGTCGGCGGTGCGTGCCAAGGCCGGCCCCTCAGCGGACGGGGCGAAGATCGCGAATGCGGTGAAGGCTGCGTTGGCGGGGAGCTGAACCCGCACCTCAACCGTGACCTGAACCGTGACCTCAACCGGGCAGCGTCAGAGCAGGGCGTCCATCTGGCCGACGGCCAGCGTGATGCCTTCCTGCATCCCCATCTCCACCATTTGCGCCATGACCTCGTCAGTGGGGAAGTTGCTCTCGATCGTCATCAACGAGCCGCCCCCGGCCGCCTCTTCGATGGCGACACGAGCGACGGTGACGGGCATCTCAGGGTTGGGGTTGCCATCGGCGTCACCGAACCCATCTTCGAACTCCAGCCGTGACGGCGGCTCGACGCTCGTGATTCGCCACCAGCCGTGGTGCTTGTCGCCCTCGGGCCCCGTCATGAAGTACCTGACGCGACCGCCGACCGACAGGTCGTGCTCGACCATCGTCGCCGGGTAGGTGGGCGGTCCCCACCACTGTTCGAGCTTGCGCGGGTCGGCCCACAACTGCCAGACGCGTTCGACGGACGCATCGAACATCGCTGTGACGGTGAGGGTCTTGTTCTCCCTGTTGACATCAACATCGGTGACGGTCATTTCGGGGTGCCTTTCATTTTCGGGGTGCCTTTCATTTCGTCGGCGAGAACTTCGCCGAACCTGTCGATGCGGTCGCGCCATAGGGCGGCGAATTCGTCGAGGAGCGTCGCTGCTGCTCGGACAACGTCGGGGCGACCCCGAACGAGCTGTTCGCGACCGCTGCGTTCCTTGCTGATCAGTTGCGCTCGGTGGAGTACCGCAACATGCTTCTGTACTGCGGCGAAGCTCATTGGGTAACGCTTGGCGAGCTGGGAGACGGAGTACTCGCCGTGCATCGTGAGCCGCACGATGTCGCGCCGGGTGGCGTCGGCGAGTGCCTGAAACACGAGATCTGTGTGCGGCTCGGTGCCGCGCCGTTCGGTGATATCTACAACCATATAGTTGTAGGTTACCATCGAATCGAGACCACCGCTGTGCTGTGTTGGCCCCGTTCTGTTGACTAGGTTCGCCCCACGATGACGAACGATGCGGTGGTGCTTGCGTGTCCGAACTGCGGCCTCGCCTTGGCGCTCTCCTCGGCGGGCGCGACGTGCCCCGGCGGGCACGCGTTCGACCGCGGTCGCGGCGGCTATCTCAACCTGCTGGTCGGCGGCAGACTGAGCGCAGCAACGACGCCGGGCGATACGCCCGATGCGCTGGCCGCTCGTCGACGTTTCCTCGGCGCTGGGCACTACGCGCAGATTGCGACCGCGCTGAAGGAGGCCGTAGGTGTGCCAGACGGCCCGTTGCTCGATGTCGGGTGCGGCGAGGGCTACTACCTTGCGCAGCTCGGTCTGCCACTGCTGTACGGACTCGACGTGTCGAAGAGCGCCGTACAAATGGCTACGCGCGTGCTGCCCGATGCGCAGTTTGTCGTCGGCTCGGCGTATCGGTTGCCGGTACTGGACCACTCGGTGGCGGCGGTGGTGTCGGTCTTCGCTCCTCATCCATTCGAGGAGTTCGAGCGGGTGCTGCGGCCGGGTGGCCTTTGGGTAACTGTGACCCCCGGCCCGAACCATCTGCGCGAGATGCGTCCGCAGTTGTCGGGCGATTCAGAACGCAAGGCGAGTGAACGGCTTGCTCGACGGGCCGAAGCGCCACCGCAGGCACCCGCGGCTCGTCGGGTCGAGTTTCAGTTGGAGCTGACGGCCGAAGGGCTCGGCGACCTGTTCCACATGACGCCGATTCGTTGGCAGGCGGGTGCGTCGGGCGGTGCCTCCGAGGCAGGTCGCACCGTCAGTGTCGACATTTGGGTGGCGTCGTCAGCTGAGTGGGAGAGGGCATGATCGCCGCCGCGCAAGACTGAGCCCATGCCCAGCGCCCTCGACCTTCGCCGCCAGTTCCGAACCCTCCACGCGAGCGGCACTTTTGTGATGCCGAACCCGCACGACATCGGCACCACCAAATTGCTCACCACCGTTGGCTTCCCTGCCCTCGCCACCACCAGTGCCGGCTTTGCCGCGACGCTCGGTCAGCTCGACATGACCGTTGGCCGCGACGACCTGGTGGCGCACGTCGGCCGGCTGACAGCGGCCACGCACCTCCCGCTCCACGTGGACTCCGAGCGCCTCTACGGAGAGGATGCTGCCGTCATTGCGCAGTGCGTGGCCTTGCTGGCTGGAGCTGGCGCGTCCGGCAGTTAGCTCGTTGATTTGATCCCGGCGACAGGCCAGATCGACC
>JANLPB010000230.1:0-14112 GCA_031366885.1 Ilumatobacteraceae bacterium
TCACGTCATAACGCTGACGCGCCACCGACTCAACAGCTTCGATGCCGTTCGAGGCCAAGTCCGCCCGGTAGCCCATCTGCTGAAGTATGCGGAGCGCCAGCTTCTGGTTCACCACGTTGTCCTCGGCCAGCAAGACGCGAAGAGGATGACGCTCCGCCATTCCCGGGTCAAAGGTCGGCTTCGAGGGTTGAGCCGGCGCAGCGGCCGCACCATCGCCGAGGACCGTGATGAGGGTGTCAAACATCTGCGACTGGCGAGCCGGTTTGGCGAGGAACGCATCGAACAGATCGGAGTTGCCCGTTTCACGGCCGGCCAGTGAGCTGAACAGCACCAGTGGCAGCGTTGGCCGCACCGCCCGAATGCGTGCGGCGAGCTCGGCGCCGTCCATCTCCGGCATGTGCATGTCGAGGATGGCCAGATCGAATTCCTCCCCCGCTTCGATCCAGCGCAGCGCCTCCGCAGGGAACTCCGTCTCGCGTGACGTCATGCCCCACTTGGCAGTCTGCAGGCTGAGCACCTTGCGATTTGTGGCGTTGTCATCGACGATCAGTAGCCGGTGGTCCTTCAACTCGCGTTGGGTGCCGGCGAAGTCGCGCCGATGCCCGGTGGCGATCTCCGCGGTCGGCGCGGTGATAGTGAACCGAAAGGTGGAACCATGCCCGAGCCCCTCGCTCTCGGCCCACATATTGCCGCCCATCAACTCGGCCAACCGCTTGCTGATCGCCAGCCCTAAGCCAGTACCTCCGTATTTGCGGGTGGTGGTTGAATCGGCCTGCGAGAACGACTGGAAGAGGCGACTCATACCAGCCTCGGAAAGCCCAATGCCGGTGTCGCGGATGGAGAAGTCGATGGTGACGAGACCGTCGATTGGCTCGCTGGCAACAACGGTCAGCACGACCTCACCGCTGTCGGTGAACTTCACCGAGTTCGACATCAGGTTCAGCAGAATCTGGCGCAGACGGGTGACGTCACCGTTGATTCCGCGGGGCACGTCGCCTTCGAAGAGGTAGGCCAGATCGAGGTCCTTCTCCATCGCCCGGGAGTTGACGAGGTCGAGTGCAGACTCCACACAATCGCGAAGGTCGAATGGCTGTGACTCCACATCCATGCGCCCGGCTTCGATCTTGGAGAAGTCGAGAATGTCGTTGATGATCGTCAGCAGCGAGTCGCCAGAATCACGAATCGTGGTGGCAAAGTCGCGTTGCTCGCTGTTGAGCGGAGTGTCCAGCAGCAGCCCGCTCATCCCGATGACCGCGTTCATCGGGGTGCGAATCTCGTGGCTCATCGTGGCGAGGAACGAGCTCTTCGCCTCGTTGGCGCCCTCCGCAGCGGCCCGCGCCTCGGTGGCATCGGCAAACAGGCGAGCGTTGCGCAGCGCCACACCGACGTTGGCAGCGATCGTTGAGAGAAGTCGCTGATCGTTGAGGTCGTACACGCCTTCACGAACGGTGCTCTGAACGCTGATCACCCCTTCGCTGCGACTATCGACAACGATCGGCACTCCGAGATACGACAGGGACTCACGCCCCCGTACCGAGGCGCCAAGTTCTTGAGTCCTGCGGCTGATGTCCGAGTTGAGGATCAGTGCTTCGCCACTGTCGATGATCGCACTGCTGAGACCTTCTCCGTACGGCATCGACTCGTTTCCTTCACCGTGCTCGTAGACGAAATCGATCATGTTCCGCTCACGATCCAGCAGCGCGACATACGCGATGTCGGCGCGGAAGATGTGGGTGATCTGCTGGCCGACAAGTTGGATCAACGCAGTGACATCAAGATTGCCGGCGAGTTGTTGCGAAATGGTGTTGACCGTGTCCAACTCGGCGGCACGTTGCTGCGACTCGGCGAAGAGTCGGGCATTCTCCATTGCGACCGCGGCCTGCAACGACAGCCCGACCAGGAATTGCAGGTCGTTGTCGCTGAATGGTTGGCCAGCCGTCCGCCACACGGCCATCGCTCCCTTTACCACGCCACCTGCCAGCAGCGGCGCCACCATCAACCGTTCGAGACCCTGGTCGTCGGTCCCCGCAATCTGCACACCACGGTCATCCGCGCCGCTGTCGTTGATCCTCTCGGCTTGGCCGCTGACCACGACATTGCCGATGATGCCTTCACCGGTTTGTACGGGGTCCGCTCGCAGTTCATCGGCTATCTCACCCACAGCAACGATCGCCCGGTAGCGCTCGGCGCCGTCGTCGGGTAGGTAAATGGCACTGGTGTCCGCATTCAACAGTTCCTTCGCGTGCAGCGCAATGCGCTCCATGACGGTGGCCAGGTCGAGCGTGGCCGACACGTCACGGCCCACCTCCGCCAGGGCTGCGCTCTCGCGAGTCCGCCGCTGGATTTCGTCGAACAAGCCTGCGTTCTGCAACGCCACACTCATCGTTCCTGCCAGGGTCTGCAACAGGCGCACGTCCGACTCACTGAACGCGTGCTCGCGGTGGTAGTTGCTGATGCTCACCAACCCACGGGCTTCGTCGCCCCAGAGCAGCGGTACGTACAACGCCGACTTGTCGAGCTGAGTCCCGGGCAACACGAACGAGCCGTACTTCACGATCACATCGGCCATGTTCTCCTGGATGAGCACAGTTTCGCGGGTGTTCAGGACATGGGCCGCAATCCCCCCGCGCGCAGTCGATTCGATCGTGATCCGCTCGCCATTGTCGTAGACGAATGGAAACGAGATGCGGTCACTCACAGGATCGAGAATGCGGATGTCGACATCCGCGTCGCGGAAGATCTCCCGAATCTTGTGGCCCACCGCGTCGTAGATCCCTTGCATGTTCAGCTCCGCGGCCAACGCCTGTTGCACGCTGTTGATCACCGCCAGTTCAGCAGCGCGCTGCTCAGTCTCAGTGAGCAGTCGCTGCGTTTCATCGAACTGGCGAGCGTTCTGCAATGCAGCGCTCATCGCCCCCGCCAGAGTCTCCAATAGGCGGACATCGGACTCACTGAACGCGTACTCGCGCTGATAATCAGTGATGCACACGAGGCCACGCGCCTCACCGCCCCATATCAGCGGCACCCACACCGCCGACTTCTCCTCGGTCGACGTTCCGGGGATGCGCACAAGATTGGTCACAACCTCGGCAACTGTCTCCGCAAAATTTTCGTTGACCAGCAACGTCTGCCGAGTGCGCATCACGTACGCGGTGGTGCCGACCAGCGCCATCGGTTCTACGAAGATCCGCTGCCCCTGGTCGAAGGTGTATGGAAACTCAACCAGGCCATTACTCGGATTGAACACCCGAATGTCGATGTCGGCCTCGTTGAACATCTCCCGAATCTTGTGCCCGACTGCGTCATAGATGCCCTGCATGTTCAGCTCCGAGGCCAGCGCCTGCTGCACGCTGTTGACGATGGCCAGCTCGGCGGCGCGCTGCTCGCTCTCGTCGAACAACCGTTGCGTCTCGGCGAACAGCTCCGCATTCTGCAGCGCAGCGCTCAGCGCGCCGGCCAGGGTCTCCAACAACCGCACGTCGGTCTCGCCGAAGGCGTGCTCACGCTCGTAGTTGGGGATGCTGATAATCCCGCGCGTCTCGCCTCCCCAAGCCAGTGGCACCCACACGCCAGACTTCTCCTCGGCCGTGCCATCGATGACCGGCGCCCCGATCTTTGCCGATTCCTCCTCCATGTTCTCGTTGATGACCAACGATGTGCCGATACTCAGCACGTGCGCCATCATGCCCGTCACCGGGTTGGGGTCGATGGAAATCCGTTCCCCTAGCTCGTAGGCGTATGGGTACTCCACCAAACCCGTGTGACGGTCGATGACGCGCAGCAGTAGGTCGCCACCCTGGAAGATCTCACGGATCTTGTCGCCGACCGCGTCGTAGAGGCCCTGCATATCGAGCCGGGAGGCGAGAGCCTGTTGCACGCTATTGATCACCGCCAGCTCAGCGGCGCGTTGCTCGCTCTCCTTGAACAGCCGTTGTGTCTCGTCGATATGGCGTGCGTTCTGCAGGGCGATACTCAAGCTCGCAGCCACACTCGTCAGCAGACCGACTTGCGAGTCGCCGAACGCACCCTCGCTCTCGAAATCAGCCAGCGTGATCACACCCAACACACGCTCGCTGCCGATGATCGGCACATCGACGAGCGATCTCTCCTGCCGAGAACCATCGGGCGGCTTGGCGTAGCCGGCGGCTGTCTGTTCTGCGAGCGAATTGACGATCTTCGCTTGACGCGACGCGACCATCTGTTCGAACGCACCACCGGGAACAGGGGTTCTCGGCTCGACGAGAATCCGCTCCCCGAGCTCGTAGATGTACAGATAGTGGAGGAGGTTGGCCACGTCGTCGTGCCAGAGGATCGCGACGTCGGCGTCGCCAAAGATCTTGCGGAGTGCATCACCCGCAAGGTCGACCACCTCTTGGAAGTCGACGCCGGCGGCAACGCCCTGCTGGATATCATTGAGGATCGCCAACTCAGCCGTGCGCTGCGCGATTTCGGCCGTCAATCGTCGGTTCTCAGCGACAACCTCATCCACTTCAGGCATCCCGCCTCACTTCCCGTGCTGACCGTAACGTACTTCGTCAGTTGAGTTGAGCGACGGGTCCACCGCAGCGGAGTAGCACCGCTTGTCGCTGAAGAGTTCCTTGCGTGTGCAAACATCGCATCTCGAGCCGTGTCGCGTTGGCCAACTGAAGGATCGCTATGAAGAAGCATTGGAAGAAGCTCGTCACCGTTGTTGTGGCTCTCGTACTGGTGGTGATAGCCGGCTCGTTCATATACGCCAAGTTCATCAACAAGGCCGACGACGAATTCGATAGCAGCGACGTCAAGGACCTGCTGACTGCAACAACGACGGTCGCCACAGATGCGCCCGTCACCACAGATTCGATCGCGACAGATGCACAGACCACTCTCCCCCCGGCGACGGTGGACGGTGTCGAAGGCCCGTGGGTGATCGCCGACGGCTCAGAGGTCGGATACCGCGTCAATGAGAGCATCAACGGATTCGACACCACCGCCAACGGTCGCACCCAAGCGATCACCGGCACGTTCACCATCGGCGCCACCACCGTGACCGCCGGCGACTTCACCGTGGACATGACTACGTTCAAGAGCGACGAGTCGCGACGCGACGGCCAGTTCAACGGCCGCATCATGGACGTCGCGACCTTTCCGACCGCGACCTTCGTACTCACGCAACCGATTGACTTTCAGCAGGTACCTACTGACGGGACCACCATCACTGCCAGTGCCACCGGCGACCTCACCTTGCGGGGCACCACCAAGTCGGTCACGTTCGACGTCGAGGCCACCTTCTTGAACGGCCGCGTCGGCGTGCTGGGGAAAATTCCGGTGCTGTTCACCGATTTCGGAATTCCCAGTCCCTCTGTGGCCACCATCAAGACAGAGGACCACGGCATCCTCGAATTCGCTCTGGCGTTCGACCGGGCCTAGAGCGACCGTGGTCTAGCGGCCGGCCGCACCCTCAGCGGTTGGCTGCGATCGGGCCCACGCTTCCGCCAACGCCGCGTAGCGCCCACCGCGGGCGACCAACTCGTCATGGGTGCCCAACTCGACCAGGTGCGCGTGATCGATGACGGCGATGCGGTCCGCGCGTCGCACCGTGCTGAGACGATGGGCAACCACGATGACGGTGCGCCCTTCCATCAAACGCTCAAGCGCCTTTTCCACCACCGCCTCGGTTCCGGGGTCGAGGTTGCTGGTTGCCTCGTCGAGCACGAGTACCGCAGGGTCCACCAGCGCGGCTCGGGCCAACGACACCAGCTGTCGCTCACCGGCCGAGAGCCGCGAGCCGCGCTCGCGGACCTCGGTTTCTAGACCGTCGGTGAACTCCTCGAATCTCTCCAGTACGCCGATTGCGTGCAGCGCGTCCGCTACCTCGGTGTCGGTGGCACCAGGGCGAGCGATGCGAATGTTTTCCCGGATGGTTCCTCCGAACAAGAACCCCTCCTGAGGTACCACCACCACCCTCTCGCGCAGCGATTGCAACGACGCCGCCCGCAGGTCGATGTCACCGAACGTGACGTATCCGCTGGTGGGGTCGTAGAGCCGGCTCAGCAGCTTGGCCAGCGTGCTCTTGCCAGCCCCCGTCGGCCCAACCAGCGCCAGCCGCTCACCCGGAGCGATGGCGAGACTGACCTCACTGAGCGCCGGACGCTCGCTGCCGTCATACGTGAACGTGACTCGGTGAGCCTCCAGCACGCCTGTCCCGGGAAGTAGCACCGGCTTGCGATGCTCGGCAACATCGGGCACCGTATCCATCAGCGTGTACAGCTTGTGCAGAGAGGCAGCAGCGCTCTGGACGGTGTTGTAGAGCTGGGACAACTGCTGCACGGGGTCGAACAGGTTGGCCAGGAGCAGAATGAACGCTGCCACGGTTCCAAAGCCGACTGAGCCTCGATGCACCAGTGCACCACCGACACCAACGACGAGAGCAATGGACACAATGCCCGACCATTCGACAAGCCCGAAGTACCAGGTGCTGATTTTGACGCTCCGCAGATGGCTGCCGTACAGCGCCCGGTTGGACCTGACGAATCGGCGTTGCGTTTCTGCCTCACGGCCGTACGCCTGGATGACACGAACCCCCGTGATGCCCTCCTGCAGGTTCGACAGGTTGCTGCCCACCCGCTCGCGCACGTCGAGGTATGCCACGTTCGAGAGACGCTGAAAGCGGACGGACGCGAGGCCGAGCACTGGAGCAACAAACACCACGACGACCAGCGTCATCTGCCAACTGAGCGCGGTCATCAGAATCAGAGTCATCAACAACAGCAAACCAGCGCCGACGAACTGCAGTAGGCCCCACTGGATCAACTCCCCCAT
Organism: Ilumatobacteraceae bacterium; assembly: GCA_031366885.1. Lineage (GTDB taxonomy): Bacteria > Actinomycetota > Acidimicrobiia > Acidimicrobiales > Ilumatobacteraceae > UBA668. The sequence continues at coordinate 6,802 of JANLPB010000230.1, forward strand.
GCTCTCGATGTCGGCCGTCATACGTGCAACCAGCACACCTGCTTTGTTGCGGTCAAAGAACGCCATCGACTGCGCTTGCAGCCGGTCGAAAACTGCGATGCGGAGATCGCGCAGGAAACCTTCGCCTGCGCGGTTGATGGCCAACTGCTGGGCACGCGCAACGAAGTAACCGACCACAACCGTCAGTACGAATCCGGCGACCGCCAAGTTCAGCGCAGAGGCATCCGCATTCGTGATTCCATGATCGAGGCCGACCTTGACAAACACTGGGCCGGCAACCGTGCAGAGCGCGGACACCGAGACGAGGCTGACGGCCCACCAGATGGTGCGTCGATACGGTTGCGCAAACTGCAGCGAGCGCCGCAGCACGCGACCGGTCTCGGCGCGGTCGAGTTTGTCCTCATCGCTCACACCACCCGACGCCCACATGGTCAGCTCACCTCCCCGCTCGCCACGACGTCGTCGTCCAGTTCGGCCAGAGCGGCGAGCACTGCCCGATAGCGCTCGCTGGTGGCCAGCAGGTTGTCATGGGTTCCCGTCGCGACGACCCGACCTTCGTCCAGCAACACAACGGTGTCGGCGAGTGCAATGGTGCCGGGACGGTGAGCGATGACGATGGTGGTGCGGCCTTCCATCACGGTCGTCATCGCCTCGCGAATCTCGTGCTCCTTCGAAGGATCGACGGCGCTCGTGGCATCGTCGAGCACGAGCACGCGTGGATTGGCGAGGATCGCACGAGCGAGCGCGACGCGCTGACGCTGGCCACCACTCAGCGAGAATCCACGCTCGCCGAGCAGAGTCCCGTAACCCTCTGGAAGTTCGAGGATGAAGTCGTGAGCGCCGGCCAACGACGCCGCGGCCTCGATGTCGGCCTGCGAAGCGTCCGGACGGGAAAACGCAATGTTGGTTGCGACGGTGTCGTGGAAGAGAAAGGTGTCTTCGAAGACAATCGCGACGGACTGGCGAAGGTCAGCCAAGGTGAGGTCGCGAACGTCAAGGCCGTCGATCGTGATGGCCCCTTCATTGACGTCGTAGAACCGCACCAAAAGACGGGCCAGTGTTGACTTCCCGCTACCCGTAGCACCCACAACCGCGACCGAGGCGCCAGCTGGAATGAACAAGTCGAAGTCCCGCAACACCTGATTGTCGGAGTCGTAACCGAAGCCGACGTGACTGAACACGACCTCACCAACCCGTTGGCCCGCCGGGAGGGCCCTCGGTTGCGTGGCATCCTGGACGGCGGGCACCGTTGACAGCACTTCGTTCACGCGCAGCAGTGCCGCCGCGGCTCGCTGCCCGAACGCGACCGTCATTCCCAGGTTGCGCAGGGGGAAGATGAGCAACCCGATGTACTGCATGAACTCCAACATCTCGCCGCGAGACATTTCACCGTTCAGTACCCGGTGGCCACCGATGGCGAGTACCGCGATCAACCCAATGTTGGGAAGTAGGTCGAGCGCCGGCAGGAATGTGCTGCGTACGCGCGCTGACTGCAGCGAGACACGTCGGATGTCGTCGGCCTCTATCCGCAACCGTGCGGCGGTCACGTCCTCGGCGCCGAAGCCTTTGATCACTCGCACCCCGCTGACCGCTTCCTCTACCACCGTGGCCAGCTGCGCCTGCTCGGCTTGCACCGCCAGCACAGCGGGGTGGATCCGCCGCGAAAAGCGGGTCGCCAGAACATTCAAGAACGGCAGTGGCGCCAGGGCGACCAGCGCCAGCAGGGGCTGTTGGATCACCAGGATCACGACGATCGTGCCCACCATCATCAGGTTCGACGCGGTGATCGGGATCATCACCACAAACCCCTGGATCTGCAGCAAGTCGCTGGACGCGCGACTCATCAGCTGGCCCGTCTGGGTGTGGTCGTGGTAGGCAACATGGAGCCGCAAGATGTGTGCAAAGAGCTGCTCGCGCAACTTGGTCTCCGTCAGCCGACTCTCGCGAAACGCGAACCATCGCCGCCAAGCCGTGAAAATGCCGGCGATCACCGCGATCGCGGCGATGAACAACGACCAGAACCACAGCGAGCCGGTACCGAGCACTGCCCGGTCGACAGCGAGGCTGGTGAGCTTCGGCACGGTCACCTTGCCCGCGCTCCACAACAACCCCACTGCAACGCCTGCCATCAAGCCCGTCCGCTGCTCGCGCAACATTGCGCGCAGCAGACCCCAGCCACCGGCCCCCGGCGTCTGCAGCGTGTACGCCTTGGCCCGTTTCCCCACGGTTCCGGACACTACGCCGGAGGCCCCCTCGACGCAGAGCCGAATACAAATCGCGTTGGCATTCACCCGGTGGGTACGCCACAATCCTCACGAGATGCCGACAACTGAGCGCCTGCTCATCGAGCCGTTGGGACACGATCACGTCGCTGAGTTGGTGCCCGCGCTCCGCCACGCGTCGGTCGGCGCATACCTCGGCGGCCCTGCGGTCACGACCCGCGAGGCGATGCACGCATGGATCGATCAGCTCGCGCTCGGACCTGGCACCGACGCGGCCGAGGATCATTGGTGGAACTGGGCGGTACGGCGGCGCGACGACGGCCAGATGCTCGGTTACGTCCAAGCCACCGGATACCTCGACTGGGCCGAGATTGCGTACGTGTTCGGCCCGAGTACCGGCGGCAATGGTTACGCGACCGAGGCAGTTCGTTGGTTGATGGCGCACTTGGCCGACGGTGGCCGGTGCGAGTTATGGGCTGCGGTACATCCTGCCAACGAGCCATCTCGACGGCTGCTCGACAGAGTTGGCTTCCGGCAGGTCAACACTTCTCCTCGCGAGTTGGCATCGTTCGATGATGGTGACCTGGTGTTTCTCATCACGACAGCCGTTGGCTCACATGTCGTTGACACACATTAGGGTGAGCGCATGAACATCCTCGGTTGGATCATCGTTGGCCTGTTCGCCGGGCTGCTTGCGCGCTGGATCACACGCGACGACAAGAGCGGCTGTCTCTACACAGTCGCGGTCGGCGTGCTCGGCGCCTTGATCGGCGGTGCGTTGATGCAGGCCGCTGGCGAAAACGGCATCAACGACTTCGACGTTCGTTCGATCCTGGTTGCGGCGCTCGGCGCGGTGCTGTTGCTCTTGGTGCTGCAAGCCATCGGCGGTCGCGGGCGCCGCCGCCACTAGCTGTCAAGTCGTGAGCTTCTGAGGCGAGCAGCGGTTCAGGCGAGTAGCTCGCGCACTCGTTCTTTCGGGCGACCGATGATGGCCTTCGTCGCAGTGACCAGCACTGGCCGCTGCAGCAGTTGCTTGTGCCGCACTAACAGGTCGACCACTTGCTCGCTGGTCTGAGCGTCGGCCTCGACGAGCCCCAGCTTCTTCCACAGGCTGTCGCGGCGGACAAGATCAGTCACGGGGTCCTCCAGCTTGGAGATGATGTCGCGCAGGGTCGCTGCGTCGGGCGGAGTCTTCAGATACAGCACAATGTCGGCCTGGACGCCGAGTTCCTGGGCAATGCTCACGGCATTGCTGGACGAGTGTCAATTCGGGTTGTGGTAGATGGTGACGTCAGCCATGAGGCCGCAGCGTAGCAACCGTTGCCGACCCGAAACCCTGTCACACCCTCCGCGTACGGTGCCGCCCACGGCTTCCCCCGTTGATGACATTCCTGCCAGTGCTGCCCGCGCACGCTGGCCACGTCCGGAGGTTGCCGCATGCCCGGTTCAGAAGTTTCGCCCACCGCTGAGTTGCCACCCACGCCCCTGCCCCGCCCCGCACCAGTGCGTTGCGGCACCGATGCGTTGCGTGTGCTGTTCTTGTCCATGTCACAGCCGCTCGAACCCGAGACCTTGGCCGTTTTGCTCGACTGTTATGGGAATGGCAGCGTCGTGACGATCGTGTCGGGCACCGTTCAGGCCGACTCGGTGCTTTCTGTCACCGAGTGCATCGTGCGCGCAGCGCAGGGGCTGCCGCGAGCGGCGGCGATGGTCCTTGCCAGCGTCCGGCCGGCAGGGCGTGTGTTGCCTGGCGACATCGATCGCTGGCTGGAGGCCAGTGCGCTGGCGGCCACGCACGGGGTCGATCTGCTCGAGTGGTATGTCATCGGCCCATCAGGCGCGCAGTGCCCCCGCGACCTTCTCGGCGAGCCCGAGCGCTGGTCGCGGTTGGCGCCCATCACGCCATGACGCCATCACCATGAGATTGCTGCTACTCGGCGGCTCGACGCTCGCTCGGGCTCAACCGCAATCCGGCAGCCCGCAAGCGCCGCACCACTTCACGGCTGGGCGTCGGCACAGCGCCCTGCGCCACCATCTCGTCGTAGTACTCCTGCGGCACGTCGTAGTGGTCACCGTGAAAACCTCGACGCGGTATGCCCGCCGCCACCGCAAAAGCGTGCAGTTCTTCCAGGGTTGCGTCGCTGATCAGATGGGCCCACAGCCTGCCTTTGAAGTACCAGCGGGGTTCGTCGATCAACACTGTCATCGCCACATACGATCACATCATGACTGCGCCGGAGGTGGAACTACGAACCGCCTGGCGTCACATTGCGTCCGCCGGCCACGACTCCATTCTCGATTCGCTGGTCGCGCGCCACCGCGAATCTCATCGCCAATATCACACGCTCACGCACGTGATGTGGGTGCTGCGCCACGTCTCGGCGCTTGCGGCTGCGGGCGAATCCACCACTGATCTGGCGGCAGTGAAGTTCGCCGCACTGTGGCACGACGCCGTGTACGTGCCCGGGGCGAACGACAACGAGGCCTGCAGCGCACTGCTCGCGTGCGGCGCTGCCGCAGACCTGGGCTGGGGAACGTCTCGACAAGTACTGGTCGAGCGATTGGTCCTCGCGACCGCCGAACATCGCCCCTGCGACGCTGACGAAGCACTGCTGGTCGACGCCGATCTCGCAATTCTTGGTGCACCTCCTCAGGCGTACGCGGACTACGTCACCGGAGTTCGTCATGAGTACTCACATGTCGACGACGGCGCCTGGAAGGCCGGGCGCACTGCGGTGCTGACCAGCTTTCTTGCGCAGCCACATCTGTATTTCACCAACACCATGCGTACTCAGCGCGAGACCAGAGCACGGGCAAACATCGCCGCCGAACTGGCAAGCCTTTCAGCTCAGTGAGCGCAGGCGCAGCCGCCGCCGCAACCCCCGCCGGAAGGTCGCGCCTGGGTTGCCGGTGCGGATGCGGCCGTGGCCCCGACGCTGGCAAACACCGACAGCAATCGCACGGCGCCGTCGTGCCCCTGCGGGCACGTGGCAGGCGCGCTGGACTCGCTCATCGGACGGCGGACCTCGAAGGTTTCGTCGCAGGAACGGCAGCGGAACTCGTAAAGCGGCACGCCCGACATCGTAACCATCCGCTGTGGTTGACTGTCACCCGTGACGCGCACTGCCCCAATGACTGTCGAGACCATTCCTCGCACCGAAGAGGTGCTGGAGACCGGCGAGCCGTTGTCGGCCCACATCGTCAAGACGGAGCCAGGTGAGAACGCAGCTGCCAAGGTGCTGGAGGCGCGCATCTATGGCAGCCCGCTGGAGGCGTTGTGTGGCCACGTGTGGGTCCCGTCACGAGATCCAAAACAGTTGCCCATCTGCGAAAAGTGTAAGGGCATCTACGAGATGTACAAAGCTTTCAACGACGGCCTGCGCGACCAGCCCGACGAGTGAGCGCGTTCGACTACACAGCCCGCACGCAGGGCCTTCGCATTCGCCAAGCCGTACGGGCCGTGGTGCTCGATCCTCAAGATCGCGTGCTGCTGGTCCGGTTTGAGTTCCCCGACTCGGGTACCAAATGGGCGCTACCGGGGGGCGGTATCGAGGAGGGCGAATCTGATCATGACGCCCTTCGACGAGAGCTGTCGGAGGAAGTCGGCGCTCCACCTGTGCAGATCGGACCTCACGTGTGGAATCGATTACACATCGTGCCCTTCATCGATGGCAGTCATGATGGACAGATCGAACGGATCTATGTAGTCCGCACACCGGCGTTCACTCCTCAGCCCGCCCTGACATGGGAGCAACTGAATGCGGAGTACGTGTTCGAGGTTCGGTGGTGGCACCCAGATGATCTTCACGGTGCCACTCCAGTCGCCCCGGGTCGGCTCAGCCACCACCTCGGCATCCTTCGCCGAGACGGTCCTCCCGAACAACCCGTCGACGTAGAGGTCTGACGTAATAGCGTCTGCATTCATGCCCAGCCCGTCCACCATTGCGGCGTTCGCCGCCGCGTCGCTGCTGCTGCTCGTCATTCCCGGTCCGGCGGTGCTCTATGTCGTCAACCGCAGCGTGAGTGACGGCCGCCGAGCTGGCCTCGCGGGCGTTGCGGGCCTGACGCTCGGCAACCTCGTGCATGTCATTGCGGCGTCTGTTGGTCTCTCGGCCGTGCTCGCCACCTCGGCCGCAGCATTCAACACCGTGAAGTGGTTGGGTGCCGGGTACCTCGTCTACATCGGCGTGCGCACACTGATGCGACCGGCCCCGACGATCGCCGTCGACCAGCCAACGGTGAGCGTGCGCCGGTCGTTCACACAGGGCGTCGTGGTCAACGTCCTCAACCCCAAGGTCGCGCTCTTCTTCCTGTCGTTCCTGCCACAGTTCATTCGTCCAGAGGTAGGCCGGCCGGGGATCCAGGCATTGGTCTTGGGCCTGGTGTTCGTTGCCATCGGTTTCTGCACCGACGGCACCTACTCGCTCGTGGCTAGTCAGCTCCGCGATGTGCTGGTGCGCGGCAAGACGCTGCCGTTCGTGCAGCGCTGGGTTGCGGGTACCGTTTTCATTGGCCTGGGAGTCGTCGCCGGCAGCGCCTCTGCCAGCCATGCCCGGTCCGTGCCCGTCAGCGGAACCTGACCGTGCTGTTCAGTGCCTCAGCGTGGCCGGGTCTGGCCGATGGCTCCATCACTGTCACCTTCCGAACGTGGACCAAGCCGCAGGCCAAAGTCGGCGGGCGCTACCGCGTCGCCGGAATGCTGCTGGAGGCCACCGATGTCAGTGAAGTGGTGGTCGGATCGCTGACCGAGGCCGATGCCGTTGCAGCCGGAGAAGCCAATCTGGCAACACTTTTGAAGCGCCTCAAGCAGCCAGCGCCGGCAACAATGGTGTGGCGCGTCGATCTGCGGTACGTCGGCATCGACGATCGCATCGAACGACGAGCCGTCGCCGAACTGACCGATGACGACATTGCTGCACTGCGCGCCCGCCTGGATCGGTTGGACCGCAACGCGGGCGCACCATGGACGCGCACCACGCTGAAGTTGATCGAGCAGCACCCGGGCGTGGTCAGCACTGAACTCGCGCGCCGCACCGGCCAGGAGCGACCGGACTTCAAGATCAATGTTCGCAAGCTGAAGGAGATGGGC